>CALHLB010000038.1 GCA_938034375.1 uncultured Alphaproteobacteria bacterium | reverse complement strand
TAAATGGTTTTTTTGTTTTCATCATCGTGTTTTCTTAGGTTTTATAGCGTAATCCTTTTAAAATGACCCTTATTTTAAAAGAAAAGATGAGCGTAAATAAAATGATATAGCTAAACTATTTTATCATTTTAAAGGGGTTTATCTATATTTGTAATTTTTAAAGCAAAAGCATATTCTTGTGCTGTTTCCTTTAAACTGTCAAATCGGCCAGAAGCCCCCGAATGCCCAGATGTCATATGGGTTTTAAGGAGAAGCGGGTTCGTATCTGTTTTCTTATCACGTAAAGTGGCAACCCATTTAGCTGGCTCCCAATAGGTAACGCGCGGGTCGGTTAACCCGCCAATCACTAGAATAGGCGGGTAATCTTGGGCGCTCACATTATCAATGGGTGAATAAGCTGCAATGGTTTCATAATCCTGTTTGCTCGTAATTGGATTTCCCCATTCCGGCCATTCCGGTGGGGTGAGGGGCAAACTATCATCCAGCATGGTGGTTAAAACATCCACAAAAGGAACAGAGGCAATGGATCCGCCAAAAAGAGAAGGAGCCATATTTAAAGTAGCCCCCATCAACATGCCGCCAGCAGAGCCACCATGGGAAACGATTTTACCATGAGAGGTGAAGTTTTCCTGTGCCAGAAATTCACCAGCAGCAATGAAATCTTTAAATGTATTGACCTTTTTCTCGCGTTTTCCCTGTTTATACCAATTATCCCCTTTTTCCATGCCGCCACGAATATGGGCAATGGCATAAACAAATCCCCGGTCAACAAGACAAAGGCGCGTGGTTGAAAATGAAGCCGGCATCGACATGCCATAAGACCCGTATCCATAAAGAAGAAGTGGGGCCGAGCCATCAAGCCTGGTGTCTTTATGATATAAAAGCGTAACCGGCACCTCAACACCATCATGAGAGGGAGCTTGTAAGCGGCGGGTTACATAATCAGACGGATTATGGCCTGAAGGTACTTCCTGTTCTTTACGCAAAGTGCGTTGGCGCGTTTCCATGTCATAGTCATAGGTTTGGGCAGGCGTTGTCATGGATGAATAGGAAAAACGGATTGTGGTCGTATCAAATTCATACCCGCCAGAAAGCCCTAAAGAATAAGCTTCTTCATCAAATGCTATTGTGTGACTTTCACCATCTGATAAACGTTTAATAACGATGCGGGGCAAGGCATTGCGTACCTCTAGCCAGGCAATATGGTTTTTGAAAACTTCCAGCCCTTTTAAAAGGCGGCCTTCCTCATGGGGTTCGAAATCAACCCAGTTTTCACGTGATGGATTTTTTACAGGCGCTGTTACGAGTTTAAAATCAGCTGCACCATCTGCATTGGTTGAGATGATAAGGTTGCCATTTCCCAGATCATCAACGGAATATTCAACCTCAACCGCGCGCTTGGCAATAAGCCTAGGGGCCTCAGTTGGGTTATTGGCGTCAATTAAATAGCTTTCAGAGGTTTGGTGGTCGTGGCAATCAATCGTAATGAAATTATCAGAAGATGTTTTGCTAACCCCAACAAAAAAGCCGGGGTCCTTTTCTTCATAAACCAGTGTATCTTCAGATTGAGGAGTGCCAATGACATGGCGAAATACTTTGGAAGGACGGTGATTTTCGTCTTGCTTGACATAAAAAAAACAGGTCGAGGCATTATCCCATATACCGCCGCCAGTTGTTTCATTAATTGTATCGTCAAGTTCAATGCCTGTTTTAAGGTCGCGTATTTTTAAGGTGAAATATTCAGATCCCTTATCATCATAGGACCATAAAGCCAGCTTATGGTCGTCTGAATGGCTGAAGCCACCAAGGCGAAAATAAGCTTTACCATCGGCTAAAATATCTCCATCAAGTAAGACCTCTTCATTTTTACCCTGTTTATCGGTACGATAAAAATGTGGGTGTTGGCCGCCAGTTACATAGCGCATAGCATAAAGATAAGGGCCATCAAGTGCGGGAACGGAGCTATCATCTTCTTTGATGCGCGCTTTCATTTCTTCAAAAAGCGTAGATTGAAGCTCTTTTGTGCCTTCAAAATAAGCGTCTGTATAGGCGTTTTCAGCTTCCAGATAAGCGCGGATATCATCATCCAGTTTTTCAGGTTCGCGCATAACTTCTTGCCAGTTTTCAGCGCGTAACCAGGCATAGTTTTCGGTGCGCGTTATCCCGTGATAGGCGGTCTTGTTAGGTTTTTTCTCAGCTTGTGGGGGCTTGGTAAGTTCAAAAGACATTTTATTATTTTTCTTCTTCAAAAGTAAGGGCATGGCCGTTCATGCAATAGCGTTTTCCGGTGGGTTCAGGCCCATCATTAAAAACATGACCTAGATGGGCATCACATTTTGAACAGCGGACTTCTGTTCGTGTCATCAAAAAAAGTGAACGATCGGTAAATGTTGCAATATTTTCTTCACCAACAGGTGCAAAAAAGCTGGGCCAGCCCGTTCCTGATTCGTATTTTGTGCGGCCCTCAAAAAGCGGATTACCACAGCAAACACATGCATAGGTGCCATCAGCTTTTTGATGGAGATGTGGTCCGCTATTGGCAGGTTCTGTGCCATGTTTGCGGGTAATGCGATATTGTTCAGGGGTGAGATGTTCACGCCATTCAGCATCACTTTTTTTAATCTCAACATTAGGGTTCGATTTTACCATTTCTTGAAAATCCTCCAGTTGGCGTGAAGATAAGCGGAACTAGATAATATGCCAAGTGGGTTTTTAGAGCATGCTAGGTGTTTGATCCCAGATTTTGATGGTGTTTGTTGAGGAAAAATGAGGAAGTTATAGCGATATTGATAGCCAAGCACGAAATATTAACTTATCAACAATTTATAAGAATCAAGGCTATTTTATGAAATTGCCTGTCTAAAGGATGTTTTATGCTGCACTCACCTGTCCGTTTTTTGGTACTTTCAGTTCTTATGTTTGGCTTGTGGTTGCTTTTGTCTGGTGTTTACATACCGCGCCTCATTATTACCGGCGGCATTGCTTCTTTAGCTGTTGCCTATATCGTTGACCGGGCAGGTCTTCTAGATAGGGAGGGCGTGCCGGTTGAGTTTATTCCCCGCGGTGTTGTTTATTGGCTTTGGCTCATGTGGGAAATTATCAAGTCATCAGTTAATGTCACTAAAATTATTTTGAGCCCGCGCCTGCCTATTTCACCAACAATGATAACGTTTAATCCTTCCCAAAAAACGGATATGGGGCGCGTTACGCATGCGAACTCCATAACATTAACGCCAGGAACGATTGCCGTTGGTATTTCCTCTTCAGAAAATACAATACAGGTTCATGCGATAGAAAAAGCAGGGGCGCTTGATTGTGTGGGCAGTGATATGGATAAAAGGGTTGTTTGGTTTGAGGGAGAAAAGGAATAATGTTTATTCTTGCTATGATTGCTGTTCTTGTTGCTCTTTCATTGGCCGTTTTTCGCGCCTTGGCAGGGCCTAATGTTTTTGACAGGCTTCTAGCCGCCAATTTTATCGGAACGCTTGCAATTATGTTGCTTGCTGTTTTGGGTTTTTTAAATGGGCGCCCTGAATTCCTTGATGTTGGTTTGGTTTATGCCTTTTTGAATATTACAGGCACTTATGCTGTTTTAAAATTCTTCCGTTACGGCGCTTTGGGTGGGGAAGCGCCACCCAATGAAGAGGATGAAAATCGTAAAGGTTTTTCCGGAGTGCATAAAACATGATAATTGCTGACGTTATTTCCTGGGTTATGATTATTGTGGGTTCCTTCTTTCTTGTTGTGGGTGCTATAGGTCTTATTAGAATGCCTGACATCTTTACACGAATGCACGCTCTTTCTGTTTCTGAGACGATGGGTGTCGGTTTTTTGTTGGGGGGGATGATGGTGCAGGCCGGTTTTACACTTGTAGCTTTTAAACTTATCTGCCTTTTTGTGCTTTTGTTTTTTACAAGTCCTATAGCGTCGCATGCAATTTCGCGCGCCGCTATGGCTGATGGGGTTGAGCCTGTTTTGGATGGCCCCGAAATAGATGCGCGCAGTGATAAGCATGATATGCCATTAGAAGACAGGCGCAAAACAACAACAGCCATTGATGCAGATGAAGCTGAATTGTCTGCTTCCGTTCTGGTTGAAGATGAAGAAATCGAAAAGGGTGAAAAATAATGTCTGAAGCCCTCATCAATACAGTTCTTTTAAGTCTTCTAGCTTGCATTACTATAGGCATTGTTCGTACCAGAAATCTTTTTGGTGTTGTGGTTCTTTCAGGTATTTATTCTTTGCTTATTGCCTCTGTCATGATGGTATTAGACGCTGTCGATGTTGCTATGACTGAAGCTTCCGTTGGCGCTGGCATGTCCACGGTTTTACTTCTTGGAACACTTTATTTGACAAAAGGGCATGAAATGAAGGCCTTTAAGCCACCTCTCTTGCCTTTATTTGTTGCAATTGGCGTTGGCGCAATGCTTGTTTACGGGACAATTGACCTGCCGCCCTTCGGTGCTGCCGACCAGCCTGTAAACCAGCATGTTGGTCCTGACTATCTGGCCCGCTCAAAGCCAGAAACGGGCATACCCAATGTTGTAACAAGCGTGTTAGCCAGTTATCGCGGTTTTGATACATTAGGCGAGACAACGGTTGTTTTTACCGCAGGGATAGGCATTTTAATGCTCTTGCGCCGCCGCCGCAAAAAAGATGATACTTTGCGAGAAGGGGAGAAGTAAAATGCGCCTTGATGCTATTCTTCGCATTGTTACAAAGATGCTTATTCCCTTTATGCTTATTTTTGCGCTTTATGTGCATTTTCATGGTGATTTTAGTCCAGGGGGCGGTTTTCAGGCCGGTGTTGTTATTGCTGCTGCCGTGGTTTTCCACGCGCTGGTTTTTGGCCTTTATCCAACCCAAAAAATTGTGCCGCCAAGACTTGTAACGCTCATGATGCCGGCTGGCGTTATCATTTATGCCGGTGTTGGTTTTCTAACACTTTATCTGGGTGAAAATTTTCTGGATTATGATGTTCTATCTCATAATCATCATCCTGAAAAACCAAATTATCACGCACAGGAACGCGGCGTCTTATGGGTTGAAGTAGGTGTTTTAACAACGGTTGCAGGAACGATGATTTCAATTTTTTATGCCTTTGCCGGACGAGGAAAAGGTGAGGATAAAACGAAATGATTTTTGAAGAATTTATCAATTATTATAATTACTTCATTACTCTGTTTTTGATGTCCAGCGGTCTATATATCGTTGTTGCACGCGGCAATATGGTTAAAAAGCTGGTTGGACTTGGCCTGTTCCAAACATCTGTTTATCTTCTATATCTATCGCCAGGAAAAATTTTAGGGGGTACGCCGCCTATTCTGGCAGAGGGCTATGAGGTTTATTCCAATCCATTACCACATGTTCTTATTCTAACGGCCATTGTTGTGGGTGTTGCAACATTGGGTCTTGGGCTCGCGCTTGTTGTACGTATTCATGAAGCTTATGGCACGATTGAAGAAGATGAGATTTTTTCAAAAGGCGATGATTTGCAAGAGGAAGATAATAAAAATTCAACCCTGCCAGGAGATGCAAAATGAGCGCGTCTGTTTCATCCCTATCGCCTGCGATCTTGAATTTAATTGAGCATTTGCCTGCTTTGCAAGTAGCCATACCAATGCTTGGGGCCGCCTTTGTTGCGATGATGAGAAATGGGCTTTTAGCCTGGTTTGTCTCATTGATTATTAGCCTGCTCATGCCAATTATAGCGCTTTTCCTGCTCCATGAAACCTTTGTTAATGGCATTGTTTCTTATGCATTGGGTGGTTGGGCGCCCCCGGTTGGTATTGAATATCGTGTTGATGTTGCAAATGCTTTTGTGCTTGTAATTGTTTCTGTTATGGCTGCAATTACATTGCCTTATGCGCGCAAGGTTGTTGCACTGGAAATTGCAGAAGAAAACCGCTCGTGGTTTTATAGCATGTATCTTTTATGCCTTTGTGGATTGCTGGGCATTGCTATAACAGGAGATGCCTTTAATGCTTTTGTTTTCTTAGAGGTTTCATCCCTATCGACCTACGCCATGATAGCCATGGGTCGTGATAGACGCGCCCTGGTTGCTGCGTATCAATATTTGATTATGGGAACAATTGGGGCCACGCTTTATGTGGTCGGTGTTGGTCTTCTCTATGTCATGACCGGTACGCTTAACTTTGCAGATATGGCGGTTCGTCTAAAAGAAATCGAAGAAACAAGACCGATCTTGGCGGCGCTCTCTTTCATTACCGTTGGCTTAAGTTTAAAAATTGCGCTCTTTCCGCTTCATAAGTGGTTGCCGAATGCCTATGCCTATTCTCCGACTATGGCAACAGTATTTCTAGCTTCAACAGCAACAAAGGTTGCCATTTATCTTCTTATCCGTTTCGTTTATACAATTTATGGCCCTTCGTTAGAGCTGGTTGAGACTTCTGCTGTAACGGTTTTTGTTATTTTATCGTTGGCGGCAATGTTTATTGCGTCTTTTGCAGCCTGTTTTCAAAAAAATATTGAACGCATGCTGGCCTTTTCCTCTGTTGCGCAAATTGGATATATCACACTTGGCATTTCCTTTGCTGTAAAAACAGGTTTAACCGGCGGGTTGGTGCATTTGGTCAATCATGCCTTCATGAAAGGCGCGCTGTTTATGTGTACCGGGGCAATGATGATGCGTCTTGGAAATGTAAAATTGCAAGCTGTCGAGGGCATTGGCCGCACCATGCCCATAACCATGGGGCTTTTTGTTGCCGCCGGCCTAAGCCTAATTGGTGTTCCTGGAACGGTTGGTTTTGTTTCCAAATGGTATCTTGCTCTTGCTGCTTTTGAAACAGGTCAAAGCTGGCTTGCCTTTGCTATTATGGCCTCTTCCTTTATTGCTGTTGTTTATATTGGCCGCATTGTTGAAATTGCCTATTTCAGAGAACCTAAAGGTGCCGCCTTGCTGGCCAAGGATCCGCCACCTTCAATGATTTTACCAATGATTATACTTGTCGTTGCCTGTTTCTATTTTGGTATTCAGGCAGATTTAACAGCCAAAACAGCTGAATTGGCAGCAGATGCCTTTCTTTCATCAGCTCAAGGTACCTGGGGAGCTGTGCAATAATGTTTAATGTTGATGAGCTTCTCTTACTAACAATTTTCATTCCACTTATCGGAGGGGTGGGGATTGCGCTTTTGGGTCGTTACCCAAACATTCGTGAATGTATCACACTTATAACCGCCATTATATTATGGACACAGGTGGTTAATGTTTATGATTATTTTCAAGGGGGCATTATACCAAAAGCAGGCCCTTACGAAGTTTTACCAGGCCTGGAGCTGGCATTTAATGTTGAGCCGCTCGGTATGCTCTTTGCGTTTATTGCATCAACGCTCTGGATCATAAATTCTATTTATTCAATCGGCTATATGCGCGGTAATAATGAACCACGACAAACTAATTTTTACATTTGTTTTGCTGTGTCTCTCTTTGGAGTGATGGGTATCGCCTTTTCCGCGAATCTTTTCACGCTCTTCCTGTTTTATGAAGTTTTGACATTAGCAACTTATCCATTGGTAACGCACAAGGCAGATGAAAATGCTAAAAAAGGTGGCCGTATTTATTTAATGATTTTGCTTGGCACATCCATGCTGCTTTTACTTCCTGCAATTATATGGACCGGAGCCTTGGCTGGCACGCTCGATTTTGTTCCAGGCGGTATTTTGCAGGATAAAGCACCTTATGCTGTATTAGTACTTTTATCGCTGCTCTTTATGTTTGGTATTGGAAAAGCCGCTTTAATGCCTTTCCATTTCTGGCTTCCAGCTGCCATGGTTGCCCCAACGCCCGTTTCAGCGCTTTTACATGCTGTTGCCGTTGTTAAGGCGGGTGTATTTTCCGTTGTAAAAATTGTCGTCTATATTTTTGGCATTGATTTATTAGCTGAAACGGGAAGCGCTGATTGGCTTTTATATGCGGCAGGCTTCACCGTTATTGTTGCTTCACTCGTTGCTTTGCGCCAAGATAACCTTAAAAAACGGTTGGCGTATTCTACTGTTAGTCAACTTTCTTATGTGATTTTGGCCGCAGCAATTTTAACGCCAATTTCAGCCGTTGGTGCTGCCATGCATATTGCAGCACATGCTATTTCAAAAATTACACTCTTTTTTGCTGCAGGTTCAATTTACACAGCAGCGCACAAAACGGAAATTAGCCAGCTTGATGGTATTGGCTGGAAAATGCCCATTACGATGGCAGCTTTTACGATTGGTGCGCTTTCCATGATTGGTGTTCCACCAACGGCCGGTTTCCTTGGGAAATGGTTCATGCTTCAAGGAGCGGTTTCAACACAGCAATGGGTAGCTGTTGGTGTGATTGTTTTATCGACCTTATTGAATACGGCCTATTTTCTACCCATTATTTATCGGGCTTTTCTTGTGCCGCCAAAAGAAACTGGCGATCATGGCGAGGCACCATTACCAATTTTGATAGCAATTTCGCTAACTGCTCTTGGAACAATATTGCTATTCATCTTCCCTGATGCGGCTCTCGATTTGGCAAAACAGATGGTTGGACTTTAAGATGAGCAACAATAAAAACAAGGATGACCACTTCTTAACCCGTGGTTCAACAATAAAAATTTTATGGTTTGGTGCGCTTGCCTCACTCTTTATACTTGTTCTATTAGACTTTTTTGTCAAACATTATGAACATTTCGGCATAGAAGCTACTTTTGGTTTTGCTGCATGGTTCGGATTTTTGGCCTGCATTATTCTTGTTGTCGGCTCCAAAATTATTGGGGCCTTCTTCAAACGTGAGGAAACCTATTATGATCAATGATGTTATTATTCCTCCCGGTTTTATTTTAATTATAGCAGGTTTATTGCTACCTTTATTAAAAGGTCAACTGCGAAATATTGTTCTATTGGCTGCCCCTATATTGGCAAGCTGGTTGGTTTGGGCTTTGCCAGATGGTGAAAGCGTTACGGCAGAATATCTCGATTATGATTTGGTCTTGGTGAAAACCGATGCTTTAGCGCGCTTATTCGCAACTGTTTTCTGCCTTGCCATGTTTGCTGGCGGGCTTTTTGCTGTTTTACAAGAAAAAACGCGTGAGCTTGCCGCTGCACTCATTTATGCAGGGGCTTCCATTTGTGTTGTTTTTGCTGGCGATTTAATTTCGCTTTTCATCTTTTGGGAAATTATGGCCGTTGCTTCTACAATCGTTGTTTGGGCGGGGGGTGAAAGCGCACGTGCAGCTGGTTTACGCTATGCGACGATTCATTTTTTTGGCGGTGTTTTGTTAATGGCCGGCATTGCTGGCGAAATTGCTTTAACGGGATCAACAGCCATTGGTACCTTAACACTTGATTCGTGGCCACGATGGCTTATCTTAGCCGGTTTTCTTGTAAATGCGGGCGCGCCGCCTTTCTCATCATGGTTGCCAGATGCTTATCCGAGCGCGTCTTGGTCGGGTGCGGTTTTTCTGTCGGCTTTTACCACAAAAACAGCTGTTTATGTGATCATGAGAACTTTTCCTGGCACAGAATTGCTTATCTATCTTGGGTTATTTATGGTTTTTTATGGTATAATTTATGCCATACTTGAAAACGATTTACGCCGCATATTGGTCTATTCAATCGTCAATCAAGTTGGCTTTATGTTAATTGGCATTGGCATTGGAACGGAACTGGCTTTAAATGGTGCTGCGGCGCATGCTTTTGTGCATATTATTTATAAGGCCGTTTTATTGATGTCTGCTGGCGCTGTTATGTATCGAACAGGCAAAACCAAATGTACTGAATTGGGCGGGCTTTTTAGAACAATGCCTTTAACTGCAATTGCTGGTATTATTGGCGGCCTTTCTATTTCCGCCTTTCCTTATACATCAGGCTTTATTACAAAATCGATGATTAGCCAAAGTGCTGCAGATGCTCATATTGCTTTTGTCTGGTTTTCTCTAACAACAGCTTCTGCCGGTGCGTTTTTATATGTTGGATTAAAGTTTCCTTGGTTCACATTTTTTCAAGAAGATAGGGGGTTAAGACCAAAAGAATCACCTATTTCAATGCAGATTGCCATGAGCCTGATGGCTGGGGCCTGCATTCTTTTAGGCGTTTTCCCAAGCCTTCTTTATGACCTACTTCCTTATGAAGTAACCTATGTGCCTTATAGCTTCGCACATGTTGTCTTTCAGCTACAATTGCTACTTTTTGCTGGTTTGGCTTTTTTCATTTTGCTACCCGTTTTAAAACCAGGAAAGACAATCACACTTGATTTTGATTGGCTTTACCGTGGGGCGGGACGTTTGTTAGCAAAAGAATTCAATAGCTTTACTTTTGGTCTATGGAAGATTGTTTCAAGTATTTCACTTTGTTTTTACAGATTGGCAGGAAGTGTTATCCGTAAATTACATGGTCCAGGTGGGGTCTTTACCGAAACATGGCCAACAGGAATAATGGCCTTTTGGACGACAGTACTTCTTGGTGTTTATTTGTTTTTCTATTTCTTATAAGGTATACAAAGTTTTGAGTTTCATTATTTAAATATTTTTTTTATAATACTAAATAGATTGCTTGAATAGTATTTGTTTTATTTATAAAATTTATGTGTACTCCTTGATTAACGCTGAAGCTTATGCAATATGACGTTAAATATACGCTCCTGCATGATTTTATTTTTTAAATTAAATCAAATAGGCGGGTGTATTTGTAAGTATTAAATATTACTTGCATTTACCTATATAGCTTTTTTAGTGTATTGGCTTTTAGGTTTTGGTGGCTAGCCAGAATTTTAATAATAATGGAGATAGAACAATGTCTGGTGAAGAAAAAAATCACGCTCTTGTTGAAATAACAGCAGATATTATTGCAGCTTATGTTTCAAATAATACAATACCTGCAACTGATTTACCAAGCTTAATTGGAGATGTGTATGGTGCTTTAACAAAAACTTCGTCTGTAGAGGAAGAAATTGTTGAAGAACCGCAAAAGCCGGCAGTATCCGTTCGCCGTTCAATCACGCCAGATTATTTAGTCTGCCTTGAAGATGGAAAGAAATTCAAGTCTTTAAAAAGACACTTAAGAACACATTATGATCTATCTCCTGAGGAATATCGTGACAAGTGGGGTTTGCCATCTGATTATCCAATGGTCGCACCAAATTATGCTGCCGCGCGTTCTGCTTTAGCTAAGAAAATGGGTCTTGGTCAACAAAGAACAAAATAACGGTTTTCAAAAACTCACAATAAAAGGCGGCTTAATGCCGCCTTTTTATTTTAAATTACCTTCCAACCAATCGCCTGTTAATTAATAGGTCCTGACCTTAGCTTTGAGTATATGTGCAAGTAATTTTCTTTTCATAAAACTCTTCCAATAATATTTTCAATAGGAAGTTATCCCCGCGTCATTCTTGCTGTGTTAATAGGAATATAGTCCTATAAACACAGGGAGAGAATATTATGTGGCAGTCATTAGAGAGCGTTTCTTCATCGCTAAGGCCCAAAATACACACTGCAAAATTCGAGGAGAAAAATTATAATGATCAAAAGAAAAAAATTAGCTGTGATTTCGTAAAATCTCTTGTTTGTATAACGTTTGATATTTCTTTGGAATCATTGAACGCGAAAACAAGGCAAGGAGCAAGAACGGCCCTAGCAAGGCAGATTGCCATGTATCTTGTGCATGTAAGATTTGGTATTAATCTTGCTGAAATTGGCCAAATTTTCAACCGTGATAGAACGACAGTGTCGCATGCCTGCCGGTTGGTTGAAGATATGCGAGATAGAGTGGAAATAGATTTCCTGATTGAGTGCTTGGAGCGCAGTGTAAGTGAATGGCAGAAGCTTTGCCATAGTGAAGAGATATCTTTATAAGGTGAAGGAAATATATTGTTATGTTAAAGCCATGTGACATAAAAGTTTTGAAGAAATTCATCGTAAAAAAAGCAGGCATTTGTCTGGAAAATGAAAAAAAGGAAATAATAAAAAAACTTCAGAATCTGGAGTTAATTCAAGAGGTGGAAAAGAATTATGTAATAACAAAACAAGGGCTTAATTTTCTTAAGCGCTTAAAAACAAGTCATGATATGAGTTATCAATATCAACATATGGTTGTTGAAAAAGAAAAAATCGATAGTCTTGATGTTTTGGTAAATCAGACAGAAAGTCCATTAAAGCACCTTTATATGAGAAAAGGAAAGAATGGCGCCAAGATTATTTCAAAAACTCAATTCTTAGCCGGTGAGCGTCTGCGCCAGGACTTTGAAAAAGCCCAAATGATTTCTTTATCGAGTGTGAGATTAACACCAAAAGTTGATCAAAGCTTTGCCGAAAAAGACCGTTTTTATGGCCAGGAGAAAACAGTAATAGCCAGAAAACGGCTTAATGATGCGCTGGTAGATGTAGGTAAAGAAATGGATACTCTTTTGCTGGATGTGTGTTGTTATTTGAAGGGGCTTGAAACTGTTGAGAAAGAGAGAAGCTGGCCGGCGCGCTCTGCCAAGGTCGTCCTTGGTCTTGCACTGAACAGGCTTGCAAATTATTATGGTTTCCATAACGAGGCGAGAGGAAAAACGCAGGCCAAAACATCTTCTTGGCATGTCTGATTCTTGATATAATACCTTGTTATTAAAGGTCTTATATTCCAAGAACCTCTTTAGCGTCCCTCTTAATACGATTGACCATGGCTTTTAAACCATTGGATCGTTGTGGTGTTAAATGTTCTTGGAGGCCAATTTTTTTGAAGAGTGCATCTGTGTCAAATTCTAAAATATCTTGTGCTGTTTTACCAGAAAAAGCAGAAAGTACCAGTGCGACAAGGCCTTTAACAATATGGGCATCGCTATCACCCTGGTAGCGAAGAAGTTTCCGCCCCTCTTCTTGCGTTATTGTTTTAACAAGCCAAACCTGACTAACGCATCCTTCAACTTTATAGTCATTCACACGTTGATCATCTGGAAAGGCGGGCATTGCGCGCCCTAGTTCTATGACATATTTGTATTTATCTTCCCAGTCATCTAAAAACTCAAAATTTTCCAGTATTTCATCAAGAGCAGGCATGATAACAAGTCCTTTTTATCGTTGTTATCCGCTATCATGGCGCAGGCGAAACAGCAAGACTGGATTTGCTAATAAACCGGTCGTCAATTTTGTTGGGATGCAGGATCTATTTTCATTTCTTCTTCGTGATTAAAATAATCATAAGCCAAACCAGCAAAATGATGTGCTTTGACACCTAGAGCCATGAATGCTTCTTGGCTTGCGATACAAAAGTCTGGCTTACGCTGGCAAATCTGCGAAATATCTGAAACGGCACCTCCAGCAAGCTGTAAAACAGAACCAGCTGAAATGGATTGCGTTATTGTTGGATCGATTTCTTCTTTATCAATCGGTAAAATCAATATAACAAGGCAAAGCCAGAAAGCAGACCTAAGTAAAAACATAATCATTTTAATGTCCCCAAAATTAATGTCCCCAAAAACCACCACAGGGAATATAATAAGCGCTTTTTTTTAAGATCAGGTTTGAAATATCTATGAAAGTTGAGATAAATTTATCTAAAATTTTATCAATCCCAAATTAGGGCCTAAAATTTGATGGCATTTTATCAGCAAAGAAAAGACATAGATCAAGCCTTATTCTTTTTGTTGCCACGCTCTGTTAAGGCTTTGGAAACCACAAAAAGAACTAATCAAGTTCCAACGACCCATAATTCATAAAAAACGGTTTTTGTTCAGTATTTGGTTGGATTTATGCCGCACCATGTCACCCAAGGACAAGAAGGACATAAATGTCCAGTACAGTTAAAAATTGAGTATAATAGTGGTATTACGTATTTTGGAAGAGTGGTTGATTGGTACATGGCTTGGTTTTGACAACCAGCCAGAGGCTAATCGTAAATTTCTTGCAACTCAAATTATTGCAAGTGGTTTAGCGCTTTTTGTAATGCCATTTTGGTTTTTGTTTTCAGGAAAGATCAATACAGAAATGCTGGCGATCATGGCCTTTATGTCTGGTCCATTGCTCGCTGCTTATTGCGTGGTGAAATTTGGTAATTTACATTTCGGGTTCGTAATTTCCGCTTTTTCTTTTACAGGTTTGATTACAACTGTTTCTGTTACAACAGGGGGCATTTCCTCTTTCGCTTCAATTTGGCTTTTGGCCATTCCTTTTGAGGCTGCATTTTCAAAAAGCCGTAAAGTGATTCTTCTTTCTTTTGCGTTTGCATGTCTGTCTGCAGTTTATCTTTATGTTGGAACCATCTCTGGCTGGTTTGCCCAATTCTCAAAGCTTCAAGCATCAGATGGTTTGGGTATTATTCTTGGGCCAATTGCGCTTGCGCTTTATACAGCAGCTTTGGCTGTTAAAGTGCAAGCAAATGCGGATACTTATTGGGAAAAATTGGTTGACAATCAAGAGCGGTACCGATTGCTTGCAGAAAATACTGCTGATTTGATTGTACAACATGATTTGAACGGAAGCGTTGTTTTTGCTTCTCCTGCTTCGCATATATTATTAGGAATACCACCCAAAGCGCTTTCAGGCAGAGGGTACTTTGATTTGGTGCATGTGGCCGATAAGCCAGCTTTCATGAAAACTTTAAGCGATGTCGTAACAAGAGGCAAAGCGCAGTGTGTTGAAGTTCGCTTGAAGGACAATAAACGCATTGAAACAGATCGACAAAACCCCTTGAATTCAGAGATATATCGCTGGGTTGAATTACGTTGTCGCCCATGCCGTGACCAGTATAATAATGTGTCCGGCATTGTTTCAACCGCGCATGATATAAGCCTTTACAAAAAACAGTCTGATGAATTACAACAAGCCCATGAAGATTTGCAGCAGTTAAGCGATGCAAAAAGCCGTTTTCTTGCAAATATGAGTCATGAGCTTAGAACGCCGCTTAATGCTATTATTGGATTTTCTGAAATTCTGGAGCAGGGAGTTTTTGGCTCCCTTCAAAATGAAAAGCAGAGTGAATATGTCAAGTTGATCCATGAATCAGGCAATCATCTTCTACAAGTTGTGACAGATATACTGGATATGTCAAAAATAGAATCTGGGACATTTGATATTGTCCCAGAACCATTTGACGTTTCACAACTCATTCATACATGTACTGGAATATTAAGCCAGCAGGCCGAACAACGTGGTGTAGAGCTAAAAGCAATCGTACCGCAAAACCTGCCAGAAGCGATAGCAGACCCACGCGCTTGTCGCCAAATTCTCATTAACTTAATCTCTAATGCGCTGAAATTTACAGATAAAGGGGGGCGCGTTAATGTTGGGGCGCGTGTTGAGGGGCAATATCTTGCCTATTTTATTCGGGATACTGGCATCGGCATGTCTAATGAAGATTTGAAACGCATTGGCCAGCCCTTCTTTCAGGCAGATAGTTCACTTGATCGCCGCTATGAAGGTACAGGTTTAGGGGTTTCTGTTGTTAAGGGTCTAACAGAACTGCATAAAGGGCGCATCAGTTTTGAAAGTGAATTGGGTGAGGGGACTTGTGCAACCGTCTTCATACCCCTAAATTGTGAGGATGAGGATCAAAATATAGAAATTCTGGAAATTATGCCAAAAAATCAGCAAATAGCTTTTAATGATGAAAATGATGAAGCTGAGAAAAAGCCTACCTTAACGGAAGGGCTTTGGCAGAAAACTGCGTGAGGTTTGCATGTGGTCTAAACACGATAAATTGGCTAAACTAGGTGCAGAACCGGAAATGGCTAAAGTTAATAAGAAACGTCCTGTAAAGATTAAAAATTCAACATCTTCAAAAAAAGATGCGTTGATTGATTTTTTGAATAAGCGAAAACAGCCTTTGGTTGTTTCTGCGCTAGTTTTATTCTCAATAGGGCCCATTATCGTCAATGCGCTTTTTTTGCAAACGGTAAAACATCCTTCTCCCCTGTTCATGCCTCAACCTGATGCAAAAGCTATAACAGCAGCCATCCCTCAGCCTAGAGAAATTGTTCTAGGTAAAGATGTCCAAAAACCGGTTTCTAATCCTCTTGTGCGTGATATTCAGCGTCATTTATTAGCGCGAGGTTATTATAATACAGAAATTGATGGGGTAATGGGCGTTAGAACGCGGGCAGCTATTGGTCTTTATCAACGCGCTTTTGGTGAAGTAATAACACATGATGCCAGCCATTCCCTGTTGCAGCATATTCGCTTGTCTAACCCTGATCCGGATTATCATGCCAAAGTAAGAAACCGCATTGCAGAACAAGACAAAGTGGTTGTGGTTAAAAATACCCTTAATAAAAACAGGGATTTGACAAATGCTGAAAATATTAAAAAAGTGCAACGTGCTCTAAGCCAATTAGGTTATGATCTGGAAGATGATGGCATAGCAGGCGCGAATACAAAAAACGCCATTATTGATTTCCAAAAGAAACATGGCCTCAAAGTAGATGGTGACTTAACGCTCGTCCTTTTAAACGAACTCAAAAAACTTCAGCTTCTATAAAAAATGCGATTAACCAGTGAATTATGGGTCAAAGCTTATTTGAGACAATGCCAAGTCGAGGGTGATTTTGCAGCATTGATCAAGCGTGGGGCCGAAAAGGGCGGTGCTATTTTTATCATCGTAAATTATCTTGATGGAACAAGCGATCTTTATGGACCAGCTCCACAAATATATATCAAACAGGAATATGATGATCGGGCTTTTGATTGCATTTTAGAGCATCAAGACGTTTTTCAGATCGATGAAAAGCTTGAGAGGGAAAAAAAATTTGATCCTGATTTATGGATTGTTGAAAGAGAAAATAACCAAGGTACTCACGGGTTAGACTATGTTGTTAAAACGGATGATTAAAGGGTGGTTTTAAAACGTGTTTTATTATGAGCAGGAGATGAAGTTTTTGTTGTTTGAAAGTCTTTTTTCTGCTTTTCTAATAATGTATTGCCAGAAAAAACGGGTTGGTAGATATCTCTATTTCTTTCAATAATTGGAAACTCTTTTGATTGCCAAAGTCTCACTAAAAAGCGGCATCCATTCGGTGTTATCTGGCTATAAAATCTGTCTAAAATAATAATTTGATCTATGTTTCGGGCTAATCGATCATTCAGTAAAAGAAAAGATTCACGGGCTGTTGCTTCTGGCAAGGCAAGAGACTTTAAACAAACAGCCAGCGCATACCCTCTAGGATCTTCAATAATCGCGCTTGTTTGGGCCTCTTTTAAGGAACATTTGGTGCTTAAAAGCTCAAGATAGGCTTGTTTATTACGTGTTCTTGCAAGTTTCACAAACGCGATTGCTTGTTGTGCAGTATCTTTTGCTTTTAATAAAAAACCGGCTAAATCAATTGGTGAATGCGTTTGCGCTTTTTCTTCAGCCCATCGCATAGCTTCCAGAATATAAGCTTCTTCATGGTCTAAAAAGAATTCCAAGCTTTTATGATCTTTTTTAACAGGCGTTCTGCTTCTATGTGTAATCAAGTTTCTTGGTTCTTCATTGCTCCATTCAACGACTTTATAATGAGCAAGAGAGAGAAGTATCTTGTCTGAAAGATTTTTGCGTTCACATATAGCAAGGGCGTGCAAGGTTGTTCCTTTGGTCATAATCATAAGGAGATCATTGTCACTAAAACCATCAAAATTTAAAAGGATGGGTTGGGCAACGCTAATATCATCCAAAGCAAGAGTAAGTGCAATCTTTCTTGGTAGGTAACTGAGCTTGGCAATAATATCGACTATTTGAATACGTTCGAGAAGCGAAACTTTTGACAAAAAGCGAAGGGCTAGTTCCTCATAGGATTTAATTTCTGCATGCACTGGCGTTTCAAGGCTGGAAAAGAGTGTACTGGCAGACTGCAAAATCGCAAAAGATTTATTATCTCTAGAAGCGGAAACAAGGTCGGAAAAACTGTTATTTGAAAACATGGGTAAAACAAATCATAGTGGAAGATAAATGTTCAAGGGCAAGCATGAATCAAAAGCGTTAGTATTCTATTAACTTTACTAATGTCTTAATAGTCATATGTGATTTGTTAGTTCTTTCTGGAATTAGTAAAGCAGTGTGTTGCGTTTCCTGCGTTGTACCACCAAAACCTTAAAGGGGGGCACAATGGAGAATGTTATTGATTTTAAACGTTATCGTGAAAAGCATATGCGTATTCAACAAAAACCGGACAATAAAGTAAAACGGGCCGAAGCTGATATTATTTTATTCACAGGGGTACGCATTGATTACAAAAAGAAATCTGCTTTAAAAAATGGAAAATCTTCCAGAGGCGGAAGCTTGTAAGGTTTTACGAGGGCAAGGCTAAAGACATGCTGGTTTAAACCATTGCATGAATGAAGTGAAATGAGTTTATGAAAAACCGGCGCTTTGGCAATTCGTCTATTATGAAAGTGGTTTTTATCATAACCGCATGTTTTATAGTGTCTTCATGTTCAAGACCGCAGGGCGATTTTGGTCGTGCAAAGACAACATTTTCAAATGATACAATTGCGCCAAGGTTGGGGGATGCTGTTACCTTTGCAAGGCGAAAAAATGTTTCGCTTTTCAGCAGAACAGATGAAGAGTTGAAACTTGAAAATCTAACCTGGACAATTGTGCGACCAGTACATACCAAAGACTGGATTTCAGGGTCATTAATTGAAACGCGGCGAACAGGCATTTTTCCCGATGTGAATAGGCTTTTGGATTATCGGGCTTATCTTTTCTGGCATAGAATTGAGCCATTTATTTCCAGTGAAGCCCGATGGAACCGTATTATAACCGACATTAGAGCCGATCAGGGGGCTGTTACGCCTTTTTATGATCAGGCAAGGCTGGTTTATGCAATCGACCAACAACGCTTTGAATTTTTGGAAGATAGTCCAGATGTTGGACCACTTTACAGAAAAAATACAAAAGCCAGACTTAAGGAAAATGAGGCTTTAATTAAATTGGCTCTCGATAGTTTCCATTTCCGCTATTTAGCTTATGAATTCGCTATAAAACGCTTAGCGTTAGAATTCCCCTCTGCACGTGTCATCCATGCGAAAACAGAATTGTCGAGATATGGTGAATTGATAGAGAGGGGCGGCGAAAGAGGGTTGCCATTTCTTGATAACCCTGAATTATTATCCTCTCGTATAAGAGATGAGGAGCCGGAAAAAGAAAAGAAAGAAAAGCTGGATGGGGATGAAAAAGTCCTTAAATAGAATCTATCGGCATTCTGCTTCTTCAAACGCTTCCTGTATCAATTTTTGATAGGGGGGGGAGGATCTGAAAATTTTCAAGACAGCAAAAGCGTTGTCACCTTTCACACGCGTACGTATTTTCTGGTCATCTTCAAGCAATGTCTCTTCTTCTGCTTTAGAAAGCGGTCTGGATGAAGGTGTGGGAATACCATTAATAAGGGGTAAGGAACTTATGAGCGAAGGTTCAGGCTCTTCTTGCTTTGAACCAGCTTTTCTTATTTCCAGATTAAGCAAATTACTTTCTGATACTTCATTATGAAGACTATAAATAGCTTCTGCATCGTCATTGTAAATAGTCACATTCCAGAAACGGGTTGGCCCTTCTGCAACAAGTGTAACCGGTCCTTGATTAAGGGAAAACCAGCACACGCCATAAACCATGGCAGGGTCTGCCTGCCCCAAGAGGTCCTTTATGTCTTTGTAATTAAAGAATGCCGTAATTTCTTTTTCTGGCATTGAAGACGTAATATGTTGCCAAACTTTTTTCTGGGCAAAAAAAGGCGTTGTTAAAATGGCGATGATATGAATAAGACCGCTTAAAACCAGGAGCAAAA
>CALHLB010000037.1 GCA_938034375.1 uncultured Alphaproteobacteria bacterium | reverse complement strand
AAGATTGAAAACATGTTCGCCAAAATCAAAGACTGGAGACGCATCCCAACAAGATATGACCGAAGAGCCGACATCTTTAAAGCTGCAATAACGATCGCTGCTATCGTAATATACTGGATTTAATGAATCCTGAGCCTAATTTTATTAAAAGGAGAGGAGGTTATGAAAAAATAATTCAGGAGAGTAAAAGAAGGAGCTTTTTGTCTACATCTATGACATCATAAAAACAGCAGATGAAAAATCAAAAGTTGAGCGAATATATTCAGACACCTGATACGGCAAGTTTGGAAAAAGAAGTAAAAGCCTTGAGGGGCAGGAAGCAGGGCAGGGGAGATGCTGGTGCAGAAGCACCTAAAAGGACACTTTCAAGTCAAAGAAGTGAATCTTTCTTGTCCGAAGCGCCATCCGGAAAACAGCAGTTGAGCGAATATATTCAAACACCTGATACGGCAAAGTTTGGAAAAAGAAGTAAAAGCCTTGGGGGGCAGGAAGCAGGGCAGGGGAGATACTGGTGCAGAAGCGCGCAAAAGATTGTTATCACGCCCAAGAAGCAGGGGGCATTCCTTGTAAAGTGTTGAGGTGAAAAGTTTAATAGGAAATTATTTTCATTAAACGGTTGGCCCAACGTAATTATTTTCCATTACTTTATCGTAAGAACAAAGGTCACTATTCCCACTCAATCGTACCTGGGGGCTTTGAAGTGATGTCGTAAACAACGCGGTTAATGCCTTTAACCTCATTTATAATACGAGTGGCAGCACGACCTAAAAAGCTCATTTCATAGGGGTAAAAGTCTGCCGTCATACCATCAACCGATGTGACAGCCCGTAAAGCGCAAACGAATTCATAAGTACGTCCGTCACCCATGACACCAACCGTTTGTACAGGTAGCAAAACAGCAAATGCCTGCCAGATGTCATTATAAAGGCCGGCTTTTCTAATCTCATCCAAATAAATACTATCGGCCTGACGTAATATATCGAGCTTTTCACGGCTGATACCACCAGGGCAACGAATGGCAAGGCCGGGGCCAGGGAAGGGATGACGCCCTACAAATGCATCAGGAATGCCAAGTTCTTTGCCTAAAACACGGACTTCATCTTTGAAAAGCTCACGCAATGGTTCCACAAGCTGCATATTCATACGTTCAGGCAAGCCGCCCACATTATGGTGGGATTTGATAGTAACAGACGGCCCCCCTGTGAAGGAGACGCTTTCAATGACATCGGGGTAGAGTGTTCCTTGAGCTAGAAAATCTGCACCACCAAGTTTTTTTGCTTCGTCTTCAAAGACTTCAATGAAAAGTCGGCCAATGATCTTGCGCTTTGTTTCAGGGTCGCTTTCGCCTTCCAGCTCAGAAATGAAGGTATCAGATGCATCAACATGGACAAGATGAATGTTGAAGGTATCGCGGAAGAGTGTCACAACCTCTTCCCCTTCATTCATCCGCATAAGACCATGATCAACAAAAATACAGGTAAGTTGATCCCCTATCGCTTCATGTATTAAAACAGCAGCAACGGCGCTATCTACACCACCAGAAAGGCCGCAAATAACCCGTTTATCACCCACTTGCTCGCGAATGGCCGCTATCGCTTGCTCGCGATAGGCACCCATGGTCCATTGATTCGCACACCCGCAAATTTTATGAACGAAATTAGACAGAAGCTTCGCACCGTCTTGTGTATGCACTACTTCAGGGTGGAACATCATGCCATAATATTTTTTTGCCTCATTCCCAAAAACTGCAAAAGGGGCTTTTTGCGATGTTGCAAAAACTTCAAATCCTTCAGGCAAGTCGATCACACGGTCGCCATGACTCATCCAAACTGGATGATTTGATCCCTCGTTCCATATTCCATCAAATAAGGCGCAGCTCTTTTTAACGGCTACATCAGCCCGACCAAATTCGCGATGGTTGGAACTTTCAGCCTTGCCGCCCATTTGTACGCAAAGGGCCATTTGTCCATAGCAAATACCAAGAACGGGAACACCGCTTTCAAAAATAATATCGGGCGCGCGGGGGCTATCAATATCGCCGGTGGAAGCTGGCCCACCAGATAAAATAACGCCTTTGGGGTTTAACCTTTCAAACCCTTTATGGGCAGATTGAAAGGGGATGATTTCACAATAAACTCCAGCCTCTCTTACGCGCCGCGCAATAAGCTGGGTAACCTGTGAACCAAAGTCAATGATAAGAATTTTTTGGGCAACGTTTTCCTGTGTCATAAAGGCTGATTAATCGAACTTTGCATTTGTGGCAACGAAAAAGTACGATAATCAACCGGTGAGACAGGAAAAGAACAGCTTTTGTTAATTAATTGGCGTCCACCCAATATAATCTGCAAGGCAGATAATAACATAAAGATGCAATAAAACGATAGTTGTGAAAAGCCAGCCTGAAAGGCTGTTTTTATTTTGAGTTGTCATAACGCGACCTCCATACTGTTTTTCATGTTCATTTGTTAAAATGGTGAACAAGCCTTTTTGCCTCCCCCCAGAATTTATGAAAGCAGTGAAAGGATTAAATTAACAATCGCATAAAGATGTTAGGAGCGCGTTTAGAAGCGTGGTAAGTAAAGAGTTGATTTTCTTGGTTTTTAAAAAGTTAATTAATAGGTCCTAACCCTAGTCGTTACGCCATAGAACGCCAATGTAAAAGCCATCTGTCTTGGTTGCAGAAGGTGTTAGCGTAATGGAACTTAAATCACTCGACCAGGGTTGTGCTTTATCAAAACCATATAAGTCTTGCCAAACTTCACCAACAGAGACGATTTCAAAATCAGGGTTTGTTTCGGCAAATTTTACCAGTTGGTTTTCATTTTCATGCGGCAAGATAGAGCATGTAACATAGATGAGATAGCCGCCAGGGCGCACGAATGTGGCAGCCTCTTGCAGGGCGTCTTCTTGTTCCTGCATGCGTTTTCCAACCGCTTCTGGTGTTAATTTCCATTTGGCTTCAGGGTGACGGCGCCAAGTGCCTGTGCCTGTGCATGGGGCATCAACCAGAACGCGGTCCATGCGCCCCAAGAGGCTGTTTAAGCTCTCACCATCAGGGTTATGAACTTGTACATTACGACAACCAGCGCGATTAAGGCGATCATAAATGGCTGAAAGGCGCTGTTTATCAGCGTCATAAGCGTGAATTTGTCCCTTATTTCCCATTATTGCTGAAAGTGCTAATGTCTTGCCGCCAGCGCCAGCGCAAAAATCTAATACCTGCTCCCCCGGTTTTGCAAAAACAAGTTCTGCTGCAATCTGGCTGCCTTCGTCTTGAATTTCAAACCAGCCCTTTTTATAACCTTCTTCAGCTTGCAGGTTTGGAATGCGTTTAGGACCTTCACCGGCAGCTATACGCAAACCGTTAAGCGCAATGGCGCTTTTTTTCGGTCTATTGCGTGAAAGTGCTTTTTCAACTTTTTCAATTGTAGCTTTAAGTGTGTTAACACGAATATCAAGCGGTGGGCGCTTGGTGAAGGCTTGACCCTCTTTTATCCAGTCCTCTTCAAAATTTTTGGAAAAAATTTCAGAAATCCAATCAGGCAAATCTGCCTGAACAGCTTCCGGTGCGTCTTTTAAAAGGCGGTTTTGATAAGATTGAATACAGTGATCTGAAAGGGCAGGAGGGGCAAATTTATCTTCCTTTAAAACTTCTTGAAGGGTTTTTGGCGTATAACCCCAATCGTTAAAAAGGGCGGCATGGGCAAGGCTGGATGGGGTTTCATCATCTATGCGCCAAGCCAAAGAACGGCGTTTTCTAAAAACATCATAAACCAGATTTCCAATAGCAGCCCTATCACCAGAACCGGCAAATCGGTGACTATTGCCCCAATCTTTTAGGGTTTCTGAAATTGGGCGCTTTGTGCGTTCAATCTCTTGAATAACAGAAATTGCTGCTTCCAGTCGGCCACCAAGACGCATAAACTATTCCCCCTGCCAGAGCTTATAAGCAAGGGTAAGCCATAAAATGAGGGTGATGGCGTAACTGATAATAAAAAACAGGCCGCGATGGATAAGCTTATTATAAGTGATATGAACAAGCGTATGGCAAAAGCGACTGAAGAAAAAGGCCCATGCCAGATAAACAAGGGGATATGTGACAAGATTTGTGAGATAAAGAGCCAATATCACGCTATGAAATAAAATAGGCACTTCAAAATTATTGGTTATATTACGCGAAACCTTCCCAATAAAATCGGGTTCGGCTGAAGGCTTATAAACAAGATAATCATCTTGTTTAATTGCGCCCTTTTTTGCCATAATAAAGCGCCTTCTACCCAGTTCGGGAAACAGGCATAAAACAAGAAGGGCGTGGGCAATCAGCGGATAAAAAATAATGCTTTGATTCATGGGTTTAAGAACCGCCTTGATAATTTGGGCTTTCGCGGGTGATTTGAACATCATGGGGATGACTTTCCCTAAGGCCTGCCCCTGAAATACGAATGAAGTTTGCTTTTTGCTGAAGCTCTGGAATATCTTTCGCGCCGACATACCCCATGGCTGCGCGCAAACCACCTACCATTTGATGAAGTACATGACCAACAGGACCTTTATAAGGAACTTGCCCTTCTATGCCCTCTGGTACAAGCTTCAAGGTATTGGTTACTTCCGATTGGAAATAACGGTCTGCTGAACCGCGCGCCATGGCGCCGACAGAACCCATACCGCGATAAGATTTATAAGAACGGCCTTGATGAAGGTACACCTCGCCAGGGCTTTCTTCTGTACCAGCAAGAAGAGATCCAACCATAACAACAGAAGCGCCACCAGCCAATGCTTTGGCAATATCGCCAGAATATTTGATGCCGCCATCGCCTATAATTGGTGTATCTGATTTTGTTGCCTCTTGTGCACATTCCATAATAGCTGTTAATTGTGGCATCCCAACACCGGCGACAATGCGCGTGGTGCAGATAGAGCCTGGCCCAATACCAACTTTAATGGCATCTGCCCCTGCATCAATGAGCGACTTTGTTGCTTCAGCTGTCGCCACATTACCAGCAATAACTTGCACAGAAGAAGAAATTTTCTTGATGCGGGTAACAACATCTGCCACATGGACAGAGTGGCCATGTGCTGTATCAACAACAACAACGTCAACGCCAGCATTAATCAAAGCTTCAGCACGTTCAAACCCCTTGTCTCCAACTGTCGTTGCCGCTGCAACCCGTAATCGGCCCTGTTCATCTTTACAGGCATTTGGATTAAGTTTCGATTTTTCAATATCTTTAACTGTAATCAAACCAACACAGTGATACTTATCATCAACCACCAAAAGCTTTTCGATACGGTGTTGATGAAGTAATTTTTTAGCATCTTGCTGCGATACACCCTCACGCACAGTAACAAGATTGTCCTTTGTCATAAGGGCAGAAACTTTCTGGCTTTTATCAGATGCAAAACGCACATCACGGTTGGTTAATATACCAACCAGACGTCCCGTATCGCCGCTGCTTTCTTCAACTACAGGAACGCCGGAAATCTTATTTTCTTTCATTAAATCCAAAGCTTCGCGCAGGCTTGCATCTGGCGTAATGGTAAGCGGGTTTACGACCATGCCTGATTCAAATTTTTTAACGCGCCGAACTTCATCAGCTTGCACGTCCACATCAAGGTTACGGTGCAAAACGCCAATGCCGCCGGCCTGAGCCATGGCAATTGCCAAACGGGCCTCGGTAACTGTGTCCATAGCAGAAGAGACAATGGGCATATTTAGACGAATTGACTTGGTTAAATAAGAACCAACCTGTGCATCACTAGGCATAATGTCAGATTTGCCGGGTTGCAAAAGAACATCATCAAAAGTTAAGGCTTGGTTGCCTGTTATGTGGGTGAGAATTTGAACCATAGTCAACTCCTAAAAAAGGCTTTTGATTATAATCTAAGCCTAATGCTGTTGACGCGTGTCCCTACCATGCATCAAGCCATCTGCAAAGAGACTTTTGCATATAAATCGCCATTAACCGGATATAATTAACTCAAAAGCTTTGTGAAGTTGTTTTCCAGCGGCCTTAAGAGGGGTGAAAATACTTATTGAAGGTGACAGGCTAGCTGCTTTCTTGTTACGCTGAATTAAAATGATTAAGTATTTTAGCTATATTCCTTTTTTTCGCTCATCTTTTCTTTTAAAATGAGGGTCATTTTAAAAGGATTACGCTCTAATATATCAGTTTGGAGGTTTGTTTTGCTTAAAACCGCTTACGGGTTTTCCGGTTGCGTGACAGCGCCGCATAGATTGGCCGCAAAAGCAGGCGTTGATATTCTTGAACAAGGTGGCAATGCCATTGAGGCAATTGTTGCAGCTGCTGCAACAATTGCCGTTGTTTATCCGCATATGAATTCAATTGGTGGTGATGGGTTTTGGATTATCAGGAAGAAGGGGAAAGCGCCTATTGCCATTGAAGCCTGTGGGCAAGCCGCAAGACTGGCCACGCCTCAATGGTATCAAGAACAAGGTTTTCATGATGCTTTGCCGACAAGAGGTGGCCGAGCAGCGTTAACCGTTCCTGGTAGTGTTGCTGGATGGCAAGCAGCTCTTGACCAGATTAAAGACCGGGATCCCTTACCGCTTGTGCAATTACTTGAAAAAGCTGTTTTTTATGCTGAAAACGGTTTTGCAATTACAAAAAACCAGTCTGATTGCATAAAAGATAAAATAGAAGGCCTGAAAAATGTTACGGGTTTTTCTGATATTTTTCTTAATGAAGGTAAAGTGCCTGAAGCAGGAAGCCTTTTAAAGCAGCCTGCTTTGGCGAACACATTAAAGCATTTATCGCAAATGGGACTTGCCTCATTCTATCAAGGTAGCATTGCCGACAAGCACCATGCCTTCTGGCAAAAACACGATAGCCCCCTCCGTAAGCAGGATTTGGTAGATTACAGTTCCGTAACAACGCAGCCCCTCAAATTGAAAACCTCTCTTGGCACATTTTATAATACCAATCCTCCAACACAGGGCATGTCCTCCCTTATGATTTTGGGACTCTTTGATCGTCTGGGTATTGATAAGGGGGAAAGTCTGGAACATATTCATGGTTTGATTGAAGCAACAAAACAGGCTTTTTTAATTCGAAATTTGGAATTAGGGGATGCTTCCGCCATGCGCCTATCAGCGAAAGACTTTTTAAAAGATGAATTGCTGGATGATTTAGCAAAAAAAATTGACAGGAAAAATGCCCTTCCATGGCCGCATATAGCCAAGGCAGGCGATACCATATGGATGGGCGCCTGTGATCGGCAGGGTACTATTGTAAGCTTCATTCAAAGTGTTTTTTGGGAATTTGGTTCTGGCCTTACATGCCCTGAAACAGGTGTGTTTTTTCAAAATCGCGGGGCAGGTTTTTCTTTAATGGAAGGGCCAAACCTATTAGCGCCAGGCAAAAAGCCATTTCACACTCTAAACCCCGCTTTAGCGGAATTAAATGATGGGCGCATTATGGCTTATGGCACAATGGGTGGGGAAGGGCAGCCTCAAACACAAGCTGCCATTTTAACGCGCTATGCCGCCTTTGGGATGGATTTGCAAGAGGCTATAACAGCCCCACGCTGGCTTTTGGGAAAAACATGGGGGGATGAGACAGCAAGCCTTAAAGTCGAAAAAAACCTTGACGGCGATGTTATTCAGGGGTTGAAAAAGGCAGGGCATGATGTGGAGCTAACCAACTCCTTAAATGATATGATGGGGCATGCCGGCGCGGTTGTTTGCCATCAAAATGGTTTAATGGAAGGCGCAAATGATCCAAGGTCAGATGGGCTGGCGCTCGCATATTGAATTTAAAAGTCGACCCTCCAAGAATGAAGGGTCGACTATAGCACGCAGCAGTCTGGGGGTATACTGCGTAATCTTTCATCAGGTTGATTTATATCAAAATCTATCTTTGAAATTCAAATTATAAATAAATCAATAGTATATGATAAAGTCCCTATACTCAAATTACGCCCCTAGAAAACGAGGGGGGCTTTGATAAGTTTTTGTTAATAATGAATGCTGCTTTTATTGTTAATTAAGATGCATAAATAAAGTGTAGGTGATGATTATAGGGGGTATTATAAGCTCCCTGTTTTTATCGATTAATAGACTACAGTTACAAAGGAAAATATACCTTTGAATAATTTTAATAGATGAATTGCTGAATACAGTGTATCTATAATACTGGCAGGCAAATGGGGGGCATATGCGGTTCACGAGCTTTATTAAAAGCTGTTATATTGAACTTCAAGAAATTGAAACGGATTATGATGTGTTTCAGTTTTTGAAACGCGTATGTGAAGAGTTTGACTATGGAAAGTTTGCCGTTATGTTTCTGCCTGGCAAGGGGGAAACCGACTTATCGGCCCATTTTTTGGTGAGTAACTGGCCGCCCGAACTTCTAAAAACTTATGACGAACTGAAGCTATTAACCAATAGTCCCATTATTGCAGGTATAAGGGAAACGATTGAACCCCTTTTTTGGGAACTTGAAGAAATTAATAAGAAGCGTGGCAAGCAGGAATATAATAAAAGCGTTACTCTTTTTCGCGAATTTGATATGTTATCTGGTGTTTATTTTCCAACATATAGCGCGAGCGGTAAAAGAGGTGCTGTTTCTTTTTCAGGAAAAAGAGGGCCACTAGATGCAGACGAACTTGCCGTTTTGCACATGGTATCCTTATATGTTTATAACCGCGTTTTTGAAGTAACAAACACTGCAGTAAAAGATGTGCCACGCATCACAACCAGAGAGGCAGAATGCCTTTTATGGGCATCCAGAGGGAAAACAAATGCGGAAATAGGAACCATCTTATCTATCTCTGAAAACACTGTTTCAGGCTATATAACAGCCATTTCCCAAAAACTGAATGCTGTCAATAAAACACACGCCGTTGCAAAAGCCATGCGTAATAACCTCTTGACCTGAATTATCTGAATAATTGCTGAAGTCTTATTTTTCTGGACACATAAAATTGAAATATTTGTTGTTTAAAAAAGTAAAATTATGAATTGAACTATCATATATTATGAGTTCATATTCTTATATAATGTAATCTTTTTGAAATGACCTTCATTTTAAAAGAAAAGATAAGAAAAAACAAAAGGATGTAGCTAAGCTGTGGTATACACATAAAGTCGTTTGGCTATATAATCAAACAGGAGTTCTATCATGAGTAATCAATCTTCTTATGTTCCCCCAAGGGTTTGGAAATGGGAATCGGAAAGCGGTGGCAGCTTCGCTAGCATTAACAGACCTATTGCAGGGGCAACTCACGAAAAGGTTTTGCCGATTGGTAATAATCCAATTCAGCTCTATTCCATGGCAACACCCAATGGTGTTAAAATAACAATTATGCTGGAAGAATTATTGGCTAAAGGCATTCGTGAGGCGGAATATGACGCTTGGTTGATAAAAATTCAGGATGGAGAGCAATTTTCAAGCGGTTTTGTTGAGGTTAATCCCAATTCCAAAATTCCAGCTTTGCTGGATAAAAGCGATGGTAAGGACGTGCCTGTTTTCGAATCGGGGGCTATTCTTTTATATCTGGCAGAAAAATTTGGTGCCTTTTTACCTAAAGACGCTAAAGAAAAAGCGAAATGTCTTTCCTGGCTTTTCTGGCAAATGGGATCTGCGCCTTATGTTGGAGGTGGTTTTGGACATTTTTACCATTATGCCCCTGAAAGATTTGAATATCCAATTGACCGCTTTACAATGGAAGCAAAACGCCAATTAGATGTTTTAGATCGCCATTTTTCTGAAAACCGTTTTATTTGCGGGGGTGACTATACAATTGCCGATATGGCAATTTGGCCATGGTACGGAGTACTTGTGCAAGGTAAATTATATGATGCTGCCGAATTTCTGGATGTTGCTTCTTATAAAAACCTAAACCGGTGGACAGATGAAATTGCGACGCGCGATGCCGTTGAAAAAGGGCGCAAGGTAAACCGTTTCTGGGGTGATTTGGATGAACAGTTACACGAACGCCATGAAGCAAGTGACTTTGAAACAAAGACACAGGACAAGATTGAGGCTGCCGAATAAACTCAAACTTTTCATAATGATGTTGTCAAAGATCTGTTTTTACAGCGTAATCCATTTAAAATGATGATGATTTTAAATGCAAAGATGAGCGTGGAGACAATGTTATAGCTAAAATTTATATTGTTTTGGCTAGGTTGTAGTGAACTATTAAGGGGCGGTTTCATAGATTCAAATATTCAATGAAACTCCCCCTTCATTGCTGTGCTTGACACAGCTATCCAGTCCATTGGTTGCAGGGTCTCTGGCTCCCAAGGTCAAGCCTTGGGATGACGCGATGAGGTTTGTGTATTTATTTTAAGGGGTATGTATATAAGTAAAGCCTTTTATCTGTTAAACAGATTGTTTAAACCGCGAATAACTTGATCGCTCCTAGGGCTTGGTTGGCCATTATTCTGATTTTGATCATTTTGAGGCTTTATAATCTGCTGTAAAACCGTACCAACAGCGTCTGCAGGATTAGCTTGTTGGACGTTTCTGTGGGGCCTTGGGCGCGGCACAGGAATTTCACCCGCTTGGAGCGGCGTTATCTGTGGTTCTGGTTTTTTGTTGCCCAAAAGGCCTCCAACAAGATCAATCGCGGCTTTTGTGCCGTTTTCTTTGGAAAGTTTTCCATCGTTTATAAGCGTGCTTACGTCAAGACCGGTTTTTTCCTTTATGGCGCTGCCAACAGAGTTTAAGGCAGCATCCTTTGGATCATTACCAAGTGTGGCAATAAGTTCTGCTGGTTTACCTTCGGCAATTTTGGAAAAATCACCTCCAAGGGCTTTTAATCTGGCAAGACCAGTCTGCGGGTCTTCTAAAAAGCCTTTTATATCAGGGTAGATACGGGGGGTAGCCCATGGGCCTTTAATAAGAATGGGAACGGCAAAGCCTGCCAAGTCATCTTGCCTCCCTGCGTTTTGTTCTCCTGTACCTTGCCCTTGAAGGCTGGCAACAACTTTTGGGTCCACACGGTAGTCAATGGTTTGGTTGGGTAAATCGATCGTGCCAGAACCCTTTACCCGCACAAGTGGGCCTAAAAGGTTTAAATCATCGTTGCTGGCAAGGCCGTTTTGAATGTTAAACGAGGCATTAAATTGACTAAAGTCTGTTTTTTCATCGCTTACACTGTTCCAACCCTTCAAACTTCCCGATGTTAGTCGTCGCATTGCCTTTGCAATATTGATTCCACGAAGAGCGCCATCTGAAAAATTAAATGCCGTTGTACCGTTCAGCGCAGAAATAAGCTGGGCTTCACTCTTGCCTTGAGAGGTCACATTAAGTTGATAATTAAGCAAACCTTCAATACGGTCAAATGCTGCAAAATCTTTCAAAAATGGGTAGCCTTGGATGTTAGAGGCATCAAGTTTAGCTGTAAATTCAGGCGTTGATGAGCGTGCATCTAGTATAAATTCAGCTTGTGCTTTTCCTTTATAAAAATCCATTTCGGTAAGGTTCGATTGCATAAACCCGTCTTGAAGGCTTGCCTTAAGCTTTAGTGGCCCAACTGTTAATCCGGAGGCTTTTAACGTTTTAACGTTCGCTTCTAAATTAAGATTGGCTGTATTGGCAAAAGAAAAGTCAATTGGTTCGTTGCTCCAAGCATTTTGTGTGTTGCCAGAAGGTCCAGAACTCGCGCGCGTTGAGGTGTTGGGCGGGGCCGACTTCGAGGAAACTGTCAGATAAGGCTCTAGATTCAAGGTTTCAAATTGGAATTTAGCGCGGATATCAGGTTTTTCTTTTATATCAATATTTGCATTGCCCTGTCCCTTAATTGCATCAACAAGTAAATTAAGATCGCTGAGGGCAAGCCTTGTTGGTGTTGCAGAAAAAGCGGTTTTTACGTGAAATTTTTCATAACCTCTGCCTTTAGGAAGGTCGATCTTCAACCATGAAGCAAGGCCTCTTAAGGATTTTCCTTCTAATGTTATGATGCCATTAGCGGGAAGACCGATGGAGACAGCACCTTCATAAGTTGCTTTTGCCTTTGAAAATGAAAGATAGGCTTGTGTTGCAGCACTTTCGCCCTGTAATAAGGGCAGGGGTGTTGTTTTTGCCGATAAGAGGAGCTGCTCTCCACGCCAATTCGTTTTGCCGTCTAACAAAACAGGGGCATCCAGTCCATCAAATTTTAGCTGAAGTGATAGGTTTTCAAAATTATCAGCAGAAGGATCATCCATAATGTCCCCAAGGCCGGTCTTTGAAAGTTTTGCATTTTTTAACGAGATAACGCCTCGCGCATTGGCTGTCGCAACAATATCATCAGTAGTAAAGCCTTGGAATCCAAAAACCATGTCCGTATTGATGAACCCATCAATTTGGGGACTTACTAGTTTTTGTCCCGAAAGCTGCATAAGAAGAGGAAGAGAAAGGTTTTCGGTTTTTAAGGAACCGTAAGTTACAAGGGGATGTTGAGTAACATTGGTTGAAAGGCTGGCCTTGGCCCGCCCTACAGCTGTGTTCAAATTATTTAAGGTAAGGTTTAAGGCACCATCAAAAAGCGTGATAGTACCATTAATATCTGTCACCTCTCTATCTTCTATTAAAAGTTTTTGCGCGGAAAATGTAATATTGGTATCAAAAGCTGAAAGTGCAGAAAGCTCGTTTTGCGGAGCTTTAGGGTTTGATTTTTCAATAGTATCTTGTTCTTTTTCATCCTGCCCATTTGCTGAAGAATGAGGACTTTGATTGAGAAAAGGAGTAAGATCAAGTGTTCCAAGGTTGATTGCTCCTGAAATGACGGGCTTGGCTGAACTTATATCCGCATTCAAATTAAGATTAAAATCTGAATCGGAAAATTGCCCATTGGGAAGAGAAAGAACAATCTTTTCTTGATTGGCAACAAGACTGCCCGTTGCTGAAAGGCTACCATTAAGTGTTGGTATATCAATTAAGCTATCAAGCGCTTGTGCATTGATTTCAATATTTCCATTAAAAAGTGTTTCACCCTGCGGAGAAGCATTGCCAGCAAGTTTTATGTCTACTGCTTTATAGGTTACAGAAAAATCAAGATTACTGGCCTCTTGTGATATAAGGTTTTTAAAATTTGAAATTTCACCATCAAGATTGATAAGGTCACCATTGAATAAGGCGTTGCCAGCAAGGTTTAAGGCGCCTTGTGGATCTGGTAGGCTGGCAGAAAGGGAAAGGTTGGAAAGAGTGGTAAAATCATCCCCTGCCGTGGAATAGCGAATTGTTGCACCTTCAATAGCCAAACGCTCAATGCTGAGCTTTGTAATAAGTGCATCGACAATATTGTTGGAAGAGTTATTGTTATTTTCTGTATGGTTGGTATTCTCTGTCACAATATCCTGTGGACTATGAGCAGTGCCATTAAGCCAGACGGGGGTTCCATCTTCCGTAAGTTCCAATGTAATATCGGGCTGATTAAGAAAAATTTCCTCAATATTAACAGCCCCTTTAAAAAGAGAGGAAAGGCCAAGTGCGAAACGCGCATTTTTCGCGGTCAGGATAGGGGCGCTATCTGGTGGGCTAACTTCAATATTTTCAGCATTAAGACGTACAGTGGGGAAAACACCAATAGAAATATTGCCTCCAAATTGAATGCGCCATCCTGTATTATTTTCAATAAGGTCTCTAACTTGCGTTTTGTAACTGTTTGCAGGAATAACAAAAGGGGCAAGAATAATGAAACCAAGGAAACCAATAAAGATAAAAAGACCGGCATAAATAAGGGAACGAGGCATTCAATTCTCCAAAATATCAACGTAAAGATAGGGCTGAACCAGTTTTACAATCAAGAATCAATGAGCAGCAAGCTTTATACACTGATTAAATAATCACAGTTTATAGTGTGTACAATAATCTCACGTTTTGATTTTAAGTGATTTTTTCTCACTTACAATATATTTATAGTGAGAATAAGATATTCCATTTGTTTTAAATATATTGCCATACACATAGGTGTTTAAAATGCCGATATTTAATTTTTAAAAAAGCTTGCACATTTTGGGTGCATGAGTAAGAAATAGGCATGAAAACGAAGTCTCTGTCTATTTTGGTTATTGATGAAGATCCCTTGCGCGCTAACATTATTGATGCGGGGCTAAAAGCGGCAGGGCATTTGAATGTTGCATTGATCCATGATGTAACAGGTATCGTTGCACGCATTGCCGCCATTGAGCCAGATGTTATTGTGATTGATTTGGGAAATCCAAACCGTGACATGTTGGAAAATATGTTTCAGCTTTCGCGGGCTATCGCGCGTCCTATTGCCATGTTTGTTGATACTTCTGATGAAGCGGCCACAGAAGCAGCGATTGATGCGGGCGTTTCAGCCTATATTGTTGATGGATTGCGACAAGAGCGTGTAAAGCCCATTTTGGATATGGCAATTAGTCGTTTTAAAGCTTACTCGCGCATGGCGAGAGAGTTGGAAGATGCGCGCAATGAATTAAAAGACAGAAAAGTGATAGATCGTGCTAAAGGACTCATCATGAAGTCAAAAGGCCTATCAGAATCAGAAGCCTATGGACTTTTGCGTAAGACAGCCATGAATCAGAATAGAAAAATTTCAGAAGTTGCTGAAAGTCTGGTTTTGACAGCCGGTCTTTTAGATGGATGAAGGGAGGAGCGCAGATTATGGATCATATAGCTGCAGGATTTTTACCTCTGATGGATAGCGCCATTCTGGTTGCTGCCAAAATATGCGGTTTTGCTGAAGAAGAGGGAATAGATCTATCTCTGGTGCGTGAAACATCATGGGCTAATATGCGTGATCGCATGGCTGTTGGTCATTTTGATGCAGCTCATATGCTTGCACCCATGCCTGTTGCAGCCAGCCTTAACCTTTTACCTATATCAGTTAAGCTTATTGCGCCAATGGCTTTGGGGCTTGGAGGAAATGCGGTTACCCTAAATCGTACTTTGTGGGATGAAATGTCTGATGATAAAGACTTGGATATCATGCGTCCCGCCGATGTAGGAAAGGCCCTTAGGGAAATTATTGAAAAGCGTAAGGGGCGCGGTGAAGAAAAACTGTGCTTTGGCGTTGTGCATCCACATTCAGGGCATAATCTTGAATTGCGCTATTGGCTCTATGCATGTGGCATCAATCCAAATCAAGATGTTGAAATTATCATCCTGCCGCCCTCACTTATGCCTGATGCACTATCACTTGGCAGGATTGATGGTTTTTGCGTAGGTGAACCATGGAATACGGTTGCCGTCAAAAAGGGACAAGGCCGTATTGCAACTGTTAAATCAGCCATTTGGCATTCAAGTCCTGAAAAGGTTTTGGCCTTGCGTGAGGGTTTTTACACGAAAAATCCTGAAAGTACACAAAAGCTGATAAGAGCGCTTTATAAGGCCGCTAGCTGGTGTTCTAAGCCTGAAAATAAGGGAAGTCTGGCAGAAATTCTGTCACGAGAAACGTTTTTAAACCTTCCTCAAAAAGTAATTTTATCTGGCTTAATCGGTGTTTTGTCGCTAGATGGTAAAGAAAATAGAAAAATTGATGATTTTTTTGTACCATTTGAATGTGCAGCCACATTTCCCTGGCAAAGTCATGCCCTGTGGTTTTACAGTCAAATGGTCAAATGGCATATGATAAACCATGAAGAGGATAATATTGAAAA
>CALHLB010000036.1 GCA_938034375.1 uncultured Alphaproteobacteria bacterium | reverse complement strand
AGAATTGCGACCAGATACGACAGATGCGCAGACATCTTCTTCGCTGCAATAACGATCGCGGCTATCGTCATATAATGGATTTAATAGATCATGAGCCTAGATATATTTGATTGTGTTCTAATATTTTACAATTTAAAACACAAATCGCAATTTAACTTTATTAATATCTTTTATAAAGGTTATGCTTGTTAGGTTATTTTACCCCGTTAATCCAGCAATCACTCTTGCAAAATCTCCTGCTTCAAATGGTTCCAAATCATCGATACCCTCGCCAATACCGATAAAATAAACTGGCAACTGATGCTTTGCGGCGATGGCTACCAAAATTCCGCCTCTTGCGGTGCCGTCCAGCTTTGTCATAACAAGGCCGTTTACTCCTGCTTTTTCTTTAAAAATTTCTACCTGTTGCAAGGCGTTTTGACCTGTTGTGGCGTCTAGGGTTAAAAGAACGCTGTGGGGCGCTTCTGGGTTTTGTTTTTTAATAACACGGATGACCTTTTCCAATTCGGCCATCAGTTCTGCGCGGTTTTGCAGGCGGCCTGCAGTATCTATCAGTAAAACATCACATTCAGCGTCCTGTGCTTCTTGCATGGCATCAAAAGCAAGACCTGCTGCATCTGCGCCAATTTCACGGGAAATAACAGGGGAACCAGTACGTTCACCCCAGATTTTGAGTTGCTCAACAGCAGCAGCCCGAAAGGTATCGCCGGCTGCCAACATCACCTTTGCGCCTTCACGCGTAAGCTTGGCAGCCAATTTGCCAATTGTTGTGGTTTTACCCGTTCCATTTACACCCACCATTAAAATAACGTGGGGCTTTTTATGGAAATCAAGTTTCAAAGGTTGGGCGATGGGGGCAAGTACCCTTTCAACTTCTTGAGATAAAAGCGTGCGAATTTCTTCTCCTTCAATATGTTTGCCATAACGGTTTTCAGCTAGTTTTTCAGTAATTGCCATGGATGTTTCAAGGCCTAGATCTGCCTGTATCAACACATCTTCCAAGTCTTGCAATGTGTCATCATCTAATTTGCGATGAGTGAAAATGGTTGAAATATTGCTTGTAAGAGAGGAAGAGGATTTAGAAAGTCCTGATGAAAGGCGCTGAAACCAAGATTTTTTTTGGTCTATTTTTTCTGAATTTTCAGTTTCTAAAGTTTCAGGGAGTGTTTCACTTTTCTCAGGTGCTGTGATTTCCTGGACAGGTGCATCTGGTAGAATTGGCAAGTCTGGAATTTGTTTTTGCTCTTGTTCTTGCTCACTCTTTTCTGGCTGGTTTAATTTTTCAGGCGCATCGATTTCGGCTTCTTTTTTGCCGAATGAAAATACCCGTTTGAAAAAGCCCGTCTTATTATCAGCCATTAAACTTTATTCCCCATCATAACTCTTATAGCTAAACCCTTTTAAAATGAGGGTTACTTTAAAAGGATTGCCCTATAAATTCTTTGTTTATGCAGCGCGCCCTATAAGTTCGTTATTTTTATAGCCGGTTATTTCAGCTTTGATAATATCGCCCTGCTCACCTTGATTAAGATGAATGAGTGTAAATTGTTCTGTACGACCCAAATGCACACCATTTGGTAAAATTCTTTCAATTAATACAGCACTTTTTTGGCCAATGGCGCTTTTTAAATGCAATTGAAGACGTTTTTCGCCTTTTTCACGCAGCAAACGGGCGCGTTCTTTAATGATGCTTTTTTCTACTTGTGGCATACGAGCTGCTGGCGTGCCAGGCCGCGGGGAATAGGGGAAGATATGCAGGAATGTGAGCGCGCATTCATCAATAATTTTCAAGCTATTTTCAAACATGGCATCTGTTTCCGTTGGAAAGCCTGCAATAATGTCGGCACCAAAAACTATATCAGGGCGGTTATGGCGTATTTCTTGGCAAAAGGAAATCGTATCGTCTCTTAAGTGGCGGCGCTTCATGCGTTTTAAAATCATGTTATCGCCTGATTGGAGTGAAAGATGAAGATGTGGCAACAGACGTTTATCGCTGGCAATGGCATCCATAAGCGGTGCATCAACTTCAATGGAATCAATGGAAGATAGTCGCAGGCGCCTCAGGCCTATAACATGCGTTAAAATGGATTGTACAAGATTTCCCAATGTTGGTCTGCTTGGTAAATCGGCACCATAAGATGTAATGTCAACACCTGTAATAACGATTTCAGCAAATCCATTATCAACAAGGCGCTTTACCTGTTCAACCACGGCGCCCATAGGCACAGAGCGCGAGTTTCCGCGTCCATAAGGGATAATGCAAAAGGTGCAGCGATGGTCGCAGCCGGTTTGCACCTGAACAAAAGCGCGGGTACGTTCCCCCATAGAATCAACCATATGCGGCGCGGTTTTTTTCACGCTCATAATATCATTGACAATGATTTTTTCTTCCGCGCTCACACCAAAATCGGGTAGATTTTGGTAAGCGTGGGCTTTTAGTTTTTCTTCATTCCCGATAACGGCATCAACTTCATCCATATTGGCAAAAGTTTTTGCCTCTGTTTGTGCTGCACAGCCTGTAACGATAATGCGGCGGTCTGGTTGATCACGTTTAGCCCGGCGTATGGCTTGGCGGGCTTGTCTTACGGCTTCGCCTGTGACCGCGCAGGTGTTCACCAATAGTGCATTTTCAAGCCCTGCTTTTTCAGATTCGCGCATCATTACCTCACTATCAAGTGTGTTGAGGCGGCAACCAAATGTTATAACATCAATATTAGGTGGGGCTTTGGGTTCGTCTGACATTTATAGGCTTTCTGCCATGCCAAAGGGATTGCTGGTTTCCACCAATTCCCATTCTAGCGTATCAAGATTAACAAGCCCTGCGCCTTCATAAACTACAGGGCCTGTCATGAGAATGTGATTATTGTCTGCCCATTCAATGTGCAATGTGCCGCCTGGCAAGTGAACATCCACTTTTTTGGACGTACGGCCTGTTCTAGAAGATGAAGCAACAGCTGCACAGGCTGCAGAACCGCAGGCAAGTGTAAGGCCGACACCGCGTTCCCATACTTTCAGGTTCATTTCTGTATCGGATATTATTTGTGCTAAAGAGATATTGGCTTTTTCTGGAAAGATAGGATGATTTTCCAAAAGCGGACCAAAACGTTCCAGCCTGTAATCATTTACATCACGATCAACCCAGAAAATAGCATGAGGGTTGCCCATATTGGCGACAGAGGGTGAATGCAGAACTGGTGCATCAATCGGGCCGACTTGTAATTCAATCATACGGGTATCGCGAAATTCTTCAGCCAATGGAATATCTTGCCAATTAAATTTCGGCTGCCCCATATCAACGGTTAGAAGGCCGTTTTGATGGCGAACAATTTCCAAAAGACCTGGTTTTGTTTCAACAATCAGTTGATTGCCCCCATTGTCTGCATTACTTTGCAATAAAACATCGCCTACGCAGCGTGTGCCATTGCCGCAAGCCTCTGCTTGAGAGCCATCAATATTATAAATAACGACATATGCCTGGCTTTGAATATGACGTGGTTCATCGATTAGCATAAGTTGGTCAAAATGAAGGGCGTCATTGTTTCCAATCTTTTCAGCCATTTTGCCGGTGAGCTTTTTAGGCTGGCCACGATTATCCACGACAAGAATTTTATTCCCTGCACCATTCATTTTAAAGAGGGGCAACCGTGTTTCGTTCATATTAAATCCAGTTTATACTTCTTGATAGATTTATATGTAGCAAAAAAAATAAATTACCAGTTTTTTGCTTTTCGGTAAGCTTAAAAACGTTGAAATAATTGAACGCGATGGTGTTTTAACGCCACAATTTTATATCACAGGCAAAGAATCATCCTTCATGTTATTGCGTCTATAATATTGCTGTGCTAGGAAGACGAAAATTTGCGTCATATATGCTGCTGATTATGCATTGGAAATCGAAATATCTATTATATTTCAATGTATTGTGTTATTTATATGGCGTGAGCGTTAACTGAAATAAAACGAATGGGGTTTTTGTGGCTCACTCCTCTTCTCTTTCTGGCGTAGCAAATCGTTATGCAACTGCTTTATTTGAGCTTTGTACGTCTGCGGTTGCTGTTAAGGCAGTCGAAAAAGATCTTGCCGGTTTCGAGAAAGCGCTTGATGAAAGTGCTGATTTGATGCGCCTTGTTAAGAGTCCTGTTTTTTCATCTGATGAACAGAGTGTGGCAGTTAATGCATTGATGGAAAAGGCTGGATTTAGTGAAATGACGGCTAATTTCATTCGTGTTGTTGCAAAAAATCGCCGACTTTTTGTATTGCCTCAAATGATTGAGGCCTTCCGTGTTATTGCGTCGCAAGCGCGTGGTGAGGTGGCAGGAGAGGTTGTTTCTGCAATTAAGTTGACGGCAGAGCAAAGAAAAGAATTGAAAGAAGCGCTGAAATCCAAACTCGGTAAAACAGTTGCTTTGAAAGAAATTGTTGATCCCACTATTCTTGGTGGTTTGGTTGTCAAAGTTGGTAGCCAGATGATTGATACGTCCATTCGGACAAAACTTACTTCCCTTAAAATGATGATGAAAGAGGTTGGCTGATGGAAATTCGGGCCGCGGAAATTTCTGCAATCCTCAAGGAACAAATCGCAAATTTCGGCAAAGAGGCGGAAGTCTCTGAAGTCGGGCAAGTGCTTTCTGTTGGTGATGGCATTGCGCGCGTATATGGTCTTGATAATGTGCAGGCTGGTGAAATGGTGGAATTCCCTGGTGGAATTCGCGGCATGGCGTTGAACCTTGAGAGTGACAATGTTGGTGTTGTTATTTTCGGTTCTGACCGTGGGATTAAAGAGGGCGATATAGTTAAGAGAACTGGTGCGATTGTTGATGTGCCGGTTGGTAAAGGTCTTTTGGGTCGTGTTGTTGATGCGCTTGGTAATCCGATTGATGGAAAAGGCCCGATTGAGGCTGAAAAGCGGTCGCGTGTTGATGTAAAGGCGCCCGGTATTATTCCACGTAAGTCAGTGCATGAGCCGATGTCAACTGGTTTGAAGGCGATTGATGCTCTTATTCCTGTTGGTCGTGGCCAGCGTGAGCTTGTTATTGGTGACCGTCAAACTGGTAAAACGGCAATTCTGCTTGATACATTTTTGAATCAGAAGCCTTTAAACGAGGGTGATGATGAAGCAAAGAAGCTTTATTGCATCTATGTTGCGGTTGGGCAAAAGCGTTCAACGGTCGCACAATTTGTTAAAGTTTTGGAAGAGCGTGGCGCTCTTGAATATTCAATCGTGATTGCAGCAACGGCTTCTGATGCAGCGCCTATGCAATATCTTGCGCCTTTTACTGGTTCTGCGATGGGTGAATATTTCCGTGATAATGGAATGCATGCCTTGATTGGTTATGACGACCTTTCAAAGCAGGCTGTGGCTTATCGTCAAATGTCGCTTCTTCTGCGTCGTCCTCCAGGGCGTGAGGCTTATCCTGGTGATGTTTTCTATCTTCACTCCCGTTTGCTTGAGCGTTCTGCCAAGTTGAATGAGGATAATGGTCTTGGTTCTATGACAGCGCTTCCTGTGATTGAGACGCAGGCAAATGATGTTTCTGCTTATATTCCAACAAACGTGATTTCGATTACGGATGGTCAAATCTTCCTTGAAACGGATTTGTTCTATCAAGGTATTCGTCCGGCGGTTAATGTCGGTCTTTCGGTTTCGCGTGTGGGTTCTTCTGCTCAAATTAAAGCCATGAAACAGGTTGCCGGTTCCATTAAGGGTGAGCTTGCTCAATATCGTGAAATGGCTGCTTTTGCTCAATTTGGTTCAGATCTTGATGCTGCAACGCAGCGTCTATTGAATCGGGGTGCCCGCTTGACCGAGCTTTTGAAGCAGCCGCAATTCTCTCCGTTGAAAACGGAAGAGCAGGTTGCTGTTATTTTTGCCGGCGTTAAGGGTTACCTTGATAATCTTGAAATTTCTCAAGTTGGTCCATTCGAACAGGGCTTATTGACAAGTCTGCGTGGAGAGCATGAAGCGCTTCTCGATCAAATTCGTAAGGATGAAAAATTAACGGATGATACCGAAGGCAAATTAAAAGAAGCGATTGAAGCTTTTGCCAAGGGTTTTGCCTAATAGTTTAATCTGGCGCGGTGCTTTTCATCGCGCTTCTTCTAATGCTCTAGAAAGACCAAAGGGACCTCGATGCCGAGCCTTAAGGATCTAAAAAACAGAATTGCGTCGGTGAAAGCTACGCAAAAAATTACCAAAGCCATGCAGATGGTGGCGGCTGCGAAATTGCGTAAAGCGCAAGAGGCGGCTGAAGCAGCGCGTCCTTATGCTGAACGTATGAATGCAGTAATGGCCAATATTTCTGCGGGTGTTCAGGGTCAGGACAATGCGCCAAAGCTCATGGCTGGCACAGGGCGCGATGATCGTCATCTTCTTGTCGTGATGACAGCTGAACGTGGGCTTTGTGGTGGTTTTAACTCTTCAATTGCCCGTTTGGCACGTGAAAAGGCGAATAGTCTTAAAGCTGCGGGTAAAGACGTTAAAATACTTTGCGTTGGCAAAAAAGGTTTTGATGCTCTGAAGTCGCAATTTTCAGACATTATCATTGATGTTGTTGATATGCGTGAAGTCAAGCAAGTTGCGTTTGATAATGCCGATAGTGTTGGCAAGCGTTTGATTGAAATGTTCGATGAAGGCGCTTTTGATGTTTGTACGGTATTTTATTCTGAATTCAAATCTGTGATTTCACAAATTCCAACAGCACAACAGATCATCCCTGTTGAGATGAAGGAACAAGTAGAAGAGCTTGATGTGGTTCAATATGAGTATGAGCCGGATGAAGAGCAGATTTTACAGGATTTGTTGCCGCGCAATATATCTATGCAAGTTTTTCGGGGGCTTCTGGAAAATGCTGCCTCTGAACAAGGTGCTCGTATGAGTGCCATGGACAATGCAACGCGTAATGCTGGTGAGATGATTGATAAATTAACAATCAGTTATAACCGTCAACGCCAAGCGCAAATTACAAAAGAATTGATTGAGATTATTTCGGGTGCTGAAGCGCTCTAAATAGAATGTGACCCTGTTGTACTATTCAGGGAAGTGAAAGACCGAGAGGGACTGAAATGGCTGATAATAATATAGGCCGCGTGACACAGGTTATCGGTGCTGTTGTGGATGTGCAGTTTGACGACCACCTGCCTGAAATCCTGAATGCATTGGAAACTGATAATCAGGGTAATCGCCTTGTTTTGGAAGTAGCGCAGCACTTAGGTGAAAATACTGTAAGAACAATTGCCATGGATGGAACTGAAGGTTTGGTTCGTGGACAAGATGTTAAAGATATGGGTGAACCTATTGCTGTGCCAGTTGGTGATGAGACGTTGGGCCGTATCATGAATGTGATTGGTGAGCCGGTTGACGAAGCCGGGCCAATTGAAACGGAAGCGAAGCGCGGTATCCACCAAGAAGCGCCGGAATATGTTGAGCAATCAACAGAATCTGAAATCTTGGTAACAGGCATTAAGGTTGTTGACCTTCTTGCTCCCTATTCCAAAGGCGGTAAAATTGGTCTATTTGGTGGTGCCGGTGTTGGTAAAACCGTTTTGATTATGGAGCTTATCAACAACATTGCTAAAGCGCATGGTGGTTATTCCGTGTTTGCGGGTGTGGGTGAGCGTACACGTGAAGGTAATGACCTTTACTGGGAAATGATTGAATCTGGCGTGAACAAAGAAGGTGGCGGCGAAGGCTCCAAAGCGGCTCTTGTTTATGGCCAGATGAATGAACCGCCTGGAGCGCGTGCTCGTGTTGCCTTGACAGGTTTGACCATTGCGGAACATTTCCGTGATCAAGGGCAAGATGTTTTGTTCTTTGTGGATAATATATTCCGCTTTACGCAGGCTGGTTCTGAAGTGTCGGCTCTTCTTGGGCGTATTCCTTCTGCTGTGGGCTATCAACCTACATTAGGTACTGATATGGGTGCCATGCAGGAACGTATTACGACAACGACCAAGGGTTCTATTACATCTGTTCAGGCTGTTTATGTGCCTGCTGATGACTTGACCGATCCGGCGCCTGCTTCAACCTTTGCCCACCTGGATGCAACGACTGTGTTGAATCGTGCGATTGCTGAAAAAGGTATTTATCCTGCTGTTGATCCACTTGATTCCACATCGCGAATTCTTGACCCAATGGTTGTGGGTGAAGAGCATTATGGGGTTGCGCGTCAAGTTCAGCAAATCTTACAGCGTTATAAAGCGCTTCAAGATATTATTGCTATTTTGGGTATGGATGAGCTTTCAGAAGAAGATAAGCTAACCGTTGCCCGCGCTCGTAAGATTGAACGCTTCTTGTCACAACCGTTCTTTGTTGCTGAAATCTTTACGGGGTCACCTGGTAAGTTGGTTGCGCTTGAAGATACAATTGCTGGCTTTAAAGGTCTTGTGAATGGTGATTATGATCACCTTCCAGAGGCTGCTTTCTATCTTGTTGGCAATATGGATGAAGCAATCGAAAAAGCACAGAAACTGGCTGCTGAAGCTGCCTAATTTTTTGGTGGAAGGGTTTAATTTGCCCCAAGCCTTTGATTGAAGAGAAAATAAATGGCTGAAGCTTTCACATTTGAACTTGTTTCCCCTGAAAAACTTGTTTTTTCTGGTGACGCGACTGAAGTCATGGTGCCAGGCACTGAAGGTTATTTTACAGTCATGAAAGACCATGCGCCTTTTATGACGACAGTTAAACCAGGCGTTGTTGAGGCCAAACTTGACACTGGTGAAGAAATGAAAGTTTTTGTTCGTGGTGGTTTAGCAGATGTTTCTGCAAAGGGTTTTACGCTTTTAGCTGAACTTGCTAAGCCAGTTTCAGACATTGATAGTGATTTTATCAATGAAGAAATCAAAACAGCTGAAGATGATCTTAATTATGCGATTGAAGATAAAAAGCTTTCCATGGAAGAAAAACTAAATCAATTGAAAGATGTTAAGGTTCAGTTAGGATTTTAATTAATTTTGAAATTTTAGAGAGCGGGCTTTTAGCCCGCTTTTTTTGTGGCTTATTTTAAGCCTTTGCAGCTGCAGTTACACACATTTCAATCAATATAGCAGGGCGCGCCATTTGTGCTTGAACACAAGCGCGGGCTGGTTTTTGGTAAATTTCAAACCATTTATTCCAAACCACATTCATTGCAGAGAAATCTTTCATATTTTTAATGAAAATCTGAACAGATAATATATGGTTATTATCACTGCCTGCTTCTTCTAAAAGCGTTTCGATTTGTTGTAAGCATTGCAAAGTTTGTGATTGGATATCTTCTTCAACATTTTTTGCAACTTGTCCTGTTAGATAAATTGTTTCATTATGAATAACGATTTTGCTGGATCGCTCACCTGAATGCATGCGGGTTATCGTCATTATAGTTTTCCTTATAAACCGGGTATTTGGCCCATATGATTAGGTATGTGATAGCCTTTTTGAACAGCGTCTCTTTTGCCAACGCGTTTATACCAATTAAAAACATTTGGAAAAGCTGTTATATCGATTTTATGCCATTCAAAGCGTGAAGCCCATGGCCAGCAAGCCATGTCTACAATTGAATAATCATTACAAATATAATCGCGGCTATCAAGGCGTTTATCTAGCACAGCATAAAGGCGTTCAGCTTCTTTTTTAAAACGTTCTGCTGCATAATCTGAAATACCTGCATTATAGTGTGAAAAATGATGTCCTTGTCCTAATATAGGGCCAAAACCAGCCACTTGCCACATTAACCATTCCAAAACCTCAGTACGCCTTTTAGTATCCGATGGAATAAATTTTTGATATTTTTGAGCAAGGTAAAGCAAAATGGCGCCAGATTCCATAACGCTTTGTCCAGTGTCATGATCAAATATCGCGGGTATTTTGTTATTAGGGCTTATCTTTAAGAATTCGGTTCTGTGTTGCTCACCTTTACCAATATCTATCGCATAGACTTTATAGTTAATACCTAATTCTTCTAACAGGATAGATATTTTTCGTCCATTGGGCGTTGTCCATGTGTAAAGATCAATCATATTGTTTAAGTCCATTAATATTGGCTATAGCGTAATCTTTTTAAAATGATTTTCATTTTAAAAGAAAA
>CALHLB010000035.1 GCA_938034375.1 uncultured Alphaproteobacteria bacterium | reverse complement strand
CCAGTTGCGGCTGGACCTCGAATTCTGAATCGTTATAATAGCCTTATTCTGCAATGAGTTTAGCGATGAGTTGCGGCTGGACCTCGAATTCTGAATCGTTATAATTTGTGGTGTTGTCATACCGCGGCCAATCAGTTGCGGCTGGACCTCGAATTCTGAATCGTTATAATACGCATTCCAGGTCATTGCTTAGGCGGTGCGTTGCGGCTGGACCTCGAATTCTGAATCGTTATAATTGACAACATTGAACAGGAAAGGTCTTGCATGTTGCGGCTGGACCTCGAATTCTGAATCGTTATAATATATTCAACGATGAACGTGTAAAGTTGTTCGTTGCGGCTGGACCTCGAATTCTGAATCGTTATAATGAATTGTTGGAATTTGCGCTTTGTCAGTCAGTTGCGGCTGGACCTCGAATTCTGAATCGTTATAATAGATGAGTGGTTATTCTCTTGATAATAAAAGAGAATAACCATTTCATTATCGTTTGAATTTGCAATAAATCTATCAAAACATCACCAATTGTTCTGGATTTTTTCGCGCATTACGGCGCCCTTGATCAGAAAAATGAACTATATCACGATATTGTCTGTCGGTAAAATTTAAAACCTGCACGTCCCCATCACTTGGTAAGTTACGTTCAATTTTGTTGATTCGGGCTTGAAGGGCAGCTTTGCCGTTGACAAAACGGGCATAGACCGAAAATTGGCTGCGTTCAAACCCTTCATCCAATAAAAAATTGCGAAAAGCATTAGCAGCCTTGCGCTGTTTTGATGTGTCTGTTGGCAGGTCAAACATGACGAGTATCCACATAATACGATATCCTGAAAGGTGGGTTGCTTGATATGTCATTTGCCCGATCCGTTAGTTTGTTGGCCGCCAAGACCGGTTAGTGTTAAGGGGTCTGGTGGTTGCGGCAAGGCAAGGTTCAGTTTTGCAGCTTCAAAACTTTGTCCTAAAGAGGTTGCAAGCTTTAAAAGCGCAACAGAAACAGGAGTTACGCTCTCGCCAAATGGTAAATCCAGCGCTATCAATCGTGCTAGAACCTGTTTGGCATGTGTATCAACTTCTGGGCCATTTTCTTTTGCTAAATGGCGCGCGGCACAATCGACCAAAGGTCGAAAGGGTTCCATCAAATCATCTGCTAACGCAAATGCATTGCTTCTATTGGAGTGATAAAGCCCGATTGTGGGGTGCAGGCCCGCTGCCACAACAGCGCGTGCGGTGGCCGCCCTTAAAATTGTATAACCATAATTTAGCAGAGCATTAACCCCTTCTGCCTGCTGGTCACGGCGAAATTCATCGCCCATCATTAAAGGCCAATAATAACGGGCGGCCTGTGCTTCAATATTTGTTGTATCACCAGAAGTGATCTTCTTTATCATACCATGCAAGGGCGCATGGGGCGCACCGAACGCTTGTAATACGGCTGCCTGCATCGACACTTTAGCGGTTACAACCTGTTTCCAGGCCTGTTTTATGAAAGGGCTTTTCGCCGCCCATTGCGCCCGCATTCTTGCCCCTTGTGCATGGTATCCTTCAAGCGGCATAAGAACGGATTGCGGGGCATGGTTTGAGGCACATAAAACCACCGGCGCCCCGCGCTTTGCCAATTCCGTTAATAAGGATGTTGACCATGTGGTGCCATGTGCATGGACGATAACCCCTGCTATCTGATCAAGGGGGGTACGGCCAATTTCCATGCCACTTTCAGAAACTTTTAAAAAACCACGTTCACGGGAAAGGTGGCGCCCATCTGTTGCAATATCAATTATTTGGTCCACATCTGTACTCGCTACAAATTGCATAAAGTTGTGAATTTATTATTTTCACAACTTTACTCCAAGATATTTACAGACTGGTTAACTTAGGGGCCTGACCCTAGCTATCGTTTATTCGCATCTTTTACGCGGCCCATTTCATCCACGCCAATACGGCGTATTTTTGCTTTGATAAGCGAGTTTGCAGACATTCGAAAGAAGCTAAACGGATCATCTTTATCACGATCGCGCGCATCAGCATTGGCTTCATTATGTGGTGCAAGTTTCAAACCATTTCCAAGCGTCATCGCCTGAACATAGCAAACAATCGTTTTCCCATCCCGCTCAATGGCAACCATGTCGCGCTTAAATACCTTTAGAAGACGCTTGGCGGCGGGGTGCGGGCGGCGTACTCCTTCATCGCCATGGGCTTCAAAAGTCGTTATAACTTGTGGTGTTAGGCGCCCATCTGGCATTTTCCAGATCTCATAACAATAATTACTATCCCCTTTATAAGCTTTAAACGGCTTTCCTTTTTGATCTGCAATTTCCACACGGGCAGATTTTTGCAAACTCTCAATCAGTCGGACATGGCGTATACCGTGATATGGCCCCTCCTGTGCGGAAAACTCTCTTAGAGCCTGTTCAAAGGCTTTACCCTCTTTTCCTTTTGTCCATTCTAGTAATTTCTTTCTCAAATAGGGATCGCGAAGGTTTTTACCTCGTGTGGTAAAATCAATATCCCCTGGCTTTAGGTCTACAAAAGCGGTGCGGCTTACCACGTGGTCATTATCGACAATACCATAAGCAGTATCATTGTGCAGTTGACCGGCTGTACTATCCAGCCCGTTACGTTTTGCTTCTTTATCAATCCGCCCATGGTCGGCACGATGGCTTACAATTATTTTTTCAAGTTGACGCTTCACATCTTCACGAAATTCTTTCCATGGTTTCTCAATTGAACGGGCAACATCCTCCGCGCTTTTTCCATCGCCTTCATCACGTCCTGCTGCTTTTTGAATACGTTGTAACAAAGCTCTATCAGTTGCGCCAATAACGGCAGCATCAATTGCGTGGTGGCGGTGGTCTGTGCGGTTTTTCTTGCCTTTCCGATCTCGGTCAGGCAGAAGGTTGTTTAACCCCCAATGACGACGCAACATTTCTGTCATCCGGCCAGGCACCACCCAAACATGGCTCCCTTCGGGATAAAGAGTGCTTAAATAGGTCGTGGCCAGACGGCTTAGATATTGCGTATCAACCAGGGAACGATCAAGAAAATCGTTTTCCCCTTCAAAGCGCTCCATCGCATCGGGAGCAAAACGCCATTTTTTATTATCGGGCAAATTTTTCAGGTTTTCGGCAATTTTATCCCATTGAGAAGTATTTCCCCATTGTTCCCACGGCGTTTTATTGCGCTTTTCTTTGTTCGCTTTTCTTAAACATAAAGTACGGTTAGCGAATGAATTATCTAATGTGCGGGAATAGGGGAGAATATGATCTATATCGCATTCGCCATTAAACAGCATATGCACATTAATTGTTTCTCCTGTATACGGGCAGCAGCGTGGGCCGATGGCGGGGCCAAGTTCTTCATAAAGACGCAACAAGGCCCTGTTGGCGCCCGTATCTTGCTGTTTTAAATCGACAAGCTGTTTACTGCGCTCTTCTGCCGCTTTCCGGTTTTCCTTATTTATTTTTTCAATCTGTATTTTCTGTTTTTCAGATTGCTTTAAATCTCTTGCCAGTTCCAAGACAATATCTTCAGGCTTACCGTGGGTTTTGATGATTTTATTCACCAAGCGGCGAATTTGGTTCATTCCTATATGAACAGTTGGGTTTGTAATGCGCCCATAATATTCTGCTGCCTGTTTTACAGGGTCATGTATTCTACGATCAAGAGACCCTGGAATAACATGCCGATCTAAAATCTCGCCATAATAAGGTAAAAAATCCAAATCCTCGTCTGTCCTATTGTCTGAATGGTGCCAGCCGCACGCTTTAACCGCCTTATCATAAGTTAAAGGTTGCCCCTCTTCATCCACCTCATTTTGCAAAGCATCCAAAATTTGGCTGGTTGCGGTTTCACCTAGCCTTGCATAGCCTTCCGGTAGAGGCGCGTTGGCTGTTTGACGGGCATTTTCCTCATCCAATTTATGGGTATCCTGCAACCATTGAACAAGTTCATCAAACTGTTTTTCACTTTGCACAGTGCGGATGCGCTGAACCACATCCCATTGAGCGGGCATATCTAGGGTTGACCATCGCGGTCCAAACCTTTCAGGATGTGAGAGACTGGCCCTAACAGGGTCACAGGCAATCGAATCGCGCATACCTGTTTCCAATGAAAATTGTTCATCAGCCGATAGTTTAATTTCTTTAGCAAGCGCAGGCAGCTTTATAACCATGGATTTGAGTTTTTTGGCCGGCTTTTTATTATCAAGCGCATGGATGATCTTATCGCGCTCTTCTATAGTAAGCGCTCGCTTTTTCTTACCATCTGCCGTGATTCGAAGATTGTTAACTGTTTCATAAAGAACACGCCTTTGTGTTAAAGGATGTGCTTTGGCTAGCCTCTTTTCATCTGTCAACAGGCACAGTCCAACTTTCGGCTCTTTTAGCGGGCGTTGAAAAAAGATCGTCTCAAAGAGAGTTGCGCGCAAATCATCCGTTAAAATATCAACATGATATTCTGCCTGCTTCTCCCATAATTTATTGAACTCTTCCTCTAAATGCCGTCTATCCGGATAAAAGTCATAGCCAGCTTCCTCCTTTTCGCCTCCTGCTCTCGCTGCTAATGTCAACCGGGTTCTAACTGAAGGCTTTAGACGTGGATCTTCCTGTTTTTCACGGCGCATATGTAAAAATTGACCATATGTTCTGTCTCCTTCCGCCATCATTGCTTGGTCGAGACGCGCTGTTGCCTCTTTTATCTTTCCGCTATCATTATCCCCTCGGTCCGTTTTACGATTGGATTTAAAACCCCGCCGTTGATTTAGATGAAAAAACGCCCTGCCTAGTTGAGTAAGCTCTAGCTTTTTTTCCAGACCCTCAGCACGAAGCTTATAAGGATCTTCAAATTGAAGCTTTTTAGCTTCCTCAGGGTCTTTTGGCATAAGGCCCGAATCGGACAACTTTTTCATTAAGGAAGTACGGCGGCGCAAGTATCTGTCACGGCGGCGACGCGTGCCCCTCGCTTCACGGCGGTTAACCGCAAGCGATTTACCGGATTTATTTCCTCTCGATGGCTCTCTACCATCAGAAAAAATCCTCACGCCACTATCAATTACACTAATAATTGTTTTATTATCTGTTCTATACAACCACCAGCCGATGGATGTCGTACCAATATCGAGTGCTAATCTCATAAAATCACCATATAAATTGTGTTAGGAGTTATTTCAATCTGAAGTAGTAAAAATATTCAAACAAGTCAACTTTAAAAATATTTTTATAGCTTCAAATCGCACAAGATGATATTATTATAAACCATCAATATATGGCACTCTTATATATAGATCATTCAAAAGTAAAACCTAAAAAATTGTGTTAGTTGCAGCTTGACAAAATGCTATTTTTGATTTTATATGGCTTCATTCAGAATTCGTGGTCGAGCCGTTAACAAGCATGACTGCACCACATTTAAACGATGCCCTACGGGGCGCGTTTTTCTTTTGTGTACTGCACCTCTTTCAAATTTTTTTCTTGAAAAATCTTATGTCGTTACAGGCTGCCACGCACCATCAGAAGAGCGGCACCATTTTTGTTTACCGGCATCAGCAGAAGCATCTTCAAGATTTACAAAAAGCTCTGTAAACATGCATTCTGCAAAACCTGTCTGCTCTTCAGTAAAAGCAGCTACTGTTAAAGAACCCGTCTCATTGAACCGCTCTGGGATTGCCGGAGGCTCCAACTCTTGAGTACAAGGAGCCATTATGAGCAAGACAACAAACAAATTTTCACCTGAGGTCCGTGAACGAGCCGTTCGCATGGTTTTGGAACATCGCGATGATTATCCCTCCCATTGGGCTGCGGTTGTATCGGTATCTGGGAAGATCGGCTGCGCCCCTCCCACTTTGCATGACTGGATCAAGAAGGCAGAGATCAACAACGGGAAACGAACTGGTATTCCAAATGATGTTACAGAGCGCATGAAAGCGCTTGAACGTGAAGTTAAGGAGCTTCGCCAGGCCAATGAGATATTGCGCAAGGCTTCAGCATATTTTGCAGCGGCGGAGCTCGACCGCCCACTGAAGCGATGATTTCGTTCATTGAAGAACACAGGGCGGATTACGGGGTCGAGCCGATTTGCAGAGTACTGCCGATTGCCCCTTCCACCTTTCATCATCACATGGCTTGTCGTCGCGATCCCTCGAAACTGTCGGCTCGGGCTCAGCGTGATATCGCGCTAAAGCCGGAGATTGCGCGTGTGTTTGATGAGAATTTCGAGGTTTATGGGGTGCGTAAGGTCTGGACACAGATGAAGCGGGAAGGTTTTGATATTGCCCGTTGCACTGTGGAGCGCTTGATGCGTGACATGGGCTTGGCTGGTGTTATTCGAGGCAAAAAGGTTAGAACCACCATTCCTGACAAAACTGCATCCTGTCCGCTCGATCACGTTAACCGTCAGTTCCAAGCACCGGCACCGAACTTGCTGTGGGTCTCTGATTTCACCTATGTGGCAACATGGAAGGGCTTTGTCTATGTAGCCTTTGTCATTGATGTATTTGCCGCTATATCGTGGGATGGCGGGTCAGTCGCACAGCTCATACCGATTTTGTGCTGGATGCTCTGGAACAAGCGCTGCACGAACGAAAGCCCGTTCATCAAGGCGGGCTCGTTCACCACAGCGACCGGGGTAGCCAATATGTTTCCATCAAATATACCGAACGTCTGGCAGAGGCTGGCATTGAACCATCTGTTGGCAGTGTCGGTGGCTCTTATGACAACGCTTTGGCGGAAAACGGACTTTACAAGGCTGAGGTGATCCACAGACGTGGCCCATGGCGCTCTTTCGAGGCAGTGGAATTTGCAACGCTGGAATGGGTGGACTGGTTTAACAACAAACGACTATTGGAGCCAATCGGGAATATCCCGCCAGTGGAAGCTGAGAAAAACTACTATGCCATGCTGGACGAAAACTCAATGG
>CALHLB010000034.1 GCA_938034375.1 uncultured Alphaproteobacteria bacterium | reverse complement strand
CCCACATGAGGTAAGCAGGTATGATAGCCTTTATACGTGGCCACCATAAAGCCTTTATATCTGGGAAATCTCTCAAATCTTCTTCCAGCAGGGAACGAGCAAGACCAAGACATGTTTTTTCTGCCTTTTCATCAAAAAGTGAGAAGGTTTGATTGTTAATACGATCTAAAATATCATGCACCAAAGTACCCCAATTTGCATTATCAGGCAGGCGGCCTAATGGCTGGCAGGAGTTCAACTTTAAAATTTTATCGGCATAAATTGCATAAGGATCTCTAACCCATGTTTCAATACGCGTGATAGAAAGCGCTTTTGGTCTGGCTACAACAGGCGGTCTCGGGTTAGGACGTTCAATTTTAACCGGTCTCTTTTCTTTGTTTCTATCAAGTAATTTTGCATATTTTATATAGTGGTTACCGCGAGAAACCATTTCATTTTTTATCTCATCTCCCATAAGTGCTAGAAGTCTTTGCAGCCACCTGGACATAACCGTTGGTGTTCCACCCCGTTTTGCTGCGCGACTTATAACCACGTCCTTAACGCCCAAGCCCTGGCACACATCATGGGCCGCCAGACTGATACGACGCTCAGGCGCTTCAAGACCGAGACTTGCCCGCATACCGCGCGACATAAAGGCATCACTTTTTGCAGCCATCGGCCACGAACCCTCATCAAGACCTGCAAGCACCATTAAATCTGGAGCAAGTAACCTTGCTTCAAGCGCCCCCAATATCAAGATGCGTTCATCTTCACGTGTTTTTTCACGTACTGTACCTGCCCCCAATAAAGCACGACAGGTTTCAGGATAATCAGAGGGCTTGACTTCAAAGGCTTCCCCATCTTGCCCTTTCATAGCATTAAAGCATTTTTCTAATGCTTGCAAAGCAGGCCCCCTTTCAAATTTTCCCGCATCATTTGCAAGAAGAGCGTAGAAGGCTTCTTCATGGCATTTTGCTATTTTTGAAAGGCAAATTGTTTTTCTGTCATTAAAAATAGTTTCAAGAGGGGTCAGTATCTCAACCAGTTTCTCAATCAGGATTGCGGCAAGTTGCCAATCTTCAACACTATAAGATGAAATAGCAGGGTGAAGTCTGCCTGAATGCGTGGTATTTTGCGTGCTTTCAAAAATTTTGCTGGCTTCTGCCGTCCCGGAAAGAATATCAGCTCTTATTACTTCAAACCTCTTCTTTAATACCTTCATCCCTCCTTTCAGACGCGGTCCGCGTAAAATTGCAAGATCAAGAATGCGGGCCGCCCGTCTTACATGCCCCACCTCCATTTTAAAACGAGCCAGTGGATGCTTTAAAAGCGATAGTAAAAGGACAGGGTTTCCATCATCAAAAACACAATCAAGAAGGAGCTGTGATAAAATAGCCGGCGCTGTTTTGATTAATGGACGACCGGCAGAATCGTCTATTTTCAAACCCCAGCGCTGCAATTCCAGCGCAACACGGCGCGCCAATGCCCGATCAGGCGTGACAAGGCAGGCCTGGCCTTCTTTTTTCTCAATAAACTCCCGTAAGAGGCACGCAATGGCCAGTGCTTCTTCAGCATCATCCTTCGCATCTATTAATTGAACAGATGCAAAAGCCTCATGGAGCATGTGACTGTCATACTTTTTCTTAAAAAAGGGCCATAAGTGAGTTGAAGGAGCGGGCAGCATAGCAACAGAAATACTATCCACCCTCACTTTTAAAAAATCGTGCCTTTTTCCAAGCAATTTTACGTCTTCTGGTAAGATTTTCAAACTATGTTGTACAAGCTGTTTCAAGCCATATTGCGGGTGTCCACTTATTGCCTTTTCCCGATTTTCTGGCCCGCCTAAATTATCATAAGCCTCTTTAGCCATTGCCTCATCAAAACCGGGTAAAATAACAATGCCATTTTCATGTTCTGCAACTTTTGCCAGAAAACGTGCTGTAGAGGGCAATGTTCCTGTGGAGCCTGCGGCAATAACAGGTCCTTTTAGGTATTGAAGGCGGCGCATTTCCTCTTCAATCAACATATCACGATGTTTTGCGCCATCCACCATGCCCCGTTCTTTTAAAATTTCTGGCCAAAGACTCGTTACAATTTTCAAAAATGTCAGGCTTAATTGCCAAAAAACAGCATAATCATCTGGTACGAGATTTGATAAGCCCTGCCAGCTTATTTCTTCTGTTGTTGCTCTGTCTAAAAGTTCGGCAAGATCTGAAGCAAGCCAAGCCGCATCAGCAGGAGATGCCGGCACCAATAGTGGCTGTTCGCTTTCTTTGGTTGGCAAACTTACTTTTGCCTGCGCCTTACCCCATTCCATGATCAAGCGCGCTAAAATCAACTGCCGCTCAATTGGGGAAAGATCGGGGGGTATTGCTCTTTCAAAAGCCGTTAAGTCTGTTTTTTCTTCATCAAAAATATCATTTTCATCAACATCCCCTAACGCGCGGATGGTTGGTAAAATCAGGCTTCTTTTTTCTGATAGTTCAAGAAAAATGTCTTCTAATAAGCGGCATGAGCGACGGGTAGGAAGATAAACGGTAAGCGATGCCAGTATTAATGGGTTTGATAAATCCAGCTTATTTGCAAACAAACTGCCATCAAGAATATTTTCTGCTAGTGTTTTTAAAAATGGAACATCAGGTGGTATTGTAAAAACCGTTTTTATACGCATACCTGCAGCCTCTTCACGTATCAAGCCAGAGAATTTCTGATAGTTTGTTCAGCCTTTGAAATATCACCCGGCGTGCCAACATGCAGCAATGTGCCATCCATTTGCAAACCAAAAAGCTTTTGTTTTGCAATCGCTTTATCAAAAAGTATATTGAGTGAGAAAGCGCCGCTGGGTGCTTTATCAAAAAGTCGTGGGTGAAAAATCGCGGCCCCAGCATAAACAAAGGGGGCAACCTGATTTTCTGGGCGCCGTTTCAACCGTCCATCATCTTGCAAAATAAAATCGCCAAAACCCCTATAGCCAACAGCATTGATTGTGCGCGATAAAAGCAACAAGCCGTCCATATGCTCTTTATCCCACATTTCAGAAAGATATTTAAAGTTTGGCTTTACACCTTCAATCCAGAACGAATCTGAATTTAGATAATAAAAGGGTGCCTCTTTTAAATCATGAAGCGCTTTGAAAACACCACCCCCTGTTTCTAGTAGGGCAGCGCGTTCATCAGAAATTTTAATATTGGGGTTTTGTCTTTTTGCAACATGAACTTCCAGCAAGTCTGCTATATAATGGACATTAACAATCGCTTCTTCCACACCTGCATTTGCCAATGCATCTAGACCATAATCAATTAATGCTTTGCCACACACCTCAATGAGAGGTTTGGGCGTTGTTGCTGTTAAAGGACGCATTCGTTTTCCAAGGCCAGCTGCTGCAACAAAGGCTTTTTTCGGACTTTCATTCTTGATGATATTCACCAAACAACCTTTCTTTTCTTATTTTAGAGGATGATCGGGCGCCCCCCGTTAAAGGCCTTCATCTTACTATATATCAAGGTTTTCTTGATACCATTTTTTTAAATCATCTAGTTTAGGGTGAGCAAGTGCGCGTTTAAGATAATCAATGGTCCTTGGCATATGTTCCATATATTGCGGTTTGCCATCCCGAATTTTCAAACGCCACCAAAGCCCTAACAATCTTGTCGCGCGTTCTGCAGCAATTATCGCGTAAGAATATTCAAAAGCTACCTCATCAAATGCAACATTACTCTTTTTACGACCCGCACAATAACGTGCTTTTAAAACTTCCTCCAAGTCCTCATGAACAGTTTGGCGCGCATCTTGACATAAAGATGCAACATCGTAGGAAGATGGGCCAAAAAGCGCATCTTGATAATCAATTAGACCAATTTTTTGAAGCCCCTCTTTCTCTTTACGCCACATTAAATTGGGGGAATGATAATCCCGTAAAAAAAGACTTCGCTCCATCTCATTCAAATCATCAAAAAGTCGATACCAAATTTGCCAGTAATTCACCCAATTTTGATCTTCGATTGGTTTTTCCAATGCATTTGGAACAAACCAGTCTTTTAAAAGAGACAGTTCAATTTCAAAAACGTGCTTATCGAAAGAAGCCGGCCTATGAAAAGTACCATCTGGTAAGGGTAACTCTCTTGGCCATGTTATCTGGTGCATTTCCACAAGACAATCAACGGCCTTTTCATAACGCTCTTGATCAACTGCGTTATCTTTTGCAATTGTTTCATTTCCGAAATATTCTACTAATAGTAAGCCGTTTTTTATGTCATGGGCATAAAGTTCAGGGGCAGGTAAATCCTGTTCCTTCAAAATATTACCAATCGCAATAAAGGGGCGTACATCTTCAGCTAAATGAGCAATTTGCGCGTAACGCTTACCCTTTTTTATGATAGGCCCATCATAATTTGCAGGCGCATCCATCAAAACGGCTTGCCGGCCTTCTGCCCCCAAAATTTTTTCGTAAGAACGGGATGAAGCATCGCCTTGCAAAAATTGACGGCGAGCATTTTGCCATCCATTTTCTTCCAAAAACCGCCGAATAAAGAAATTTCGTGACACACGCTTCTGCCAGTCTTCATGACCATAAAAATAAATCTTCCTTCCCTTATCTTTTTGTTCTAGGATGATTTTTAATGCATTTTTAGGCAATACACCCATTGCTCGTTCAGGCCATTCAATTAATGAAACACCCTCTGGAAGTACGTCGAAAATTCCGGTTTCTTCCAATTCCTCTTCATCCGACAGGCGATATAAATCAAAGTGATAAAGCGGAAGGCGGCCTTCTTCATATGGGTTCACCAATGTGAATGTTGGACTTGGTACTTCATAATCCAGCTTTCCCAAAAAAGCCCGAATAAGCGCACGTGAAAGGGTTGTTTTTCCCATGCCCAAATCACCAGAGAGTAAAATGCAGTCGCCCTTTTTTAAGAGGGTGGACAAATCTTCACCTAGTCTTTGCGTATCTTCCTCGGTTTTCAAAAATATTGATAGAAAAGCGTTTTGGTGTTGCAAGAAGCTTCAACCTTATTCTGCTGGTATTTTTTCTGGCAAGGGCGAGAAAGGCAGGCGGCATGTCACTAAAGTGCCTTCTCCCTCATTGCTTTCAACCTTAACAGTTCCATCGTGTAATTCAACAAAACGTTTAACAATAGAAAGACCTAGACCGGCGCCGCCTCTTGTATTCCCAGAATTACGGCTTTCAAACAAATCAAACATTTGTTTTGCAAAAGCATCTGGAATACCCATACCCCAATCTTGCA
>CALHLB010000033.1 GCA_938034375.1 uncultured Alphaproteobacteria bacterium | reverse complement strand
GAATCGATAATAGCAATGACTGGAATACCAAGACGCTTAGCTTCCTGAATGGCAATTGCTTCCTTATTGGTATCAATTACAAAAATCATATCAGGAATACCACCCATGTCCTTAATACCACCAAGGGAGCGCTCAAGTTTTTCAAGCTCACGGGTGCGTGTCAAACGTTCTTTCTTCGTGAAAGCAAGGGCTTTATCGCCTGAAAGCATTTCTTCCAACTCACGTAGACGTTTAATTGAATTTGAAATTGTGGTCCAGTTCGTGAGTGTTCCACCAAGCCAGCGCGCGTTAACATAATATTGCGCGCAGCTTTGCGCTGAGGTAGCAACAATTTCAGAGGCCTGACGCTTTGTTCCCACAAACAAAACCCGACCACCCTTTGAAACGGTATCACTCACCACTTTCAATGCTTGATGCAAAAGCGGCACAGTTTGTGACAAATCGATAATATGAATATTATTGCGTGATCCGAAAAGATATTTTTCAACTTTTGGATTCCAGCGATGTGTTTGGTGACCAAAGTGAACCCCTGCTTCGAGGAGTTGACGCATAGTAAAATCTGGCAGAGCCATGGCTCCGTTCTCCTTTTTCGGTTATGTCCTCCACGGGTTAATGTGGTTGCACCGAATGGAACTGTTCATTTGAACAATGCCTAAAACCCGTGTGTGTGATGTGCGCTGGATACAGCGCCTGAAGTTGTTTTGCAAGTCTAAAATTCTAATTTGCAGGCCAAAAGCAATAAAATCTATTGTAATTCGACATCAACAATTCCAGGCAGCGCTTTTAATGCACCAACCAATTTTGGTGAAAGGATGTATTTTTTACCCAAACGAATCTCCACTTCCCTGCCAAGAATTTCATCTAGTACAAAAACGCTCACTACCCCCCCTTGCCCATTATGACTAACTGGAAGCTGGTTTGAAAGGTGGTTTAAGGAATTAGTATTTTTAACAAATATATTAAGCGCACCACGAAAACTGTTGGCTGCTTTATCAAGTGATTCAACCGATTGCATACGAACATTTACACCTTCTGGCCTATCTTCTGCAGCGGCAATGAGCACTATGGAGGATCCTACCTCAAGATCATCACGATGTTGATTGAGTGTTTCACTAAAACATACAGCCTCAAACTGGCCACTCGCATCTGAAATATTGACGATAGCCATGCGGTTGCCTGTTTTGGTATTGCGTTCTTGCTTACTAATTACGGTACCAGCAAGTTTGCCGACCGTTGCTCCCTTTTTAACATCTTCCTCAAAAGACTGCCATGATTTCACGCCCAGTTTCTCCAAAAGACTGGCATATTCATCTAATGGATGAGCACTTAAATAAAAGCCAACCGCCCCTTGCTCTTTTGCCAGTTTTTCTGTTTGCTCAAAATCAGAAATAGGCTTCAAACGCACCGGTTCCGGCCCTGAAACGGATGAAAACATATCATCCTGCCCACTTTTTTCCTGCTCAAAACGCCTATTAGCCAAGGCAACAACCTGTTCCAAAGCATCTAGAACTTGGGCACGATTTGACACCAAAACATCAAAAGCACCAGCAAATACCAAACTTTCCAAAGTTCTTTTATTCGCTGATTTCGGGTCAAGATGATGCCCAAAATCGGAAAGGTCTTTAAATCCTCCCTCCGGCCTGACATTAATAATGTCGCTTATAGCCTGAACACCAACGCCCTTAATTGCTGCCAAGGCATAAAATATTGTGTTACCATCAACATCAAACTCAACGCCTGACTTATTTATATTTGGAATTTCCACTTTAACATCAAGTCTTTCAGCCTCTCTTTTGAAGTCATTCAACTTATCAGTATTGCCCATATCCAGGGTCATGGTAGCAGCTAAAAATTCAACGGGATAATTGGCCTTTAAATAGGCTGTTTGATAAGCAACAAGAGCATAGGCAGCGGCGTGTGATTTATTGAAACCATAATTGGCAAATTTCGCCAGAAGGTCAAAAATTTCATTTGCTTTTGCCTTATTAAGACCTCCTTCAACCGAACCATCAACAAAGCGTACACGCTGCGCCTCCATCTCCTCACGGATTTTCTTACCCATTGCCCGGCGCAACAAATCAGCCTCTCCCAATGAGTAGCCCGCCAGTTCTTGTGCAATTTGCATTACCTGCTCTTGATAAATAATAACCCCTTGGGTTTCTTTGAGATATTTCTCAATTTTTGGGTGAATGAAATCAGGCTTTTCCCGTCCATGTTTACGGTTATTATAAACGGGAATATTATCCATGGGACCTGGTCGATAAAGAGCGACAAGCGCAATAATATCTTCAAAAACATCCGGTTTCATCCCAACCAGCGCTTTTCGCATACCTTGACTTTCAAGCTGGAAAACACCAATTGATTCTCCGCGAGCAAGCATGTCATAAGTTGCTTTATCATCCAGCGGAATAGCGCTTAAATCAACCTCAATGCCACGTTTGGCAATCAAGGTGACCGCTTTTTGTAATACGGTTAAGGTTTTCAGGCCCAAAAAGTCAAATTTAACCAAGCCTGCCTGCTCCACCCATTTCATGTTAAATTGGGTAACAGGCATATCAGACCGCGGATCGCGATAAAGTGGCACCAATTTATCCAACGGACGGTCGCCAATAACAATGCCAGCAGCGTGGGTGGAAGCATGTCGATAAAGCCCTTCAAGCTTTAAGGACATAGAAATTAGACGTTCAACAACCTCCTCTTCTTTTCTTGCTTCTTGTAATTTTGGCTCTCCCTTAACAGCTTCAGCTAAAGTAACGGGGTTTGCAGGATTTGCCGGCACCAATTTGCATAAACGATCAACTTGGCCATAAGGCATTTGCAACACGCGGCCAACATCACGTAAAACTGCGCGCGCTTGAAGCGAGCCGAATGTAATAATTTGTGCCACGTGATCACGCCCATAACGTTTCTGCACATAGCGGATTACTTCGTCACGCCTTTCCTGACAGAAATCAATATCAAAATCAGGCATGGAAACCCGTTCAGGATTCAAGAACCGCTCAAAAAGCAGCGAAAAACGCAAAGGGTCAAGATCGGTAATAGTTAAAGCCCATGCAACAACAGACCCGGCACCAGACCCCCTGCCTGGACCAACTGGTATGAGTTGCTCTTTCGCCCATTTGATAAAGTCTGCAACGATGAGGAAATAACCTGGAAATTTCATTTTTTCGATAATGCCAAGCTCATAATCGATACGATCGAAATAGACTTTTTCATCTAGCCCCTCAGCGCATCCATGAAAATCAAGCCGCGCTTGAAGACCTGCAAGCGCTTGCTTCCTTAACTCCTCCGCTTCTGCCTTTACAGCTTCATCGCCTTTTAAGCCTTCTGCTGCAAATTGTGGCAAGATGGGCGCGCGTTTTTGAGCGCGAACATGACAACGCTGGGCAATTTCAAGTGTGTTTTCCAGCGCTTCTGGTAAGTCCTCAAAGAGGGTTGCCATTTCATCCTGATTTTTGAAATAACAATCGGAAGACAGCCTGCGCCTATCGTCCATTTGAATAACGACCCCTTGGGCAATACAAATCAAAGCATCATGGGCTTCAAAGTCATCAGGTTTTGCAAAAAATGGTTCGTTGGTTGCAACAATCGGAATTTCTAGCTCATAGGCAATATCAAGAAGTGCTACTTCCCTATTCTTTTCATCGCTTAAATTGACCCGCTGTATTTCGATATATAATCTATCTTGAAAAATATCTTTGAAAAAAACAGCCCGCGCTTTTGCCTCTTCCTGTTTATTATCTAAAAGAGCCTTGTCGATTGGGCCATCGCGACCACCAGTTAAACAAATTATTCCTTCATTTAAATCTTGAAGCATGGCAGCGGTAATATGTGCTTCCTGATCGTCTTCGGTTTCCATATAACTTTTGGAAACAAGGGAAACGAGATTAGCATATCCCTTTTCATTCATTGCCAGTAAGACAAGAGTGCAATAGAACGCTTTTTTAGTAGTAAAAGAATTTTCAGCTTCTTCTTGAAAAACAATCTTAATCTGACAGCCAATAATTGGTTGCAGACCTTCGCCTTTTGCTTTTTCAGAAAACTCAAGCGCTCCAAATAAATTACCCGTATCTGTTAGGCCAAGCGCTGGCATAGCGTCTGCCTTTGCAAACTTTAGCAAATCGCCCAGTTTTATCCCCCCTTCCAATAGAGAATAAGCAGAATGGCAGCGTAGATGAACAAAGCGCGGTTTAGTTGTCATAATGTTTGATGCCTATAGCTAAACCCTTTAAAATGATTAAATAGTTTTAGCTATATCCTTTTTTTTGCGCTCATCTTTTCTTTTGAAATCAAAATCATTTTAAAAGGATTACGCTATATTTATCAAGATATCAAAACCATAAAACATTTTTGGTACCGTTTTGAGTTAGATAAAAAAAATCTACTTTTTTTAACAAATAACAAATGTTTTCTTTTTGTTCTTACAATGGTAATCGACTCATAATATCAGCCCAATAAGTTGCTGATATGAAAAAAAGACTAAGGGAAATTAATGCTGCAATGTCGCGTAACAAAACCATAAGACTCACCTTTATTGTAAAGATATGTCAATATGTTCACTTTATGTTCTTTTGTCAATAGCGGCTTAAACGATGCAAAAAACATCTTTAATAGAAATTAAAAATCAACAATCTTTCCATCACGCAAAGTAACCCGCCGGTCCATTTTTGCAGCCAGTTCCATATTATGCGTGGCAACCAACGCGCCCAAGCCGCTGCCTCTTACCAAGCCCATTAAAGCATCAAAAACATGGCCTGCCGTATCTGGGTCAAGATTGCCAGTTGGTTCATCAGCTAACAAAATTCTAGGGGCATTAATAACGGCCCTTGCAATTGCAACACGTTGCTGCTCACCGCCAGAAAGTTCAGCGGGTCTGTGGTCTGCCCGGTGGTCAATTTTTAAGTAATTCATCACTTGTAGAGCGCGCTCTTTTGCTTTTTCCGTATCTAGGCCGCGTAACATTTGCGGTAATAATAAATTTTCCAGCGCATCAAATTCCGGCAATAAATGATGAAACTGATATACAAAGCCTATTTCTAAACGCCTAAGCAAGGTGCGTGTTTCATCATTTGCTTTGGCACAGGCGCGCCCATTAATGAAGACCTCGCCGCTATCTGGTTTTTCTAATAGGCCAGCTATTTGCAATAAAGTTGATTTACCGGCACCAGATGGCGCCACAAGCGCCACCATTTCACCATCGCGAATTGTCAAATCCACACCATCAAGAACCACCAGTTCCCCTTCAACTTGCTGAAAACGGCGTTCAATACCTCTTAAGACAAGAGGAAAAGGCACAGTTGTCGTCTCTTTTGATTGAGTTTCTTGCGCTGTTGATATTTCTGAAACAGATTTATTCATAACGCAATGCCTCCACAGGGTCGAGGCGAGCGGCGCGCCAGGCGGGATATATTGTTGCTAAAAATGACAGTGTTAGAGCCATAATCACAATAGCAACAACTTCTCCCATTTCAATTTTAGAAGGAAGCTCACTTAAAAAATAATGTTCAGGCGGGAAAATGGTCGTCTGTGTTATATAAGAAACAAATTGCCTGATTTCTTCAATATTTGAAGCAACGATTAACCCTAAGACCAAACCGGCTAAAGTACCCAGTGTACCAATGGCTGCCCCTGTTATTAAAAAAATTCGTAGAACTGAACCTCTGCTAGCCCCCATTGTTCGTAAGATGGCAATATCTCGCCCTTTGTCTTTGACAAGCATTGTTAAGCCAGAAATGATGTTAAGCGCGGCAACAAGAATGATGAGGGTAAGAATGATGAACATGACATTGCGCTCAACTTCCAATGCCGAGAAAAATGTCTGGTTCCGTTGACGCCAATCAGAAACAAGGGCGGTGCGCTTTACAGCCTCTTCTACGGGCGCCCGCAAGCTTGTGACGAGATCAGGGTCGGTTGTAAAAACCTCAATCGCGTCCACCACGCCATCTTTATTAAAAAAAACCTGAGCATCTATTAGAGGCATGATTAAAAGTGCTTGATCATATTCCGACATACCAATTTCAAAAATTGCCTGAACGGGATAAGCTTTGACACGCGGCGTTACGCCAAAGGCCGTTACATTTCCTTTTGGTGCAATTAATGTTACCTTATCCCCCAATGTAACGCCCAGCTTAAAGGCAAGCCTGGAACCAAGCGCAATACCTTTATTTGCATCAAAATTATCAAAAGACCCCAGTGTTACATTCTCTTTTAATAATGGAATACGGTCAATTTCCTTTTCCCTTAATCCCCTAACAAGAGTGCCTGAGGGTTCCCTTGCGCCTGATGCTAGGACCTGCCCCTCAATAAATGGGACTGCACGAACAATATTTTCAACGCCCTCTATTCGTTTGGCAATATCATCAAAATCTTTGAAATCTCTACTATCCATTGGCTGAATGATAAAATGACCATTAACACCTAAGATCCTGTCAAGTAACTCAGTACGAAACCCATTCATGACAGCCATAACAATTATCAGCGTTGCAACGCCCAAAAGAATGCCTAAAAACGATAGGCCAGCAATAACGGAGATAAAGGTTTCCTTGCGCCTTGAACGAAGATAACGGCTGGCAACAAGCCACTCAAACCTAGAAAAAGCCTGTGTTTTGACAGGAAGGTGCATTTAGTCTGTCCTATTTTTTGAAAAACGACTCAATCATTACCATTTTACGATGTTAGCATATTTATGGCAGCTTCAAGGCTTACGCTTTCACGCGTATTTGTTGCCCTATCTTTTATTTCAATAACACCTTCTTTAAGCCCCCTTGGGCCAATAATAGCTTGTTTTGGCAAGCCAATCAGATCCATTGTCGCAAATTTTGCCCCAGCTCTGGTATCGCGGTCATCATAAAGAACATCTTTGCCTGCTTTTACCAAAGAATCATAAAGCTTTTGTGAGGCTTCATCCGTTGCCATATCACCTGGCTTCATATTGATAATGCCAAGATCAAACGGGGCAACACTTTCTGGCCATATGATGCCATTTTCATCGTGAAAAGCTTCAATAATACCGCCAACGAGGCGTGATGGGCCAATACCATATGACCCCATATGGACAGGTTTTTCAACGCCATCTGAGCCAGTTATTTTTGCCCCCATACTTTCAGAGTATTTTGTACCGAAATAGAAAATATGCCCCACCTCAATGCCGCGTGCAGAAACTCTATCCGATTCATTAATCGCGGCATAAGCTTCTTCATCATGAATTTCATCAGTCGCAGCATAATCCTTTGTCCAATCATCAAAGATTTTTTGTAAAACAGCAGCATTATTAAAATTAACGTCATCAGATGGAACAGCACGTTCCAAATGAGATTTATGACAGAAAACCCCACTTTCGCCTGTTTCAGCTAGAATAATAAATTCATGACTCAAATCTCCGCCAATAGGTCCTGTATCAGCTTTCATCGGTATCGCTTTCAAACCCAGACGATTGAATGTGCGAAGATATGCTGCAAACATACGCTGATAGGCAACTTTTGCAGTTTCAAAATCTGTATCGAAACTATAGGCATCCTTCATTAAAAACTCGCGACCACGCATGACACCAAAACGCGGCCTTACTTCATCGCGAAATTTCCATTGAATATGATAAAGATTAAGTGGCAAATCTTTATACGAGCGCACATAGCTCCTGAAAATATCTGTTACCATCTCTTCATTGGTTGGCCCATAAAGCATATCGCGTTCATGGCGATCTTGAATACGCAGCATCTCTTTGCCATAAGCATCATACCGCCCACTTTCACGCCATAAATCAGCCGACTGCAGTGTTGGCATTAAAATTTCAACGGCACCGGCTCTTTCCATTTCCTCACGTATGATGATATTTATCTTGTTAAGAACTTTCAGCCCCAAAGGGAGCCAGGAATAAATGCCTGCTGATTGTTGGCGTATCATGCCGGCCCGCAACATAAGACGATGCGAAGCAATTTCCGCCTCTTTTGGTGTTTCTTTCAAAATGGGAAGAAAATAATTAGATAATCGCATGTCTGCCCTTGTCCACTAGGTAAAAGTAAATCCTTCTTTTGGATTAACGCCATAACACGGCATATACCAGAAAAAACTGCCTTTAAGATGCGTAAATTTGTTAATATTTTGAAAGAGCGGCCAATCACCCTTTGTAACAAGTATCCTTTGTAAAATGACTCTTTCTTGTTTCCGCAGCTTCTATCATTCTATCTCAATAATAAAATATTATTTTTTAAAAATTTAATGACAAAGAAAAAAACCTTGTATAGTATATTCTTAAAGAGGATGGAGCAACTATTCCAACACGTTCTTTATATCTTGGGAGGGATTGGTTTCAAGCGCATTTTAAACTGCTGCACCGTTTACGGATTTATGAAACAGGAACGATTTAACTTATAAAAGGGCCATTTGGCCCTCTTTTTTTGCACAACATTTGATATTTATAGCTAAACCACTTTAAAAGGATTACGCTATATAAGCCTTTCTCAAGCTTACACCAAAAAACTCATGTCAAATCAGGTTTAGGAAAAAACGGTATATCATCAATACTGAACCCCTGTATAACAACAAGCCAATAAAAAAAGCCCAAAAGAACGGCAGATAAAACAGTTGTCGCAATCATTTTTTTTATAATAAGGGGTTTATTCGGAGCACTCGAAACAGTCCCTAAAGTAACGTCCCCTTCATCATCCTGCGTTTTTACACCAAACGGTAAAATTACAAATAGTGAAAGCCACCATAAAATAAAGTAAAGCGCTAAAACAGTTACAGGCTCCAATTATATTTCTCCCAAATCAGTTTAATTGTCTTCCCCCTTTGAATAAAGGAATTCTATTTTATATTGGCTAATCTATAAATACACTAAAATTAGTTATAGTGTGAACCCATAATTTCAATAGCTTGCATTATATTTTTTACCTGCTTCAAGTTTCAAATTATCCTTGCAGGATTAAGACCGAGCATAAGGGTTTCTTTCCCCAAAGCCCATTCACTTTTGCCCTAACGGCGCGATAAACGGCCTCCCGAACTAAAGTTTCATCCTTACGTCTTTTAGGCTGCAAACCTTCCACAGTATTTAAAACAACCTGAAAAAGAACATCTTCAATATATTCATCTTCATCATCTTCAAGCGGAAGCCCCATGGCTTCAACGGCAGGATCATCGGTTAACATTCCCTTGCGATCAATAGAAATGGCAACATTAACAACACCAGCAAAAGAGAGCTTACGGCGAATATCTACCCCTGCCCCCTCTTCATCGCGGATAAGTTTGCCATCACGCACCAAAATGCCTGTTTTGATTTCATCAACTTTTTGCAGGGCATTTGGTGCCACGTGGATAACATCACCATTTTCGATAACCATCACATCACTTATCCCTGCACCTTCAGCAAGTCTGGCATGAGCGCGCAAATGCATTGCCTCCCCATGAACAGGTATAAGAGAGCGTGGCTTTACCCATTCATACATTTTCAAAAGTTCATTACGGCGAGGATGCCCTGTTACATGAACTTCAGCATCATTATCTGTAACAACTTCAATACCCGCTCGCACTAGTTGATTAATAATTGTACCAACGACCTTTTCATTTCCAGGAATAGCTCTAGAAGAGAAGATAACCATATCTCCTTTCGAAAGCGCAATATCACGGTGCTCATCGCGGGCAATACGCGCTAAAGCAGCTCTAGCTTCCCCTTGGGAGCCTGTTAGAATTACAAGCACTTTTTCGCGTGGTAGATAGCCATATTCCGCCTCATTAATGAACGGGGGCACATCATCTAAAAAACCAAGCTCACGTGAGACATCAACAACACGGCGCATAGCTGCACCTAATAAAACTACCTGCCTATCAGCAGCTTTTGCAGCAAGTGCAATGGCTCTTATGCGTGCAACATTCGATGAAAAACTTGTAACGGCTACTCGATTTTCAGCCCGTTTGATGACTTCCAGCAAATTGCTTTCAATCTCTTTCTCACTGGGGCTTTCACCATCACGCATAGCATTTGTTGAATCGCAAATAAGAGCATCAACGCCGCCTTCTTGCCCAATCCCCTTCAAACGCTCAATATCGGTTGGTAATCCAATACCAGGCGTTGGGTCTAGTTTCCAGTCTCCTGTATGAAGAACCCGCCCTGCTGGAGTTGTTATGAGAAGCGCGCTTGGTTCAGGAATTGAATGAGAGACTGCGATAAATTCAACCTTGAAGGGACCAAGGTCAATTTCATCACCCTGTTCTATCAAATTTATTGGAATAGGTTCATAATCACCAAAACGCGCTGCCTTAGCATTTAAAAGGCCTGCAACAAAAGCCGAACAATAAAGCGGCACTTCCAATGAGGGCCACAATTCAAGTAAAGCACCATAATGATCTTCATGGCCATGAGTAATAACTATACCCAAAATATCTGCAACATTTCTTTCAAGGAACTCTATATCAGCAAAAACAACATCAACACCGGGCTGATGTGGCCCTGGAAAAGAAATCCCAAAATCAACAATAATCCATTTTCGTTTATCTTTGTTACCAAAACCATATAGCGCCAAATTCATGCCTATTTCGCCAACACCTCCTAAGGCAACAAAGACAAGTTCATCAGCATTATTTATGGACATATTATTCTTTCAGGTTCATTGTTTCGTAATTTTAGAACCGGTTTAGCCTTTAATCGCCGGAAAGAAAACATCTCCAGCACTAATTTTGCGTATCGTCCCATCAAAAAGCTTTAAAATAAGGCGCCCTTCTTTATCAATTGTTTTAAAAATACCAATAATTTCTTCATTATCCAGACGCACAATAATTTCTTTTCCAAGGCCTGCGGCTTTTTTCAGCCATTCATCCCTGAAAAAATTAAAGTTATGGCCTTTATTCCATATTTTAAGAGCCTCAATAAATGCTCTTTTAAAGGTCTGAAAAAGACGTTCGGCATCTATATTCACTTCTTCCTGTACCAGACTTGTTGCAGTATAGGGTGTTTTTTCAGGAAAACTCTTACAATTAACCCCAAGCCCAACAACAACATTAAGCCCTTTTTCATGAGGACGTGCCTCAAGCAATAATCCTGCTAGTTTTGCGCCATTCCACAATAAATCATTAGGCCATTTATAATGAAAGTGAGTGATAGAGGAAGGCTCCAATTCACATAAAGCCCAGCCGAGTGCGACAACGGTTACAAAGGAAAGCTGCGAGCATTTTTCGGCGCTAGCGGGCTTTTTTAAAAAAGCACTACAATAAAGGTTGCCCTTTTCCGAAACCCATTGCCGACCACGCCTTCCCCGTCCATTTGATTGTTTCTTCGCTATTACAAAAAAACAATCAACCTCTCTATCTTGCGATAAATTAAAGGCTTCATCATTGGTTGAGCCAATTTCATCAAAAGAAAAATGGCTTATATCAAGGAATGGATCGATAAATTCCTGCAAAACCTAACCAATAAAAAATGTTCGGGCAGCCGCTTTCGCCACTTGACCAATAGGGCCTGCAAAACCAATAAAACCAAGAACAAACAAGCCGGATAAACCCATAATCACTTTTAACTCTGTTGGCATTGGTTCAAAAGATTCTCGCGGTTCGTCAAAATACATAATCTTAACAATACGCAAATAATAGTAAGCCCCAACAACGCTAGACAAAACACCAATGATAGCAAGGGCATATAAATTGGCTTCAATTGCAGCAATAAACACATACCATTTACCAAAAAAGCCTGCTAAGGGCGGAATGCCTGCCAGGGAAAACATAATCAATGCAAGAATAAGCGCCATTAAAGGGTGGTTTTTTGAAGCACCGGAAAGCATTTCAATATCCTCAGCCATACCATCTTGATGTCTCATTGCTAAAATGCAGGCAAAAGCACCAAGTGTCATGGCTATATAAATAGTCATATAAAGCAGTACACCTTCAACACCTACCTGATTACCGGCAGCAAGACCAACAAGTGCATATCCCATATGACCAATAGATGAATAAGCCATCAATCGTTTTATGTTGTGTTGCCCAATTGCAGCAAACGAACCAAGCAACATTGAAGCGATAGAGATAAATACAACAACTTGTTGCCAATCTTTAACAGCTGGTTCAAAGGCATCATATGTTACACGAATGAATAAAGCGATGGCAGCAACCTTCGGTGCTGCTGCAAAAAATGCTGTTACAGGAGTTGTCGCCCCTTGATAAACATCTGGCGTCCACATATGAAATGGAACGGCAGAAATTTTAAATGCAAGGCCGGTTAGGATGAAAACAAGACCTACAATCAAACCTATAGATTGATGACCTCCCTGCATGGCATTGGCAATTTCTGTGAAATTTGTATGCCCTGTAAAGCCGTAAACTAATGACATGCCATAAAGTAAAAAACCCGATGATAAAGCGCCCAAAACAAAATATTTAATGCCAGCTTCTGTTGCTCGGGTTGAATCACGATTAATGGATGCAATAACGTATAATGATAGTGATTGTAATTCCAAACCAAGATAAAGCGCAATCATATCATTGGCTGAAATCATCATCATCATACCCAAAGTCGCCAGGACAATTAAGATGGGGTATTCAAAACAATCAAACCCTTCGCGCCGCACAAAAGCAAGCGACATGGCAATCGCGGCTACAGAACCGATCAATGTTAGAATTTTCATGAAGGTTGAGAACGGATCAATAATAAATGAATTATCAAAGGTTGTAACCGTTTCACTACCATTTTGAAAAACAAAAATACCAGCAACAATTAAAAGAGCAACAGCGAGGCCAGTAATCGTTGTATTGGCTTTTTCTTTATTAAAAGCTCCGATCATTAATAGGGTCATAGCGCCAACTGCCAAAACTATTTCAGGCATGGCTGGCGTAAAATTGAGGGCATTTAAAAATTGTTCCTGCATTGTCTTCGCCCCTATTTGATACTTGCTGTTTGTGTTTTTGAAAGGTCATCTGCTTTTGCTATAGCTTGCTCATAACCATTAACAAGATTTTCAACAGAAGCCGCAGTTACATCAAAAACCGGCGCTGGATAAACACCAAAGAAAATTATCAAAATAACTAATGGCAGAATAATTAGTTTTTCTCGCCAATTAAGATCTAAGATATCTTTAAGACTTTCTTTTTCCAGTTGCCCAAAAACAACGCGCCGATAAAGCCATAAAGCATATACAGCTGAAAGAATAACGCCTGTTGTTGCAATAAGCGCAACCCATGTATTGGCTTTATAAGCCCCTAAAAGCGTTAGAAATTCGCCAACAAAGCCACTGGTGCCAGGAAGGCCGACATTCGCCATAGTGAAAATGAGAAATAATACGGCATACCATGGCATTCTGTTTACCAAACCACCATAAGCAGCAATTTCTCTGGTGTGCATGCGGTCATATACAACACCAACACAGAGAAAAAGAGCCCCTGATACCAGCCCATGAGACAACATCTGAAAAATACCGCCCTGAATGCCCTGCTCATTAGCTGCAAATATACCCATTGTTACATAGCCCATATGAGCGACAGAAGAATAAGCAATGAGCTTTTTAATATCTTCCTGCATGAGCGCCACAAGAGATGTATACACAATTGCAATAACCGAAAGTGTAAAAACAAGTGGGGCAAAATCGGCAGAGGCAAGCGGGAACATTGGCAATGAAAAGCGTAAAAAGCCATAGCCACCAAGCTTTAACAAAATACCTGCCAAAATAACCGATCCTGCTGTTGGCGCTTCAACATGAGCGTCTGGCAACCATGTATGAACAGGCCACATTGGCATTTTAACTGCAAAGGAAGCAAAAAAAGCAAGCCAAAGCCACATTTGCATCGATTCCGGGAAATCATGCGCCAATAAAGCTTCAATATTGGTCGTTCCTGCATCCCAATACATCACCATAATAGCAAGAAGCATTAAAACAGAGCCAAGAAGAGTATAAAGGAAGAATTTGAAAGAAGCATAAATTCTCCGCTTGCCTCCCCAAATACCAATAATGATAAACATAGGGATGAGGCCGGCTTCAAAAAAGACATAAAACAAAACAAGGTCAAGCGCACAAAAAACACCAATCATCAGCGTTTCAAGCACAAGAAATGCAATCATATAATCTTTGACGCGATTTTGAACTGATTCCCAACTTGCTAGAATGCATAGCGGCATTAAAAATGTTGTCAAAATCACAAACAACATAGAAATACCATCAACGCCCATGCGGTAACCGATTTTATCGCCATTAAGCCATGAAGTCTGTTCTTTCATCTGAAATCCGGGATTTGACGCATCAAACCCAACCCAGATACCAAGCGATAAAACGAAAGTGACTAATGTTGTAATTAATGCAATGGCGCGAATATTTTGTTTGGCAATTGCATCATCACCGCGCACCATCAAAATCATCGCCACACCGATAAGCGGCAGAAAAGTCACCGTGGAAAGAATTGGAAAGGACATCTTATCTCGTTTTCCTTAAAATCAAATTAGAGCATTATCCAGGTGACGAGCGCTGCAACCCCTATCATCATGGCAAAGGCATAATGATAAATAAAACCGGATTGCAACCGCACGACACGGTTTGTTATGTCAAGAACACGGGCTGAAACCCCATCAGGTCCAAACCCATCAATTAGCCAGTCATCACCCCGTTTCCATAAGAAACGTCCAAGCCACATTGCAGGGCGAATGAAAATGACATTATAAAGTTCATCCACATACCATTTATTGAGAAGGAATTGATAAAGAACGCGGTGATCTTTTGCCATCTCCTTCGGTAAACTAGGCTTTTTGATATAGAAAAGATATGCCAGTAAAAACCCTATGACCATTACAATAGTTGCAGCCCACTTAACCAAAGTTGGTACATTATGAAACTCATGAATGATGTGATTAGCAGGTCCTGTAAATAAAGCAGTTTTCCAAAAATGTTCATATTCATGGCCTATAAAATATTCATGGTAAACAAAACCAGCGAAAAGCGCTCCGACAGATAAAACAAAAAGCGGAACAGTCATCACAAGTGGCGATTCATGAACATGGCTCATAACAGAAGCAGACGCTCTTGTTTTGCCGTGAAATGTCATAAAAACAAGGCGCCAAGAATAAAAACTGGTAAAGAGTGCAGCCAGAACCGTCATTGCAAAGGCAAAGCCTGCCGCACTGTTATGGCCAACAAAAGCAGCTTCAATAATAGCATCCTTTGAGAAAAAGCCTGCTGTACCAAATAGCGTACCCGGAATTCCAACACCTGTTAACGCAATTGTGCCAATGAACATTGTCCAATAAGTAATTGGAATATGCTTTCTTAGCCCACCCATTTTACGCATATCCTGTTCATCAGAAACGGCATGAATAACCGAACCTGCACCAAGAAATAAAAGCGCTTTAAAGAAAGCATGTGTAAAAAGGTGGAAAATACCAATTGAATAAGCACCAAGGCCTAGAGCTACAAACATATAACCCAACTGCGAGCATGTTGAATAGGCGATAACCCGCTTAATATCATTTTGCACCAACCCAACACTTGCCGCAAAAATAGCAGTAAAAGCACCCATAAAGGTAATAAATGTTAAAGCCGTGTGTGATAATTCAAAAACCGGAGACAGGCGCGCCACAAGAAAAACCCCAGCTGTCACCATTGTTGCGGCATGGATGAGGGCAGAAACAGGGGTTGGTCCCTCCATAGCGTCTGGCAACCATGTGTGCAAAATAAATTGCGCCGATTTGCCCATAGCACCCATAAAGAGTAACAGACACGTAACCGTTAGAGCTGCTTGTAAAGAAAGCTCATAGCCTAAAAAAGTCGTTGTCGTATCAACTTCTTTTAAATAGCCTTCTCCATCAATCATATTTTTGGCGGCTGAAAAAATGGTATCAAATTCAACGGAGCCGAAAAGAATGAAAACAGAGAAAATACCAAGGGCAAACCCAAAGTCGCCTACACGGTTAACAATGAAAGCCTTCATTGCAGCGGCATTGGCAGAGGGTTTATGATACCAAAAGCCAATGAGAAGATAAGAAGCCAAGCCCACACCTTCCCAGCCAAAGAACATCTGGATAAGATTATCAGATGTTACAAGCATCAACATGGCAAAAGTAAATAGCGACAAATAAGCAAAAAAGCGCGGTCGATGTGGGTCATGATGCATATAGCCAATTGAATAAATATGCACCAACGAAGAAACTGATGTTACAACAACCAGCATTACAACAGTAAGTGTATCAATCCGCAAAGCCCAATTGGCTATAAAATCACCCGATTCGATCCAACGCAAGACGGGAACTGTAAAGCCTTCACTTTCACCAAGGCCAACTTGGAAAAATGCAATCCATGATAAAATGGCCGATGAAACCAAAAGACCAGATGTAATGAATTCGCTTGGTTTTGGACCAATAGCACGCCCTAAAAGACCTGCAATCAAAAATCCAATAAGAGGTAGAAAGACGATAAGAGAATACATGATGCCTTAGCCTTTCATCGCATTAATATCTTCAACAGCAATCGAACCACGATTGCGGTAAAAGGCAACCAAAATCGCAAGGCCAATTGCCGCTTCAGCTGCAGCAACCGTTAAAATCAAAAGAGCAAAAATCTGCCCAACCAAATCTCCTAAGAAGGAAGAAAACGCAACGAGATTAATGTTGACCGCAAGAAGAATGAGCTCCACAGACATTAAAATGATTATGACATTTTTACGGTTCACAAAAATACCAAATATACCAATGGTAAATAATATCGCCGCTAATGCTAGATAATGGGAAAGTCCAACACCCATAAGTTAAATCCCCTTGCCCGTTTCTACATCAACCACATCAATAGCTGTCTCGCGTGTTCGAGCCACCTGAGCTGAAATATTTTGTCTTTTAACACCCTCTTTATGCTGAAGGGTTAAAACAATTGCACCAATCATCGCAACCAGAAGAATAAGTCCGGCCGCCTGGAAAAAATAAATATACCGTGTGTATAAAAGAAGCCCCAAAGCCTTGGTATTACTTACTTCAGCTATATCTGGAATAGGTGCAGCACCAACACCGCTTGCAAAATGCGGATCAAAAATAAATCCACCTAAAACAATAACCAATTCCCCTGCCAGAATAAGGGCAACCAAACCGCCTAACGGCACATATTGCAAAAAACCCTGCTTCAATTCAACGAAATCGACATCCAGCATCATGACAACAAAAAGGAATAATACAGCAACAGCGCCGACATAGACTACAATCAAAATCATAGCAAGAAATTCTGCGCCCAATAAAACAAAAAGTCCGGCTGCATTAAAAAATGTCAAAATCAGAAATAAGACAGAATGCACAGGGTTTCTGGCTGCAATCACCATGAAGGCAGCGCCAACAGCAATGAAAGAGAACAGATAAAAGAATAGTGAAGCCAAATCCATAACGACCTTTCAAGTCCTATCTATAAGGCGCATCAAGCGCAATGTTTTGTGCCAGTTCACGCTCCCAGCGCGCACCGTTTTCAAGTAATTTTTCTTTACTATAATAAAGTTCTTCCCGTGTCTCTGTTGCAAATTCAAAATTGGAGCCTTCAACTATTGCATCCACAGGACATGCTTCCTGACAAAAACCACAATAAATGCATTTGACCATGTCGATATCATAACGTGTCGTACGTCTTGTTCCGTCATTGCGACGTGGACCAGCTTCAATTGTAATAGCTTGCGCTGGACAAATCGCCTCACACAATTTACAAGCGATACAGCGTTCTTCCCCATTTGGGTAACGGCGCAAAGCATGTTCACCACGAAAACGCGGGCTGATTGCTCCTTTTTCAAAAGGATAGTTGATTGTGGCTTTTGCTTTAAAGAAATAACGCATGGTAAGCAAAATTGCCCCCACAAATTCTTTTAAGAAAAGCGCTTTACCGGCTTGTGTTAGTAACCCCATAATATCAATCCTATTCCCTTTAGACCCGTTTTAAGCCCAACCCATCAGCAATAAAATAAAAGCAACGAAAAAAACCATAAAAAGTGAAATTGGTAGGAAAACTTTCCAACCAAGACGCATTAATTGATCGTAGCGATAGCGTGGTACAAAAGCTTTTACCAGAGATACCATAAAGAAAACTGCCAGCAATTTTAACACAAACCAGACAACGCCCGGCACCCAATTAAACGGCGCAATATCAACTGGAGGCAACCAACCGCCTAAGAATAAAATAGTTGTCATGCCACACATGAACAAAATCGCTGCATATTCACCCATCATGAACATAACATATGGTGTGGATGAATATTCTACCATGAAACCTGCAACAAGCTCTGATTCTGCTTCTGGCAAGTCAAAAGGAGGACGGTTTGTTTCCGCCAAAAGTGAGATGAAAAAGATGATAAACATTGGGAAAAGTGCAAACCAATGCCAATCAAGAAGTGAAGCCGGCAGACCAATCATTGTGCCTGGCCCATCTTGTTGCGCCGTTACAATATCAGACATATTAAGTGATCCGACACATAGCAAAACGGCAATAATAACAAAACCGATAGAGACCTCATAAGAAATCATTTGTGCGGCTGAACGAAGTGAGCCCAAAAACGGATATTTCGAGTTGGAAGCCCACCCTCCCATAATGACGCCATAAACTTCCAAAGATGTGACGGCAAAAATAAAGAGAATACCAACATTAATGTCGGAAATAACCCATCCTTCCGCGACTGGCATCACAACCCAGGCAGCCAAACCTAAAGTCACCGTAATAAGCGGTGCTAGCAAAAACACAGCCTTGTTGGAGCCAGAAGGTATAATCGGTTCTTTTAAAATAAATTTAAGCGCATCAGCAAAAGCTTGAAGCAGCCCCCAAGGACCAACCACATTGGGTCCGCGCCGCAATTGCACTGCTGCCCAAATTTTCCTATCGGCATAGGTAGAATAAGCAACAGAAACCAGAACAATGACCAACAAAAGAAGGCTTTGACCAACAATTATAGCGCCTGGAATAAGATAATTATCAATGAAATCCATAAGTGCCCCCTATTCAGCTACTTGCTTAAACTGTCTATTTGCCAAAGCAGAACAATTTGCCATAACTTTTGATGCGCGTGCTATTGGATTTGTAAGATAAAAATCAACAATAAATGGCTTAAAACTATCTCCACTCAAATCTTTGGCTTCTTTCGCCAAAGCCTGAATATCCGCCCGATCACCTGAGGCTATCTCACCCACTTTTGCAAAATGCGGATGAGCTTCATAAAGCATGGAGCGCAATTCATTTAACGTATTAAAGGGAAGTGTTTGACCTAAAGCATCTGACAGAGCCCTTATAATAGTCCAATCCTCACGCGCTTGACCTGGCGGAAAAGCCGCGCGATTTGTCATTTGCACGCGCCCTTCCAAATTAACATAAAGGGCAGATTTTTCAGTATAAGCTGCCGCCGGTAAAACTATATCGGCTTGGTGGGCACCCTTATCTCCATGAGAACCGATATAAATTTTAAAAGCATCCCCAACGAGATCGATTTCATCTGCCCCTAACAGAAATAAAACATCAATAGACTTTAAATCAACAGCTTTTGATGTATCCTGAGCTGGTACAAACCCAATATCAAGCCCCCCAACGAGACTGGCAGAAGAAGCCATAACGGAAAAACCGTTCCAACTTTCATTTAGTGCGCCAGTTAATTCTGCCAAATGAGCTGCACTAGCCAGAATATCGGCACCATCTTCACGACATAAGGCGCCCTCACCTATAAGAATGAGGGGGCGTTCAGCTTTTTGCAAAATCTTGGCAAAATCATCTTTACCGGAAATCAAAGAGGATAAAGCATCTGGCCCTGTTCCCAAATGCTTATATTCATAAGTTAAATCAGCAGGCTCACCAATTAAACCAATTGGCAAACGTCCTTCATGACCACGCCATGCTTTACGAATGCGCGCATTGAGAAGGGAAGCTTCAATGCGCGGATTTGTACCAATAAGTAAAATCGCATCCGCATTTTCAATGCCTTCAATCGTTGTATTGAAAATATAAGAGGCGCGTCCATTTTCAGGGTGCAGTGCCGTGTTTTTCTGACGACAATCTAAAATGTTTGATCCCAATGCATTCAGCAAAAGTTTTGTCGCAAACATTTCTTCTGCACCAGATAAATCTCCGGCAATCGCACCAATTTTTTCGCCAGTCGTTGCTTTTATTTTCTGGGAAATTGCCTCAAATGCTACCTGCCAGCTTGCAGGTTGAAGGCGGCCATCAACTTTTATATAGGGCTTATCCAATCTTTGGCTTTTTAAACCATCCCATATGAAACGGGATTTATCTGAAATCCATTCTTCATTAATTTCTTCATTGAGGCGCGGCATGATACGCATGACTTCACGCCCTCGCGTATCGACACGAATGGCTGAACCAACCGCATCCATAACGTCAATACTTTCAGATTTATTTAATTCCCATGGGCGCGCTTTATCTTGATAAGGCCTTGAGGTTAAAGCTCCAACAGGACATAAATCAATCACGTTACCCTGCAATTCAGATGTCATTGCACTTTCAAGATATGTCGTAATTTCCGCATCTTCACCACGGCCAATTAGCCCCAAATCAGAAACACCTGCAATTTCAGTTGTAAATCTTACACATCGTGTACAGTGAATACAGCGTGTCATTTTTGTGCGAACAAGAGGACCAATATATTTGTCCTCAACAGCCCGTTTATTTTCATCAAAACGCGAGCCATCCATGCCATATGCCATGGCTTGATCTTGCAAATCGCACTCCCCCCCCTGGTCACAAATTGGACAATCAAGTGGATGATTGATCAGAAGAAATTCCATTACGCCTTCACGTGCCTTTTTCACCATAGGTGTTTTGGTGAAAATTTCTGGCGGTTCGCCATCTGGTCCAGGCCTTAAATCACGCACACCCATGGCACAAGAAGCGGCAGGTTTTGGCGGCCCGCCTTTTACTTCCACCAAACACATGCGGCAATTACCAGCAACAGATAAACGATCATGGAAACAGAAACGAGGCACTTCTGCACCAGCAGCTTCCGCAGCTTGTAAAAGCGTGTAGTGGTTTGGCACCTCGATGTCTTCACCATCAACAATGATTTTTGTCAAATCAGACATTACTGAGCCGCCTCCATAACCGCGCCATCTTTAACAGCACGATGTGTATATTGGTCAATTCGTTCTTCTATAACGGGTCGAAAATGTCGAATAAGCCCTTGCACAGGCCATGCTGCAGCATCACCTAAAGCACAAATTGTATGACCTTCGATCTGTTTGGTCACATCAAAAAGCATATCAATTTCCCGTTTCTGGGCGCGACCTTCTGCCATACGAACCATAACGCGCCACATCCATCCAGTTCCTTCACGGCACGGAGTACACTGGCCACAGCTTTCATGTTTATAAAAATAAGAAAGACGCGCAATTGCACGAATAATATCGGTTGATTTATCCATAACAATAACAGCTGCTGTTCCAAGACCAGATTGCAGACCGCGCAAACTATCAAAATCCATCGGACAATTGATGATTTCTTCTGCTGGAACACACGGAACAGAGGAGCCACCAGGAATGACAGCCAGAAGATTGTCCCATCCTCCGCGAATGCCACCACAATGTTTATCCATCAATTCTTTAAAAGGAATGGACATAGATTCTTCAAAAGTCGCAGGATTATTTACGTGGCCAGACACACAAAAAAGCTTAGTCCCTTTATTATTTTCTGCTCCAAAAGAAGAGAACCAGGAAGCGCCACGGCGTAAAATCTCTGGGGTAACCGCAATCGATTCTACATTATTAACTGTCGTTGGCGCACCATAAAGCCCTGCATTGGCTGGAAATGGTGGTTTTAAGCGCGGCTGACCTTTTTTACCTTCCAGACTTTCCAGTAAGGCTGTCTCTTCACCACAGATATAGGCCCCTGCTCCATGATGAACATAAAGGTCAAAATTCCAACCAGAACCAGCGGCATTTTTGCCCAAAAGGCCTGCATCATAGGCTTGATCGATGGCTGCCTGCAAACGTTCCCGTTCACGAATAAACTCACCACGCACATAAATATAACCTGCATGTGCTCCCATAGCGAAACCTGCAATCAAACAGCCTTCTACCAATGTATGGGGGTCATGACGTAATATTTCACGGTCTTTACACGTGCCTGGTTCTGATTCATCTGCATTGACCACAAGATAATGGGGGCGACCATCGGATTCTTTGGGCATAAAAGACCATTTCAACCCCGTTGGAAAACCAGCGCCACCGCGCCCTCTTAGGCCGGAAGCTTTGATTTCATCAATAATCCAGTCACGACCCTTTTTAATAAAATTGGCCGTTTGATCCCACTGCCCACGTGCTTTAGCGCCTTCAAGGCCCCAATCATAAAAGCCATGAATATTGGTGAAAATTCTATCTTTATCCTCAAGAAATGCTGTCATTGCCTAATCCGCTTTCTTGGCCGTTTTTGAAGCGCGGTTTGAAAATTCCGTTTCTCCGCCTTCAGCTAAAATATTGGCTTGTTCAATCCAGCCATCCCTATCGATCCGTCCTTTAAAAGAGAGGAATGTATCAAACCAAATAATTTCAGGACGGTCCCATTTGGCAATCTGATTAAAATGCCAAATACCTTGATCATTCAATTTACCTTCAATAACTTTTCCAACGCCTTTAATAAGCTTAAGATCATCAGCACCCTCTTTACGTGGCTTTACCAAACCACGAGGTTTTTTGCCAACTGCATTAGCCTTTTCTTCCGCGCTTGCGCCTTTTGGCAAAGCAGACAATTTTGCTTGCGTTTCAGTTTCTTCTTTTTCAAGTTCTTGTGTTGTCGGCTTTTGTAAGGCAGCCTTTGAGGTCATACCTTTTTCATCAACGTCCTTCTTTGTCGTTGATTTGACCTCTTTTTTTGTGACTTTACCCTGCTTGCGCGCCTTAACTGCGTCATCGTGTGTAACTGATGATTTTGTACCATAAGAGCGCGCATCATTATCAATCAAGGTAGCGTTGCCTGCCATAATATATGGCGCAATATAAGGGTCTGCTTTTTCACCATAATTCATAGAAACATCAAAAAGCTGGCTACGACCTGCGCTATTAACAGATAAATGGCGGCTTGCCTGTGGACCGGGCTTAACTTTATGCCCTGCATCCATATCATCCAACATTTTCTCAAAAGTTTCTGCCGTCAAATCTTCAAAAGTATCTTTAAAAACCTGAACCATTGGTGCATTAACGCAAGCACCAAGACATTCCACTTCTTCCCAAGAAAATTTACCATCAGCAGTTATTTCAAATTGATTTTTTGAAATTCGTTTTTTACAGATATCAATAAGATCATCCGACCCTCTTAACATACAGGGTGTTGTGCCACACACTTGAATATGCGCGACAGATCCAACGGGCTTTAGCTGAAACATCGTGTAAAATGTCGCTACTTCCATAACACGGATATAAGGCATATCCAGTATTTCTGCGACTTTCCGCATAGCCGGCTCCGGCAGCCAGCCATTATTTTGCTCCTGGGCGCGCCACAAAAGAGGAATAACGGCAGATGCCTGCTTTCCCTCAGGATAACGATCAATCAATAGCTTTGCCCAAGCAGAATTTTCAGGCGTGAAGGCAAAGTTTTCTGGTTGCTCTTCTGCAATACGACGAACGGCCATTAGCGATCCACCTCACCAAATACAATATCCAAAGACCCAAGCACTGCTGAAACATCAGCCAACATATGCCCGCGACATAAAAAATCCATAGCTTGCAAATGAGCAAAGCCTGGCGCCTTAATTTTACAACGATAGGGTTTGTTTGATCCGTCCGACACAAGATAAACCCCGAATTCGCCTTTTGGTGCTTCAACCGCTGCATAAACTTCACCTTCAGGCACACGATAGCCTTCCGTATAAAGTTTAAAGTGATGAATTAAGCTTTCCATCGACTTTTTCATTTCAGGGCGCTTTGGCGGTACGATCTTACCATCAATTGACGAAATTGGTGTCTTACCTTTTTCGCCAGATAAAAGCTCTACACATTGTTTCATGATCTTGACTGATTCGCGCATCTCTTCCATGCGAATAACATACCGGTCATAATTATCACCGTTTTTACCAATCGGTATTTTAAAGTCTAAATCTGAATAGCATTCATAAGGCTGAGAGCGGCGCAAATCCCATGGCGCACCAGAGCCACGCACCATCACGCCAGAAAACCCCCATTTCCAAGCGTCATCCAAAGAAACATAACCAATATCAACATTACGTTGTTTGAAAATACGGTTTTCAGTTAAAAGGCCCTCAATATCATCACAGATATTTAAGAATGGATCACACCAAACGCCAATATCATCAATCAAATCTTGTGGTAAATCCTGATGAACACCACCTGGTCGCACGTATGCCGAATGCATTCGCGCGCCAGAAGCACGCTCATAAAAAATCATCAGTTTCTCACGTTCCTCAAACCCCCAAACCGGTGGTGTGAGCGCGCCGACATCAAGCGCTTGCGTTGTCACATTCAATATATGTGATAAGATGCGACCAATTTCCGAATAAAGAACACGAATAAGCTGGCCACGATAAGGAACGCTGATACCAAGCATTTTTTCAACCGCCAGAGAATATGCATGTTCCTGGTTCATCGGAGCAACATAATCAAGTCGGTCAAAATACGGCAGTGCCTGCAAATAAGTTTTTGTTTCGATAAGTTTTTCGGTCCCACGATGCAAAAGACCTATATGAGGGTCAACTCTTTCTACCACTTCACCATCAAGCTCTAGAACCAAACGCAAAACACCATGCGCTGCGGGGTGCTGCGGACCAAAATTAATGTTAAAATTGCGTACATTATGCTCGTTCATAACACTTCCCCTTGAGTGGCGAACATTGCAAAAACTTCTTCACCTGTTATCGTTTTGCTTTTTTCTGCAAAACTATAATTTGAAGGCTTGCTATCAATAAAATACTGCATGTCAATTGGGTAATCATCGCATTGCTTAAAAAGCTGCGCTGAAACGCCTAAAAATGCTTTATCTTTTGTTCGGTAGGCAATGTTTGTACCGCAATCTTTGCAAAACAATCGCTCAGCCCACTGTGAAGAATCATAGATACCCAAACATTCTTCATTATCAACTATTATATCAGGTTCACAATGCACAGCAATAAAGGGGCCACCACACCATTGGCGACACATCTCACAATGGCATGCCGCAAGATGTTTTTCCAAAGGTGTTGCTTTAATTGCAAGTGAACCACAAAGACAATGACCGCTTAAAGTTTCAACCATTATCCACTCGCTTTCTCATCACCAGGCAATTCATACTCTGTGCCTTCCCACGGTGATTCGAAGTCAAATTGTCTAAATTCCTGAGCAAGCTTCACTGGCTCATAAACAACACGTTTTACTGCCTCATCATAACGCACTTCAACAAAACCGGTTGTTGGAAAGTCTTTCCGTAAGGGATGCCCTTGAAAGCCATAATCCGTTAATAGGCGCCTTAAATCTGGATGACCAGAAAACAAAATTCCATACATATCGTATGCTTCCCGTTCGAACCAATCGGCCCCGGGAAACACACCAACGGCTGAAGGAACCAGCGTTTCTTCACCAGCTTGCAGTTTAATGCGAATACGCATATTTTGTTTCGGTGACAAAAGATGGTAGACAACATCAAAGCGCCGCACTCTACCTGGCCAGTCAACACCGCAAATATCTGTTAGGTTAACGAACTGCGATTGGCTATCATCACGCAGAAAGCGCAAGATATTCAACAAGTTTTCTGGCGCAATCTCAATAGTTAATTCACCAAAAGTGTATGATGTATTATCAAGCTTATCACCCAGTGCAAGCCCTAGATAATCTGCATAATCTTCCAAACTTTGATCGACTTTCAAAGCCATCTAAAACCCCTAGCCTATCGTTCAATTGTTCCCGTACGTCTTATCTTTTTTTGCAAAAGCAAAACGCCATATAAAAGTGCTTCAGCCGTTGGAGGACAACCTGGAACATAAACATCAACAGGCACAATACGATCACAGCCACGAACCACAGAATATGAATAATGATAGTAGCCACCACCATTTGCACATGAACCCATGGAAATAACATAACGCGGCTCCGGCATTTGGTCGTAAACTTTGCGCAGAGCTGGCGCCATTTTATTTGTTAAAGTGCCAGCAACAATCATCACATCTGATTGACGCGGAGAAGCACGTGGCGCAAAACCAAAACGCTCCACATCATAACGCGGCATGGAAAGCTGCATCATCTCAACCGCGCAACAAGCAAGACCAAACGTCATCCACATTAAAGAGCCAGCTCTCGCCCAGTTAATCAAATCATCTGTACTGGTAACAAGAAACCCTTTATCGGCAAGCTCATTATCGACTTCCATAAAAAAGGGATCGTCACTACCAAGTGGTCGCCCAGTCTTTGGATCAAGAATACCTTTTGGTTGCTCTGCTATAAGGGGTGTTTTTTCATTCAATGCCATTACCCAAAACCTCTTTGATGGTTAATCCCACTCAAGAGCCCCCTTCTTCCACTCATAAATAAAGCCAATGGTTAAGACGCCTAAAAAAACCATCATAGAGGCAAACCCAAACCAACCAAGGTCCTTAAAGGCGACCGCCCACGGAAATAAAAATGCGACTTCAAGATCGAAAATAATAAATAATATTGCAACAAGATAAAATCGTATATCAAATTTCATACGCGCATCATCAAAAGCATTAAAGCCACACTCATAAGCCGATAATTTTTCAGTATCAGGTGCTTTATAAGCGACAACAAAAGGCGCAATTAAAAGTGCAAGACCGATAATCAAACATAGCCCGATAAAAACGACTATTGGTAAATATTCTGATAAAAGCCCTTCCATACCCACACCCTTTTCAATGGCACTTAAATTTTATCAATTTTTAAAATGACCTACGCCTATGAAACCGCAACGTCAAGATAACAATGTCTAACCCACAACAGATTATTCGATTATAGCCACTAACAACTTGAACTATGTCTGGCTTATCCTTTTCAAGCCCCATTCGCAAGAGTATCAAAAATTATTTTTTGTTCATTAAAAAATATTGCAGGAAGCTTTCTGACCAGCAGACCTTTCATAACACAAATGATAATCTGAAAGCGACATCATTATAGCGCCATTTAAAAATCAAATTTTATAGGATTATCTAATTTTAAAATGGCGCGAGTGACGGGACTCGAACCCGCGACCTCCGGCGTGACAGGCCGGCACTCTAACCAACTGAGCTACACCCGCGCATTTTATAAAGCACCTTTCGGTACGTTTTCAGTGGATTAAGATATAGAACTTATAAAGTCAAGATTTTATTCAAATTAAATCGAATAAATTCAAGATATTAAAATATATCCTAAAACCAATTTTCCTTCTTCATAAAAAAAGAAAATGGTGGGTGGTAAGAGGCTCGAACTCCTGACCCTCTCGGTGTAAACGAGATGCTCTACCAACTGAGCTAACCACCCAACAGAACCAAGCACATAGCGCGAAGTTTTTACAGACGCAATATGTTTTTATAAATTTTTGACATTTTTTTTTAAAATGTCTTTCAAATGTTGGAAATATAAAGAGCAGGACCTTTAAAAGGCCCTGCTCTTAAAAAGAAAACTACTTTTTGTGGCTTAGCCGTTCAAAGCATCTTTCAAGCCTTTACCGGCTTTGAATTTTGGTGCTTTGGACGCTTTAATTTGGATTGTTTCGCCTGTGCGTGGATTACGGCCTGTTGTGGCAGCACGTTGTGAAACACTGAAATTACCAAACCCTAGCAGCTTTACTTCATCACCTGATTTTAGACATTCAGTAATAGCTTCAAATGTCGCATCAACAGCCTCACCAGCATCGCCTTTTGTAAGGCCAGTTTTTTCAGCAACAGCAGCAATCAGCTCGTTTTTGTTCATAAGATGAATCCTTTATTTACTCGAAAGCGATTGTAATTGGGTGATTGACAATTAGCTCAATCGCTTAAAAAAACAAGTCTCAC
>CALHLB010000032.1 GCA_938034375.1 uncultured Alphaproteobacteria bacterium | reverse complement strand
TTTTTATTTTTTTAAAAAAAATAAAAATAAATTGATAATTACTGCTTCCGAAATAAAGCTTAAGCATTACCGTATACATTTATTTCTTGCAATTAATGATTAATCCTGTTTCATATTTATTTATATATAATATAACTTTTGATTTTTGAAAAAATATGCATTAAATTACATTAGCAAATAACAGTAATGAATTGGAATGCCGCATGTAATTGTATATAGTGGCGGGGGAAGTTTTTGTGAATATTATTGATCTAAAGGGGACGTGCCAAACTACATCAAAGAATGCAAGATTTAAAGCTTATACAGCTTTAAAGCATTTGATTATGAATAATTATTTGAAGCCAAGTCATTCCTATCTTGAAGGGGATCTTGCGGATAAATTGGAAGTTAGTCGAACACCTGTTCGTGAGGCGATGTTACAGCTTGAAAAGGATGGTTTTGTTACTGTCCGGCCAAGATACGGCATGATTGTTCTTCCCATTTCTGTCAACGACTTAATAGACATTTATGAAATACGCCGAGAACTTGAAGTTTTAGCGGCGGGCAAGGTTGCCGAAAGAAGGTTGGATGAGGATGAACGGGTTTCTTTTGAGAAATTGATTATTTCCTTAAATGATACACTTGATCAAGATGATAGAAAACAGTGGGCATTGCATGATGATGAATTTCATCATTTGTTGGCTGTCTCTTCCAGAAATCGATATCTCGCTCACACTTTAAGCCAATATCGCGATCAGATACATAGAGCGCGCATTTCAACATTGCATTTGAGAAACTTTCTTCATCAATCGAATGAAGATCATGCAATTTTATTGCGTTACTTTATCGAGCAGAATGTTGAAGAGGCTAGAAACCACCATGCAAAGCACATTGATAATTCTGCCAAAACAATAATTAGTTTGATGAAAGAACACAATTTAGCAGATCTTTGAGGACAGTCTCAAATTATAACGTAATCACTTTAAAATGATCTTCATTTTAAAGTGATTACGTTATATTATATGTTACGTTGGTTAACGCGCTTGGAAACTTCAGCGGCAGTTTCAACACGTTCAGAATAACGTTGTGTTAGATATTGTGAACGACCGCGTATCAGGTAGGTAAATTTTATAAGTTCTTCGACGACATCAACAATACGATTATAATAGGGGGAAGGCTTCATGCGTCCCTCATCATCAAATTCTGTAAAGGCTTTTGGGACGGATGATTGATTGGGAATGGTGACCATACGCATCCAGCGGCCTAATATTCGCATTTGATTGACACTATTAAAGCTTTGTGACCCACCACAAACCTGCATTAGGGCAAGGGTCTTGCCTTGTGTCGGTCTAACACCACCAAGGGAAAGAGGGAGCCAGTCAATTTGTGCTTTCATAATACCTGTCATTGCCCCATGACGTTCAGGTGAAACCCATAACATTCCTTCACTCCATATAGCGCGCTCCCTTAGTTCTTGCACCTTTGGGTGATCGTCTTCTACTGTATCAGGATAAGGTAAGTCTTTCGGGTTAAAAATATAAGTTTCAGCACCAAATGCCCTTAGAAGTCTTGCGGCCTCTTCAGCAACAAGACGAGAATAAGAGCGCTCTCTTAGAGACCCATAAAAAATCAAAATGCGCGGCGGATGTTCCCCATCCCCTTTTTGTTTTAACTTTTCTTCTTCAATTTTGTTAAAATATTCGGGTTGGATATTGGGTAGATCTAAATGTGACATGAAACAAACCTGATATTTGTTTTGGTTATCATTAGTGGAACGTTTTACGCCCTGATAGAGCGTAATCCTTTTAAAATGATCCTCATTTTAAAAGAAAAGATGAGCGAAAACAAAGGAATATAACTAAAATACTTAATCATTTTAAAGTGGTTTAGCTATAGCACTAAAACAAATAAATCAGAAAGGTTTTTTCTCATCGTCATCTAAAAGAATTCTGTTAGCTGCACCTTCAAGGTCTTCATATTGAGCGTTTTTTAAACACCATAAAAAGGCAACAAGACCAAGCCCTCCCATAAAAAGGGCAACAGGAATAAGGATGAGAAGATTAGTCATGTAAGATATCTCCATTATCAGGCTGCGCCTTCCAATCTAACGTGTAGAGATTAAGACGTAAACTATTTAGAATGACAACAATGGAAGAGCAAGACATGGCAAGAGCTGCAATAAGCGGTGTAACATAACCTAGTGTAGCCAATGGTACAGCTATGCAATTATATATAATTGCCAGGCCAAAGTTCTGTCTTACAAGACGGGCTGCAATCGTTGAAATTTTTAAGGCAGATGGTATGGAAAATAGGGTGTTGCGGGTAAACACAAAATCAGCCGCCAGGCGGCCAATATCACACGCTGATGCAGGGGCCATAGAAGCATGGCCGGCAGAAAGGGCTGCCGCGTCATTAAGGCCATCTCCAACCATTAAAACCTTTTTACCATCTCTACCATGGTCTAAAATCATTGTTACTTTGTCTTCAGGGCGGTTATTAGCGGAAAAATAATCAAGTTTCAAAAGTTGGGCAAGTCTTGAAACATTGCCCTCATTATCGCCGGATACCATGCCAATATTAAAACGATTATCCTTCAAAGCAAAAAGGGCCTGTTTTGCATCACTCAGCAATTCTTCGGTGAGATTAAATGAAACACTTTCTCCGTTAGAATTTGCAAGAACAACGCCTGAAACCTCTTTAAGATTAGGATTTAATTCTGCAACCCATTCACTCCGACCAAGCCTGTAAATCGATTCATCAAGTGTTGTTTCAAGGCCTGATCCTGCAATCTCTTGAACGTCTTGAATCTTTGGTTGGTTAGGGTAACCCTTTAAATGAAGAGCAATTGATTGAGCTGAAGGGTGTTTTGAAAGCTTGCACAAACTTGCAGCAATTGGCAGAAGGTTTTCATTGCCTTCTATGCGATCTACTTGGGCATGGCCAGTTGTTAATGTTCCTGTTTTATCAAACAAAACCGTGTCAATTTCGGAAAGCCGTTCCAAAGAGCTACCATCCTTCATTAAAATACCTTCTTTAAAAAGTCTTGTTGCTGCAATGACATGGACAACGGGAACAGCAAGACCAAGGGCGCAAGGACATGTGATAATTAAAACTGAAATAGCAGTGTAAAGCGATAAATGCCAATTACCGCCTGTCCAAAACATCCAGCCGATAAATGCAAAAAGAGCGAGAAGGTGGACCGATGGCGCATAAATTGCGGCCATACGGTCTGCCACGCGAATATAACGGCTGCGCCCGCCCTCGGCGGCTTCCATCAGTTTTACCACTTCAGCAACAAAACTATCTTCCGTTTTTTTGAGAGCTTTAATATCGACAAGGCCCGTTAAGTTTAAGGCCCCAGCTTCAATAATTGCTCTTTTTTTAAGAAGAGTGGGGGTGCTTTCACCCGTTATCATGGAGCGATCAAATTCAGCGAGGCTAGAGAGCACTTCGCCATCAACAGGCACGCGTTCACCAGCCAAAAGGCGAATCGTCATACCTTTTTCCAAAGCATCTGCTGGCTGATAAATAGTTTGACCGTTATCTAAGACAACTGTGGTTCCTTTACCTGTTAAACTGGCCAAACGTTCAATGGCTCCACGCGCCCGTTTACGCATCATATGGTCGAGTGTTCGGCCAATAAGAAGGAAAAAAAGCAACATGACTGAAGCATCAAAATAGGCTTCATGACCACCTGTTAAGCTCTCAAAAATGCTCATCATAAGAGCAAGAAGAACGGCAAGGGAAATTGGCACGTCCATATTCAGACGCTTTGCACGCAAAGCGCGCCAGGCACTAATATAAAAAGGGCGCCCGGCAAACAAAACAGCTGGAACAGCAATAATACCTGAGATAAGATGAAAAAGCTGCGTTGTGGTTGGGTCTGTACCAGACCATACTGAAACTGATAAAAGCATGATATTCATGGAGGCAAAGCCAGAAACGGCGAGAGATTTTACCAGCTCTTTTCCATGTTTATCTTCTTCGTTACTAAGGTGAGCAACATCAAAGGGCATTGCTGTAAAGCCTAATTGAGTAAGTGCCTTTTGGATTTTCCCAGGTGATGTTAAATCGGCCATCCACTGGACACTAACGCGTTTAAGGCTAAGGTTGGCACGAACGTAGTGAACACCGTGTAATTTGGAAATATTTTTTTCAATCTTGGAAAGGCAGGCAGCACAATGCATATCTTGCACCGTGAAATCATTTTGATAAAGGCCATCCTTTATTGGTTTAGCAAGGTTCTTTAATTCTTCTTCATGTAATCTTTCATGATGATTTACAGTGTCATGACCTGTAAGGGGGAGAGAAAAACTTGCATCAGGGCAACAGGTCATTCAATCAGTCCTTCTTGTTTGTCATTGACAAAAATACGTAAATGACGGCGATAGGTTTTCTGGTTGGTTTCAGCCTCAATCTCAACTGCCCAAACGCCTTTCTTTAGAGAAAGCGGAAGCGTAAGGCTTTCTTTTTGCAAATTTTTAAAATTTAAAACTTTATCATCTTGCTCAAAGGCAGGGCGCCCAAGTTTTATTGTAACATTATTAAGGGTAAGGGCTTTATCGTTCTTGTCTTTTACTGTGAAGAAAAATGTGTCTTTCCCATAAGAAGCATCAGAATAAAGGCCAAGTTTTTTTTGTTGGGCTGCATCGATAAGTTTGTCATTATAATGTTGACTGGCGACATAAGAGCTTTTCACTACAAGTCCCGTCCAGCTTTTGCTGGCAATATAAGCCATACCCATATTGACAGAAATAATAACGCCAAAAAAACAGAACATGATTAAAAGCATGTGTTTTCCTGTAAATTTTTTTGTATCAGAATTTTCTATTTGATTTTCTGGCGTTTTATTCATTTTACTTCTCTAGAACGCTTTCTTTTGGGGCGTGGAATTGTGCTTTTTCAAAAGCATGTTCTTTACCGCCCACTTCGGAAACAACAAGTGTAAAGTCACGTTTTTCATCAAAAATCAAATCGCGATGTTTGGTGATGAAAAAGTTGAATGTCTTTGCTTCATTGGCATTTACATTAACAAAGAAAGAGCGTCCTCGGTTGCTCGTTTCTCCCGCAAGCTTGACACTAGCCATGCCTAAATCTTCTATGGCCACATGAAAACGGCGTGGTTCTGTTTTCATATTGCTAATTTTAAGTTCGTAGCCATTTCGAATGGCCCCGTTGGACAGTTTTACGAAAAGGGGGTTCCTGTCATTTTGTGCGCGTACGTCCAGCCTATCGCGCAAAACAAGGATTGTTAGCATGGAAAACCCAATGGCTAGATAAACAAAGCCATAAATAAAGGTGCGCGGGCGCATAAATGATGAGAAGCGCGTGTGTTTGATGTTATCAACTAAACGCCCCGCTTGAGAGCGAATATTTTTGGGATTGATTTTAGATTTATCCCAAACTTTATCCCCTTCTTTTTCAATAATAGCACTGCCAGAAAGCATCATATTCTGGTTATAATCATTCAAAGTAGAGTAGGAGATAAGGCCGCGTTCAAGCCCCAATTTGTCCATAACATTATTGCAGGCATCAATACATAAAGCACAAGTAATGCATTCCAGTTGTTCCCCATCACGAATATCAATACCCATAGGACAAACCGCAACACAGGCATTGCAGTCTACGCAATCCCCAACCGTCTCACCTTGAGAAAGCATTTTTTTGCGGTGGCGGCTGCGGCCTTCTCCGCGCCAGTCATTATAAGTTACAATGAGGGAATGTTCATCCAGCATGGCGCCTTGAATACGTGGCCATGGACACATATAAGTGCAAACCTGCTCGCGCATTAACCCACCAAATATATAGGTTGTTGCAGTTAAAATACCTAAAGTAGCATAGGCGACATAATGGGCTTGCCCTGTAATAACTTCAAAGAAAAGGGTTGGCGCATCAGCAAAGTAAAAAATCCACGCACCGCCTGTTGCAAGTCCAATAAAAAGCCATACGGTATGTTTCATGCCACGTTTTGCAATTTTGGAAAGGGATAAAGGAGCGTCATCCAGTTTGATGCGCTGGTTCCTGTCACCTTCAAAGAAGCGCTCAACAACAAGATATAAATCAACCCAAACAGTTTGTGGGCAAGTATAGCCACACCATGCACGCCCAACGGTTGATGTTACGAGAAACAAGCCTATGCCGGCCATAATTAAAAGACCGGCAATATAAAAAAACTCTTGCGGCCAAACCTCAATGAAGAAAAAATAAAAGCGGCGATTGGCAAGGTCCACCAATACAGCCTGATCGGGGGCAAATTCTCCTCTGTTCCAGCGTAGCCATGGTGTTAAATAATAAATCCCAAGCGTTATTAGCATTACAAGCCACTTAAATTTTCTAAAAGTGCCTTTTACCCGCTTGGGATGAATTTTTTTACGAGCTTCATAAAGCGCCCTGTTTTCCTTGGAATTGACGGGCTCTACATCAAGATGCTCAAGCTCACCATGTAGAAAGTTGGACGCTTTAAGATTATTGCTCATTTTAGTCCTCTAAATCTCGTTCACCACCGCCAAGGCCATGTATATATAGAGATAGTTGCTTAATTTTGGCTTCACCAAGTCTTTCACCCCAAGCAGGCATGACACCATGTTTCGGTTGAGCAATTTGAGAACTAATTTCAGGAAGGCTTCCGCCATAAAGCCACAGGCTATCAGCCAGATTTGGTGCGCCCAAGTCGCGGCCACCCAGACCATCATCACCATGGCAGGCGGCACAATTTTCAATGAAAATTTCTTGGCCATTTTGTGCAAGTTTTACCTCATGGTCACTGTTTGAAAGACTTGCGACATAATGTGTAACGGCTTCAATGTCTGCATTACCAAGAATGCCGCTACCAAAATTAGGCATTTCTGAAAAACGGGTTTCATCATCTTCATCATTACGCACACCATGTTTGATTGTGGTATAGATGCTTTCAATATCGCCGCCCCAAATCCAGTCATCGTCATTCAAATTTGGAAAGCCTGGTGCGCCTTGTGCGCCTGTGCCGTGGCACTGTGTACAAAAAACTTTGTAAAGAGATTGCCCACCGGCTACCGAATAACGCATTAAATTTTCATCTTTGCGTATATCAAAAAAGTCAAGCGTGGCGATTTTTTCTTCGATTGCAGCTTTTCCTTCTTTAACTTTTGCAAGTTCAATTTTTAAATCGCCCCTATTTGTTTGGCCAGAAAGGCCAGGTGTGGCATTTTCGGTTAAAGGAACAGCTGGATAATAAATCAGGTAGCCAATGCCAAAAATGATCGTGGCATAGAAGGTATAAAGCCACCAGCGCGGCATGGGATTATCAAGTTCTTTGATGCCATCCCACTCATGACCGGTCGTTGCGACGCCGGTTACTTCATCAATTTCTTTTTCTGACATATCTTAGTCCTCCTCTTTGAGAGGTATTTCTGCGGCCTCTTTGGCAATTTTCAAAGAACCAGGCCGAAAGGTGAATAAAATTATGATGATAAAAAGCGCAAAGAGATATAAAAGCCCCCAGCTATCAGCAAATTGTCGTAAAGCTTCATATTGCATGGCACTACCTCAGGCTTTCATTTTGTTTATAGGCCTCAAGGTCAACCAAGGTGCCAAGCATTTGCAGATAAGCAACAAGTGCATCCATTTCTGTTAATTCAGATGATTCTGAATTGAATTTACGAATGGTGACATTTTGATAGCGTTCTTCAAGGCCCGATGTGTCGGCATCAGGGTCTGCTTGTGCTCTTAAATCAGTAACGGCATTTTCAATCATCTCATCACTATAGGGAACCCCCACTGCCCGATTGGCTTTAAGGTGGTCTTCAAAGCCTTTTGTATTAATCGGTGTGCTGGCTAGAAATCCATAAGATGGCATAATGGATTCTGGCACCACATTTTGAGGTTTGATGAGGTGTTGGACATGCCATTCATCTGAATAGCGTCCACCAACACGGGCAAGATCAGGCCCTGTCCGTTTTGAACCCCATTGGAACGGATGGTCATACATGCTTTCTGCTGCCAAGGAGTAATGGCCGTAACGTTCTACTTCATCACGGAAAGGTCGGATCATCTGGCTATGACACAAATAACACCCTTCACGAATGTATATGTTGCGTCCTGCTAGCTCCAGCGGTGTGTAGGGGCGTATCCCCTCCACTTTTTCAATTGTGTTTTTAACGTAAAATAAAGGAACAATTTCCACGATACCACCAATTAAAACTGTAATAAGTGACAGTATTAAAAGTAGGGTGGCATTACGTTCAATAAAGGCGTGTTTTGACAAAAAAGACATGTAAATTATTCCTTATTCTGCCGGAACCATTGAAGGTGCCGTACCACCAATTGGATCTTCTTTACGAAGTTTCCCACGAATGGTCTGAATGATATTATAAGCCATGACAAAAGAACCAAGTAGGTACAAAAGTCCTCCAAAAGTTCGCATCACATATTCTGGATGAATGGCGCTTACGCTATCGATGAACGAGTTTACAAGGAAACCTTGGTCATCATATTCACGCCACATAAGCCCTTGTGTAATACCGGCAACCCATAAAACAGCGGCGTAGATTACAATACCAAGTGTTGCAAGCCAAACATGCCAATTTATCAAACGGATGGAATAAAGGCGTTCGCGGTTCCAAAGTTTCGGCACCATATAGTAAATAGCACCAAAGGTAATCATACCGACCCAACCAAGCGCCCCTGAATGCACGTGGCCAATAGTCCAGTCTGTATAATGGCTCAAAGAGTTAACAGACTTGATAGACATCATGGGACCTTCAAAAGTCGACATGCCATAAAATGCCAAGGCTAAAACAAACATGCGGATAATGGGATCTGTACGCAATTTATCCCATGCACCTGAAAGGGTCATAAGGCCGTTAATCATGCCACCCCATGAAGGCATCCACAAAATAATTGAAAACACCATACCTAAATTTTGCGCCCAATCTGGAAGCGCTGTGTAGTGCAAATGGTGTGGACCAGCCCAAATATAAAGGAAAATCAGCGCCCAGAAGTGAATAATCGAAAGGCGATAAGAAAAAACAGGGCGATTTGCCTGTTTCGGCACAAAATAATACATCATGCCCAAAAAGCCGGCTGTAAGGAAAAAGCCAACCGCGTTGTGCCCATACCACCATTGTGTCAGGGCATCTTGTACACCAGCAAAAAGCGAGTAGCTTTTTGTTCCCAAAAGGGAAACTGGTACAGAAAGGTTGTTGACAACATGAAGAAGGGCAACAGTTACGATAAAGGCAAGATAGAACCAGTTGGCCACATAGATATGGGGTTCTTTCCGTTTCATCAATGTACCCATGAAAACAGCAAGATAAGCGACCCATACAATGGTGAGCCATAAATCAACATACCATTCAGGCTCGGCATATTCTTTTGATTGGGTTACCCCCAAAAGATAGCCTGTTGCAGCCATAACGATGAAAAGTTGATAACCCCAAAACACAAACCAAGCAAGATTACCACCCCAAAGACGCGTTCGGCATGTGCGTTGCACGACATAAAAACTGGTACATAAAAGAGCATTACCACCAAAAGCAAAAATAACGGCAGATGTGTGAACAGGACGCAGGCGTCCAAAATTCAAATAGGGTTCAATATTGAAAAATGGCCAAGCAAGCTGAGCAGCGATGATAACGCCAACTAAAAAACCGACAATGCCCCAAAAGAGGGTTGCAATAGTGCCAAAGCGGACAACATCATCCATGTAGCCATCTTTGGTATCCTTAAACAGAGCTTTATGAAGACCTGCATGTCGTTTGTCGCCATAATCTGTATATCGAATTGTTAATATTGTGCCTGTCAAAAGAACAAGACATAAAATACCCATATGCGCAGAGAACAACGGTTCACTGGCAAGGGCTGCTGCAAAAAACGCTAGAAAAGCGCCACTTGCCAGCATGATGGTAGCTGCACCAAAGCTCATAATAACCCCATTTTTTAAATGCATTCATTTTGTTTGATTCCCAAGGAACCTCACATGGATACCATAGTTATTGCGAATATTTAATCATTGATCTGAGTCAATGAAACCATGGCGTAGATTACCCATCATAGCGTTCAAAGAAATAAGCCAGATTGCGACAACAAAGGGGACACCATGCGATTGAGCCATAGGTCTTTATATGAAGATACAGTTTTAGGTGCTATCGATAATGCTGGTGATATTTTAAGGGTCTTAACCTCGTTTCATCAATCTCAACTAGATATTTGCAGGCGACTTGAAGAATTGGCGGATGGCTTGCCAAAAAACTTCAATAAAGCACAAGCCTTACATATTATTCGCCACATGGTACCCCTTTTAAAACGCGCACATCATTTTGAAGAAACATATGTATTTAATCTATTTAGTGGAAAGGCCGAACATTTCCCGATACCTCAAAAAAGTATTGATCGCATGAAATTTGAACATTGGGAAGATGAACTTTACGCAGAAGATCTTGCCGAAGCTTTGCATGATTATATCAATAATGAAAAAGGAGAAACCGCGTCAAAGCTTTCTTATATGTTGCGTGGCTTTTTTGACAATTTAAGACGACATATCGCCTTTGTGGAAGAGTTTATCGTGCCATTTCTTTTGGAAGGTTTCGGTGAGGTTGTAACAGCACATTAACCCCTTTTATTTAATGCCCGCAGGCATGATAAAGTTTGCCAAAATCCTTTACAAGGATTTTTCGGCCTTCTTGCATTTCAATAATATCTGCTTTGCGTAGTTTCGTGAGTTGCCTGCTAACTGTTTCAATGGTTAACCCTAGGAAATCAGAAATTTCTGAGCGCTTGAGCGGGAGTTCAAGGAGAAGGTTTTTTGTTTGGTTTTCTTCAGGATTCGTATGGGTTGCTATGAGGTAGACAAAATTGGCTACTTTTTCAGAGGCTGTTTTGCGCCCAAGAGTTAGCATCCAGGCACGCGCTTCATCCAGTTCACGCAAGGTTTGTTCGTGTAGTTTATGTTCAAGAACAGGGGATGATTTTATAATCTCTTCAAGGGCTTTTTTAGGAAAGGTGCAAAGTTGTAATTCTGTTGCCGCTTCAATGCTAACATCGCTTACAGAACTGAAGGGCCTGCCTAAAAAATCTGGTGCAAATTGCAGACCTACAATTTGTTGGCGGCCATCTTCCATAAGTTTGGAAAGCTTGGCAACGCCGCGTAAAATATTGGCATAGCGGTTATTTTGTTCTTTTTCGGTGATAAGTTCTTCACCGGATTTGATAATTTCCTGGCGCGTAACTTTGTTAAGACGAATGAGCTGTTCAGTATTTAAGGCACCACAAACACCCTTATGTCGAGCCTCACAAGCACGACATAAAGCCGGAATATCAGAATTATGTATGTCCTGTCTCATTATAAATTCTCTATTTTCTATATATTTATCGCATGTCTTTATCAGCGTCACAAGAAATATATGACTAATTTTGTTTAGAATAACTCACGTATAAGCAAAACAATTCCTGCAATGAACATCATAATAATCAATAATCTGCGAAACTGGTTATCATTCAACCGTTTGAATATCAAGATACCAACCTGTGCGCTGATAATGGAAACAGGTGCGACAAGAGCGAAGAGGATTAGGGTATCTTTTGTATATATGCCTTTAAAAGTTAAAAGGCAGGCAGATATGCCGAGGATGATGAAATTAAATGGTTGTAAAAGACCACGTTGAACACCTTTTGACCAAGGGCGCATTGCAAGCCACATAGTTGGCAACGCCCCTGAAAGTCCGGCAATAGCACCTAAAATACCCGATAAAAAACCAATCGTAATTTCAATAAAATAATAGGGTTTTGTTAAGGCGGGTAAAGCTTTTCTACAGGAAAAAAATCCACCGTAAAAAATAAGAAATCCTGCTATGGTTATTTTCAAAATGCTGGCAGAAATAATGTGAAGTAAGTAAAATCCTATGGGAATGCCTAAAAATGCGGGAATAAGAAAAAGTGGTAGCTTTTTCCATTGTATTGTGGAGCGCACAACATGCAGCCCTTGAATGCTGCACGCCAAAGATGTTGCGAGGGAAAGGGCGACAGCTTGTATCGGTGGTAAAATTTGCAACCACCAGCCAAGGGCAAAAAGAGTTGTTCCAAAACCCGCAAGACCGTTAATGAAACCAGCGGCTATTGCTCCAATAGTTAAAAAGATAAAAAAATCTAATGTGATATGATCAAACATGGTTGATGGTAATTTTCAAGGGTGAAAGACCATCAATTTCAGCATTTAAAATATCGCCAGGATTAACAGGCCCAACACCAGAAGGCGTGCCTGTCATAATAAGATCGCCAGGCATCAATGTCACTAAAGTTGAAAGACTTGCGATAATTTCATCGCAGCTCCAGATCATTTCACAAAGATCACCTTGTTGTTTAACATCGCCGTTCACGGAAAGCTTAATGGCTCCTTTTTTGATTGAAGGAATATCGGTTATCTTTGTCAAAGGGGCAATGGGGGCTGATTTATCAAAACCTTTTGCCATATCCCATGGGTGGCCTTTTTCTTTTGCTTCTTTTTGTAAATCTCGCCGTGTCATATCAAGGCCAACTGCCGCACCCCAAATATGGGAAAAGGCTTCTTGTTTTCTAATATTTGTTCCTTCTTTTCCAATAGCTAAAACCAGTTCAGTTTCATAATGGAAATTGTCGGTTTTTGGGGGATAGGGAATTGTTTCGGCCTGATCGACAAGGCAACTCGAAGACTTTGTAAAAAAGAAGGGTGGTTCACGGTCGGGGTCCTGCCCCATTTCGCGTGCATGCGCCGCATAATTACGCCCAACGCAGTAAATACGGTGAACAGGAAATCGTTCATCCGAGTCAGAAATGGTAAGAGAAGGTTGAGGGGAGGGCGGAAATACAAAAAGAGTCATAAAGCGTCTCGCTTATAAAAGTGAATGTTTCTCCATTCTTCTATAGAAGATATATTAATTTATAAAAAACACTTGCTTTTAGGATGGGTTTTGTGGTTTCGATAAAGCGCAAATGGTAATGGTTACAATTACCCTGATTGCTAATATGTCTTGTTTATCTTTCAGACGTTCAAAATTAAATATATTCTTCAGGAAATATTTTCACAAAGATATAGCAGGCCACTCTAAATGTCCATGCATTCAATAATCATAAGAACGGTTGTAACCCTTATGGTATTGACGTTTTGGGCAGGACTTTATTGAAAGGAATATATTTGTCTGATTTTAACAGTTTGGGACTTTGCTCCCCCCTATTAAAGGTAACAGGGAAGCTTGGTTTTAAAGAGCCAACGCCTATTCAAAAAAACGCTATTCCCCTTGTTCTTGATGGGCGTGATGTTATGGGCCTTGCTCAAACGGGAACGGGTAAAACGGCTGCTTTTGGTCTACCCCTTGTACATCACCTAATAGTTAACCGGGAAAAAGCAAGCCCGAAATGCATAAGAGCTTTGATTTTGGCCCCTACAAGAGAGCTTGCAAGCCAGATTGCAAAGAATATCCATAGTTATGCAGAAGGATCTTCCTTATCTGTTCAGCTTGTTGTGGGGGGCGCTTCCCTATATGGCCAGTCCCGCCGTCTTTCCAAAGGCTGTGATTGCCTTATAGCAACGCCAGGTCGGCTTATCGATCTTATTGACAGGGGTGCCATAAAGCTGGATGAAACACGATTTCTCGTTCTGGATGAAGCAGATCAAATGCTTGATCTTGGTTTTATTCATTCTTTACGAAAAATTGCAGCTCTTCTAGCCAAACCACGGCAAACACTTTTGTTTTCTGCAACCATGCCAAAACAAATGAGTGAGCTTGCAGGATCTTATTTAACAAATCCGGAACGCATTGAAGTTGCGCGTGTTGGCTCTACAGCTGATAAAATCAGGCAGGAAGTTCATTTTGTTGAAGGCGCTAAAAAACCGCAATTGCTTGAAGGTTTGCTGAATGAAAACCAGGATGGTTTGAGCATTGTGTTTACCCGGACAAAAAACGGGGCTGAAAAACTGATGATACGTCTTTCTAAAAAAGGTTTTGAGGTTCAGTCTGTCCACGGGAATAAAAATCAGTCACAAAGGGATAGAGCTATACGCCAGTTCAAAGCAGGGAAAGTTAAAATTCTTGTGGCAACGGATGTCGCTGCGCGTGGAATTGATATTCCAGGTGTTTCATATGTTTATAATTTTGATTTGCCTGAAGTGCCTGAGAATTATGTCCACCGTATTGGTCGTACAGCACGTGCAGGGCGTGAAGGCAAGGCTATTACACTTTGCGCGCCAGCTGATGCTCATTTACTGTTTAGTATTGAGCGATTAATCAAAATGGAAATTGAAACAATCAGCGGCGAAAAGCCTGATGCGAAAAAGGCGCGCGCACAAAAAAGCCGGCGTGGGGGATATCAAGGTAAAAAGAATAACACCGCCAAGGCAGGTCAACAAAAACGGCCTAGGCCTCAAAAAGCTTCATTTAATAAAGAAGCTTCTGAAGGTGGGGCAGATAAAAGCAAAAAAACAAATGCAGGCGGTAGTAGAAATAGCAATACAAAAAGAAACCGCAACAATCGCCGCAAACCGGTTGCTGCCTAAAAGTTTTATTAAAACTAAAATAAAAACGGCCCCTTTCAGGGGCCGTTTTTATAAGAAAGCTTAGGCTTTAATAATAAAGCGAAACAGCGTGTTTTGCTTCTGCAAAGAAAAGCCAGCGTTCCGCAAACAGTCCTAGAATCATACTTAAAAATCCGATGACCAAAAGAAGAGTAGGCAGACCCATATAAGCAACAGCCAAGCAAAAAAACATTGGAATGGCCGCACCCAAAATCAGTGAAATCACACGCAGTTTAGCAGCATGTTTGCGCCCGATCTGGTGCATCATTTCTTTTGTTAGATAATTTTCACCTGAATGGGGTTTTTCAAGAAGGCGTACTTTACCGATTTTACCAAGGCCGGTGGCTGTTCCTGTATCGGAATTGGTGCCAGAAAACCCGATGGAGCCGGCACGCTGCCACCATAAAAGTTTGGCAGCCCATGCTAAAATAACAAGACCAAGCGCCCCTTGTGCCAGCAAGGCCGAAGAAAGACTTGTAAAGGCCGCAGCCAAAATTAGACCGGAAGCAAGACCGAACGCGAGATAGCAAAGCGGTGTCATCCATGTATGCCAGTTTGGCACTGTTTTAAGCTGGGCATAAATCATGCCTGTTGCAAGGATTGTGCATAAGGCAAAAAAGCTTGTTATGAATCCGAGCAAAGCGACACGTTCCCCCATGAAAACCCAGAAGAGGCCGTAAAAGGCGAAGAAAGAAAGGGTAATAAAGGCTAGAACACCTTCACGAGAAAGCCATGAAGAACGCCATTGTGAAAAAGCGCGCCATGCCCGTTCAGGGTGACCAAGGTGAAAGAAAGAGGAAATCAGGCCGACAAAAGCAAGACCACCAGCCAAAACTGAAATCAGGAAAGCCGCAATAGGCCCTTCAGGCATAGGAATACCAAGACCCAGCATGAAGATCAGGCCGAAACCGGCACCAGAGACAACAGTGAAGAAAATAACCGAGAGAGCGGGATGCATTAGATAGCCTCCAACATTTTATCAACCCATCCCAAAAGACCGCCTTCAGCCTTTGGTTCAGGTGTTGTGATCTGAGGGGCAGCCTCAGGCCGTGTTTTTGGACGAGGCGGCAAATATTGATTGACAGGTTTTGTGCCCATTTCCGGCATCAGGTCCATGCCACCGCGTTCGCGGGTCATGATTGAGACATCGGAATTTGGATCTGCAAAATCTCCGAAATGACGGGCATTAGCAGGGCATGTACGTACGCAGGCAGGTGTTCGGTCAATTTCAGGTATGTTTTCGTTATAAATACGATCCACACAAAGAGTACATTTCTTCATAACCTGCTCAACAGGATCCATTTCGCGTGCGCCATATGGGCAAGACCATGCACAAAGACCACAGCCAATACATTTATCTTCTTCAACCAGAACAATTCCATCATCGGTGCGTTTATAGCTTGCCCCTGTTGGACAAACGGTTACGCAAGGCGCATCCTCACAGTGAAGACAGGATTTAGGAAAATGAACAATGGAAGCAGGTACATCATCTGGCGTTACTTCAAATGTGTGGATACGGTTAAGCCATGCTCCTACAGGGTTGCTGCCATAAGCATCGCTATCGCCCAAAGGAGCGCCATAGCCGCCCGTATTCCATTCCTTACAATTGACCACGCAGGCATGGCAGCCAACGCAGACATCAAGGTCGATAACGAGACCAAGTTTTTTATTGGTGGAAGCTGGCAAAGTTGTCATTTTGTCCACTCCTTGCCGAAAGTTACAGTGTCAGTTGTTTTAAAGCCTGCATTTTGCTGGGCAGGGAATTGTGGTTCTGAAACCTCTGCCCCTGCCTCGGCTTTTTCAATATTTACGCGCAGGTCAAACCATGCTGCCTGGCCCGTAATCGGGTCAGAGTTCGACCAGCGCAGGCCATCTCCTTTAGGGGGTAAAAGTTCATGGATAAGATGATTAAGCAAGAAGCCTTTTGTTGCTTCTGGTGCATCTTCATCCAAAGCCCATGCGCCTTTACGTTTACCAATGGCATTCCATGTCCACATGGTTTTTGAATTAACAGCGTCCATGCGCTTAACAGGAACTTTAATCTTGCCATGGTGAGAGGACACATAAGCCCAATCGCCATCTTTAAGGCCCGCTTTATCGCAAATTTCACCTGGAACATACATTGGATTTGTACCATGAATTTGGCGCAACCATGCATTTTGTGAACCCCATGAATGGTACATAGCCGCAGGGCGTTGTGTTAGAGCGTGATAAGGATATTTCTCCTCATCAATGCCTGTACCTTCAAATGGTTCATACCAATCTGGTAGAGGGTCAAAACAATTCAAAATACGCTCTTTATGAGTATCAGGTGCAACCGGTTCGGCTTTCCCTTCCGCACAAAGCTGGAATTTACGAAGTGGCTCCAGATAAAGCTGGAACACATTTTCAACATGCCCATCTTGAAGCCCCATTTCAACAGCAAAATCCTGCCATGCCTTATTGGCATGTTTGAAATAAAGCGCCTCTTTTGGAACATGGGTTTCAGAAAAGCCGCCATTTTCAATATATTTATTGATCTGGTCGGCATTTGGTTCACCGCGGCCTGTCTGTTCGCCATTCCCTCTCCAACCAGAAAGCGGTCCAACACCAGGTTTTCTCTGATGATTGACAATATAGTCGGCATAATCTTGATATTTTTGCGACCCATCATCATTTACCATGGCTGGTAGGCCAAGGCGGGCGCCTAAATCAAGTAAGGCAGACTGAAAGCCTTTTACATCACGATCCGGTTCAAAAACGGGCCAGCGAATAGCGTCGCACATTGCTTCTGGTTCACTAATGGGACGGTCGAGCAATGAAATGGCATCATGGCGCTCAAGGTAAGTCGTATCAGGTAAAACCAAATCAGCAAATGCCACCATTTCAGAAGAATAAGCATCTGAATAGATAAGTTTGGGAATGACATAATCGCCATTTTCTTTCTTATCCGTCAACATTTTCATAACGCCGGCTGTGTTCATGGATGAGTTCCACGACATATTAGCCATATACATAAACAAAACATCAATCGGATAAGGGTTTTGAGCATGGGCATTGGAAATTACCATATGCATCAAACCATGCGATGACATAGGCGCATCCCATGAATAGGCGCGGTCAATCCTTTGTGGTGTTAAATTATCTTCCTGTAAAAGAAGATGTGACGGATCAGATAAAAAACCAAGATGCGGGCCTGCTAAAGGTTCATTTGGTTTGCCATCACCATGGGGTTTTGGCTGTGCTTGAATCGGGCGTGGATAAGGAGGTTTGAATCGGAAACCGCCTGGGCAGTCAATTGAGCCTAAAAGGATTTGCAGCATGTGCAAAGCGCGGCAGGTTTGAAAACCGTTTGAGTGGGCAGAAATACCGCGCATGGCATGAAATGATACTGGACGGCCAACCATCTTATCGTGTTTTTCACCCTTCATGTCCGTCCACGGCTGGTCGATCACAACTTCACTTTTAAACGCGGCCTCTGCTATTTCTTGCGCCAACCGCTTGATCTGATTGGCAGAAACGCCTGTTTTTTCTGAAATATTTTCAGGGGCATAGTCATTAGACAGATATTTTCCAGTCAGAAGTTCAAAGGCTGGGCATACTTTTGTGTCATCATCAAGGGTGAAAGAACCTTTTACATGAGGTTTAATGCCTTTAGCATTGTAAGCCTTAATGCTATTGCTTGTACGATCAAAGACAAGGGCATTGCCATCTTTATCACGGGCAAAAAGACCATGGTCTTTGCCATCGGGATTATCAATCACAAGCCATGGTACATTAGTATAGCGGATAAGATAATCAAGATCGATTGTGCCGGCTTTAAGAAGTTCATGAACGAGCGACAAAATGAACAGGCCATCTGTTCCAGGCGTAATACCAACCCATTCATCAGCAATGGCATTATAGCCGGTGCGAACCGGATTAACGCCGACAATTTTTTTGCCACGTTTTTTAAGTTTGGAAAGACCAATTTTAATCGGATTTGAATCGTGATCTTCAGCTACGCCGAAAATCATGAAAAATTCTGTATTATCCCAGTCAGGGGCGCCAAATTCCCAGAAGGCGCCTCCAAAAGTATAAATACCGCCAGCGGCCATATTAACCGAACAAAAGCCGCCATGGGCTGCAAAATTAGGTGTACCAAATTGTTGCGCCCACCATCCTGTGAAAGATTGACTTTGATCACGACCAGTAAAAAAAGCGAGTTTTTTGGGATCCGTTTTACGAACATCTGAAAGCCAGTCTGTGGCAATATCTAACGCTTCATCCCATTCAATTTCCTGAAATTTTCCTTCGCCACGTTCACCAACACGTTTCAAAGGTTTTTTCAGGCGGGCAGGGGAATAGTGCTGCATAATACCGGCAGAACCCTTCGCGCACAAAACACCTTTATTGATGGGGTGGTCGCGATTACCTTCAATATAACGAACTTTTTCTTTACCGTTTTCATCTTTACGGATATGGACGTTAATACCGCAACGACAGGCGCACATATAGCACGTTGTCTTGCGTATTTCATCGGATACATGGGGCGATGTATCCAGATTTCTTTCACTCATTGCCAACCTAATTACCTCCTAGAAGCGGCGCGGGCGCCGCTGGAAAACTGCTCAGTCACCTTCATCGTTCGGAAATAGCATTTATTCCAAGTATGCCTTGAAATCTTGATGCCAGAATAATCATTCCGTAAGTCCAGAAGCTTTGTTGCAGAATTCTCTGAATTGTATATCTCATAATTATTAAACGTAAAGTATACTCAAGTATACGCAGATAATGAGACTTTAAGTCTCATTATCATACTTATTTGAAAAATGATATAGCCTTAATTAAGAATAATGTTTGTTTTTTACAATCTTTCTCAATCTTATATGAAATCTGGGCGTACACTCTGTTTTTAAGGCGGTTATGACCTTGCGTCTTTCGCGATTGTGGCTATTGTTGCAGCCAAATTCTGGCCCTTTATCTGGTAAACTCATGGAGAGAATAATGCCTACCATTCCAGCCCGCAGCGAAAGTGATTCATTCGGCGCTCTTGATATTCCTGAAGGAAAATATTTTGGTGCACAAACGGCACGCTCAATCATGAATTTTCCAATTGGTGGGGAAACCCAACCTTTACCGTTAATTCATGCTTTGGGTATTGTAAAACAAGCTGCTGCCCGTGTGAATAATAAAATGGGCAAGCTTGATGATGAACGTGCCAAAGCCATAGAACAGGCGGCAAATGAGGTAGCGACAGGGGCTTTAGATGCACATTTTCCCCTTGTTGTCTGGCAAACAGGTTCTGGTACACAGTCTAACATGAATGCCAATGAGGTTATTGCCAACCGCGCCATTGAATTGATGGGTGGTGTTATTGGTTCAAAAGAGCCGGTCCACCCAAATGACCATTGTAATATGGGGCAATCGTCTAATGATACATTTCCAACAGCCATGCATATTGCTGCTGCTCGTGAAATTAATTCCGTTTTATTGCCTGGTCTCAAGCATCTTCTAAAAGCGCTGGAAGAGAAGTCTGAGAGTTTCAAAGACATTATCAAAATCGGTCGCACACATACGCAAGATGCAACGCCATTAACATTGGGACAGGAATTTTCAGGGTATGCCCATCAAGTCGCACAGGGTATTAAACGTGTGGAAGAAACGATTGACGGCCTTTATGAGCTGGCGCAAGGCGGCACAGCTGTTGGTACGGGCCTGAATTCAAAGGTTGGTTTTGACAAGGATTTTGCGGCAGCCGTATCTGATATTACGGGCCTGCCTTTTCGAACGGCTCCCAACAAATTTGAAGCTTTAGCGGCACATGATGCCTATGTTTATGCCCATGGTGCCTTGAATACGGTTGCAGCTTCTCTTTTCAAAATTGCGAATGATATTCGTCTTTTAGGTTCTGGCCCGCGTTCTGGTTTAGGTGAATTGTCATTGCCTGAAAATGAGCCGGGTTCCTCTATCATGCCGGGCAAGGTAAACCCGACACAATGCGAAGCCATGACGATGGTATGTGCACAGGTGATGGGTAATCAGACAACCATTGCTTTTGCTGGCTCTCAGGGTCATTTTGAACTTAATGTTTATAATCCCGTTATGGGGTATGCGATGCTGCAATCCATTAAACTTTTGGGGGATGCGGCTGTTTCCTTTACGGATCGTTGTGTTGCAGGCATTGAAGCGAATGAAGAAAACATCAAATCTTTAATGGAGCGCTCATTGATGTTGGTAACAGCACTTAACCCTTATATCGGTTATGACAACGCAACGAAGATTGCTAAAGCTGCCCATAAAAACGGGACAACCTTGAAAGAGGAAGCTTTAGCACTTGGCCTTCTAAGCGCAGAAGAGTTTGATAAATATGTGCGCCCAGAATTGATGATTGGACCATCGAAATAAAAATAATAACTTAAAAATTTAAAAGCGCATTAGAACGTGTTTCCCATAAGTGAATTCACTTATGAGATAAAAA
>CALHLB010000031.1 GCA_938034375.1 uncultured Alphaproteobacteria bacterium | reverse complement strand
GATTATGGTCCTTGTGCATTCCTTGATATTTACGATCCAGCCAAAAAATTCAGCGCTATTGACGAAATGGGACGCTATGCTTTTGGCAACCAACCCCCTATCGGACAATGGAATTTGGTGAAGCTGGCGCAATCTCTTCTGCCTATAATTGATGAAAATGAAACGCGCGCTATTGAAAAGGGGCAAGAACAAATCAACCAATATCCAGCTTTATTCAAGCAAAACTTTACTGCACTATTTGCGAGAAAACTTGGGCTACATATGGTGCAGACAGGGGATGATACCCTCATTGAAGAATTTCTTGATATTTTACATAAAGAGGAAGCAGACTTTACAAAAAGCTTCCGCAGACTTGCCCATTGGATCAAAAGCGATGCCCCTATCGAACCCGATTTAAAAAAATATCCCGATTGGTTAAATAGATGGCGTGAGCGCTTGAAAATACAGGATTTACAAGAAACCCAAAAAACCATGTTGAAAGCTAATCCCGTTCTCATTCCAAGAAATCATTTGATTGAGAAAGCGATTAGGGCAGCCGAGGACAACCAGGACTTTTCACTTTTTTTTCAATTGACACAAGCGCTTAAAAATCCTTTTGATAGCAGACATGATGAAACCACTTTTGACCAACTACCTGATGATAAAGAAGTTGTTCATCGCACTTTCTGTGGCACCTGAATAAAGAAAAATAATATGCCTAATCATAATTTGTCTCTTTGTCCTAAAAGACTCGCTTATGGACTTCTTATATTAAGGGTCACTCTTGCTCTTTTCTTAGGACTTTGGGCCAGTTTAAAATTCTTCCGTCCTGAGTGGATGGTAAATGTCTTCAGAGGCTCTTATGGGCTTGAATTTATAACACAGGATTATTCATTTGCTGTTGGTTCAGTGCAAATGCTCATTGTTGTTCTTTTTGTGATTGGTTACAAACAAACAGTTTTTTATGCGCTGATGCTTGCAATGCATTTGGTTGGTACTTTTGGTGCAATACCAGGGTTTTTGAATTTTACGAATTACCCGAATAACCTTCTTCTCACAAGCATACCAACCCTTGGTGCTTTTGCCGTGTTATTTTTATTACGTCACCACGATTTATTGACCCTTGATCATTTCATAAAAAAACAACGATCGTAACTTTCCGGTAAGGCTTAACAGATCATTAGCTCTCAAGTGTTAAATTAATCGGACTGTGCCATTTGTATTGAGTAGGCCTTATTGTGTCCGATGTTGATTTTTCAGAATTATCTTTTGTTGTTGCTGAAGATGGCGCTTATATGCGTACTATTATTCGCAATATGTTACAGGGCTTTGGGTGCAGGCAAATCCATGAAGCAGAAGACGGCGCGGCAGCGCTTGAATTAATTGAACGTGTCATGCCTGATATTGTGCTGTTAGACTGGGTAATGCCTGTGCTTGATGGCTCTGATGTCATGCGGATGATACGCCAGCCCGACCATCCAATGGCCTATGTACCTGTTATCATGGTTACAGCGCATACCGAGCGAAAACGTATTGCAGAAGCCCGCCAATTGGGCGTTCATGAAGTTCTTGCCAAGCCACTTTCTGCCAAAGCAATATCACAACGCATTCGCTCTGTAATTTTGCAGCCGCGCCCCTTTGTGAATGAAGGGGGCTATTTTGGCCCTGAACCACGAGAGGTTATTTCAAATAGATCAACGGCCTCTGCGGCACTACGTGCTAAACAAGCTGCACAAGGTAACAATTAATCAAAATAATATTTTAAATTCTACCTTGCCAAGGCTGGTTTGATGTCCTTTATATTCTATCGAATTATAAAGGGAACGTTTTATGAGCCGCACAATTATTGTTTGCCAAACCTGCAAAATGACAAGTGATGAGAAACTTAATGAAAATGGCAAAGCAGGCGGTGAAGTTTTAACCGACCATCTGGAAGCTGTTCTTGCAGGGCGTGATGACGTAACGATCCAAAAACAGGATTGCTTATGGGCCTGCTCAGAGCATTGCAATGTTGTTTTATCCGACAATGAGCGTTTTTCCTATCTTGCAGGGCGTTTTGAACCTAAACGAGAAGCTGCAGAAGCGATTGTTGAATGGTTTGATAAACATGGACAAAGCAAAACAGGCCAGGTTCCTTTCAAACAGTGGCCAGATGAAATGCGCGGACACTTCATTGCCCGTCTTCCAACACAAACCTCCCCCAATAAAACGGATGCCTCATAATCATGATAAGTCTTGTTTTAGGGGGCGCACGATCCGGAAAAAGTCGCTTTGCAGAAAAACTGGCTGATAATTGGCTGAATGCAAACCCTGAAGGAAAGCGGTTTTACATTGCAACAGCCCAGATTTTTGATGATGAGATGAAAAACCGCATTAAACTTCATCAAGAGCAACGAGAAAAAGACTGGCACACAGTTGAAGCCCCCTTTAATCCTTCTGTTTTCTTGGAGCAATACAGTCACCCCAATGCTATAATCCTGCTTGATTGCATAACTTTATGGTTAAGCAATCTGTTGTTACGCGGGGATGATGTTGAAGGGGCTGTTGAGGAGTTTATCAATACCTTAATGGATAATCAGGCAAAACTTATCTTTGTCTCCAATGAGGTGGGACTTGGGATCGTTCCCGATAATAAACTTGGCCGCCATTTCCGCGATATTCAGGGGTTAACGAACCAGAAATTAGCTGCAACGGCAGATGAAGTCTATTTCATTGCCGCTGGGCTGCCTTTAAAAATGAAAGGTTAGCGCTAAATACAACCAAGCGCATATAAAATGATAATGAACCTTGGCTATATCTTTTTTGTTTGCCTTCAGCTTTTCTTATAAAATGATGATCATTTTATAAGGCTTACGCTAGCGCATGATGCATTTTCATGAATTCATCTATTATACGCTAAGCTTTTATTCTTACGCGAGTTTTTATCCCATAAGTGAATTCACTTATGGGAAACACGCTCCAAATGCCAGCGTTTCTTAATATTTCTGGGCAATAATATAAACCGGCGCATAGGTAAGCGGTATTTTTCCTTTGACTGAAAACCGCGCACGATAGGCTTCTTCAAACGCGAGCAGATTACCTTTTGTCCAATGGTGGCCGGCATTGGCGTTGACGCCGGTTTTTCTTAAATGATGCAGCACTTTTCTGGGCGTTTCAAATTCTAATACTTTCTCTTCTTGCCGGAAATCTAAAACATGAAAATCTTGGCCTAACATTAAGTAGAGCGTGTCCTTATCCAAATATGTTAAAGCTGCTGATTTGCTGTTAAAGCCCCTTAATTCTTGAAAATGATTGGGTGCAAAAGTGCTAAAGACTAATAACCCATCCTTTTCCAAAATATTATGAAAGCGTTTGAAAAGGCTTTTGGGGTTTTTTATCCATTGTAGTGTCGAACTAGAAATTATCGCATTTAAGTTTTTAGGCAAGGAACACTGTTGAACATCTCCTTCTAAAAACTGATATTCAATTTTTGTCTTCTCGAATAAAGGCTTTAAATAATTTTCTGAATGAGTAACCAGATCATTAGCAAAATATGTTTCAATATAAAAATATTTCAACATTGTTTCTGTTAAATGGCCTGTTGCGGCACCAAACTCTAAAAGACGAGGAATTTTTGTTTCATATTTTTGAAGCGCTTGCGCTAACGTTTTTGCGATTTCTGATTGAACGATTGCGGCCTCATGATAATGGGCAAAACTACGTTGAAAGCTATTTTTCACTTTTTGGGAAGGAGAGACCATTGCTAAAAAAGCACCTCCTGCCATGTTTTAAAATGTGAAAACGGCACATGTGCGCTTTGCAGTTTTACTATTTTATCCAGATTATCTGCAAAAGCGCTTTCCATATTTTTTAAAGGAAAAATTGCATCATTTTCTGCAATTATAACTTTATCCCATAACACATCTGGAGCCGGCCCGCGCTTTTGAACACATAAAAGCTCTTCCCGTCTCTCTTCAACATCGATTGGTTGATATGGAGCCTTCTCATTAAAACATCGTTGTCTGAAATCTTGATAGGTTTGGTCATCCAGGCTTTCTATTGTTCTTTTAAAAATGACAGGATGAATGCCCAATTTTTTATCTATCGGGTAAGGGCTACCGCATAAAGCAATTTTTCTTTTAAATTCCATATCATTATTGTGCTGCCAATGGCCAAAGGCTGCCACACCAAAAGACCAGGCAATCATGAAACGATTTTCATAAGCTGATAAGTCTGGTAAATCGCACAACAAATCCCGATAATCGGATAAAAAAAGGATATCTGCCTCACCGCGTAAATGTGAAAAAACAGAAGGGCCAATAGCCCATCCGCCAAAAACGATAATAAGATCCCTTGCGCCCTCGCGCCTTTTCAACCATTCATAATGCATTATCTTTAAAGCCTTTGGGCAAGGGTTACCATCGCCCCGGTTATTTTTGTAATCTCTTCTTCATTACAAATATAAGGCGGCATACAATAGATATTATGACCAAAGGGACGCAACCAAACGCCTAATTCTTTTGTGTAAGCGTGGGCTTTATCGGCACTTATTTCATGTTTCATTTCAATAACACCAATAGCGCCTAGGACCCTAATATCCTTTACGGCATCCAAGCTACTTGCCATTGCCAGCCCCTGCTGAAGGCCTTGTTCAATCGTTTTTACTCTACCTTGCCAATTTCTACTTTCCAGTAAATTCAAACTGGCCAGAGCCACGCGGCAAGCAAGAGGATTACCCATAAAGGTTGGCCCATGCATAAAAAGGCCTGGGCTTCCTTTGCCGATACCTTCTGCAATACGACTTGATGCCATGGTTGCCCCAAAAGACATCATGCCGCCTGTTAACGCTTTGCCAAGACATAAAATATCTGGTTCTATATGCGTATGATATGTTGCAAAAAGCTTTCCTGTACGCCCAAAACCGGTGGCAATTTCATCAAAAATCAGAAGAACATTATATTGCTCACATAAAGTCCGGGCTTTGTTTAAATAAGAGGGATGATAAAAAATCATTCCTCCAGTCCCTTGCACAACAGGTTCTAAAATGAATGCAGCCAAATTTTCATGGTTTTCTGCAAGGTATTTTTCCAATTCATCTAAACCGTTTTTGTCTCCATCATCGACCCAATTTTCATGAAATGAAATAGGCGGACTTTGAACAAAATGTTGCACGCTTAAAGCCCCTTTGAAAAGGTGGTGCATGCCTGTGACAGGGTCGCATACACTCATGGCTTTCCAGGTATCACCATGATAGCCGGAACGCAGGCTTAAAAACTTTGTTTTTTGTGGATTGCCGGTTGAAAAATGATATTGAACAGCCATTTTCATAGCTACTTCCACACAAACAGAACCACTATCAGCATAAAAAATATGATTAAGAGAAGGCGGTGTGATTGCAAGCAGTTTTTCACCCAGCTCAATGGCAGGCTCGTGGGTTAGGCCACCAAACATAATATGGGGCAATTGACATGCCTGTTCATGTAACGCCTGCACCATTGCCCTTTGGGCATATCCATGAATAGCGCTCCACCAAGAGGCCATAGCATCAATGAGTTTTGTCCCATCCTCCAATTCAATTTCAATACCTTTAGCACTTTTAACCAAATGCGTTGGGCCAGGCTTTAAAACATTAGTATAGGGATGCCATAAATGTTTGGCATCAAAAGCGCGCATTTCTTCAGGAGACATTAAAGGCCTCTAGTCTTTTTTGTATATCTTCTGTGTCAAACTGTTCATTAAAAGATTTCGCAAGAGCTTTTCCCGTCAAATCCTTCAAAAATGGCAATCGGCCTAATCTATTCACATTGGCAAATTGGCAAATTGTTTCCTCAACCTGCTTATTTTCATCGCCAATAAAGGCAAGTCCTAAAATGGGGCATTCGACCTTTTTTAAGGCCGCAATTGAAAGGAGGGAATGATTAATTGTACCCAAACTTGTTCGGCAACATAAAATGACAGGCTTTTGCCAACGGGCAAGTAAATCAAGATAAAGCATTTTTCGATTAAGAGGCACCATCAGCCCTCCCGCGCCTTCAACAACGAGAGGTGAAACATCAGGTAAAATCATACGCTTATCGTCCAATATTATATTTTCAGCCTCAGCCGCCAGATGCGGCGAGGCAGGTAAGGCCAGCTTATAGATTTCAGGCAAGGTTTTAACATTGGCTAAAGCCTCTACCTTTTTCCTGTCACAGCCTTCATCAAAACCACATTGAACGGGCTTCCAATAAGTAGCCTTTAAAGCGCCAGCCAGAACGGCAGAAAAAACAGTTTTACCAACATCCGTATCTGTACCGGTAACAATGATCGTCTTATTCATGAAAGCGCCTTTCTTTCAAGGGCTATCTGTTTAAAAAGGGCTGCAATGACATCTTTTGTAACATTAAGGGTAATGGAAGCCCGCAAACGCGCTGTACCACGTGGCACTGTGGGCGGGCGTATGCCACGAATATCAAACCCTTTTTCCTGTAACTTTTTCGACAGCATCATGGTGGGCCTATTTCCACCTATGATTACAGGGATAATCTGGGTAGAAGGTTTTTTAAGCCCTAAATGATATTCTGCCTGTTGCTGCGCGTAGAGAACCAAATTTTGTAAAGCTTTTTGCCGTGTGCCACTTTCTAAAATTTCAAGAGAAACTCGCACTAAAGCTGCATTGAGGGGAGAGGGCGCAGTTGTATAAATAAAACTTCGTGCTTTATTGATTAATATATCAATAAGAACAGACTTTCCGCATATCAACGCACCTGAAACACCTAATGCCTTACCGCATGTATGAAGTGTGATCAAATTTTCATAATCTGCAAACTCATGTGAAAGGCCGCGCCCCTTGCTACCCAAAAAACCTGTTGCGTGGGCCTCGTCAACAATTAAAAATGCTTCATGTTCTTTGGAAAGAGTAATAAAATCTGCAAGTGGTGCTTTGTCCCCTTCCATACTGTAAACACTTTCAATGCTGATAAAAATCGTTCCTTTGCCACCCTCTTTACGCCAGGCTTTTATCACGTCTTCTGCATGGCCTTTATCATTATGTCGAAAAGCGAAACAATCAGCAGAGTTCAAGCGCATCCCATCGTGAATGCTGGCATGAATAAGATTATCATAGACGATTAAGTCGCCTTTCTTAGGTAATGTAGCAAAAATGGCCAAATTAGCATTGAAGCCACCACCCATAAAAAGCGCGCTTTGCGTACCAAAAAATGAAGCGGCTTCCTCTTCCAGTTTTTCATGCTCATGTGCATTTCCGCGTAAAAGGCGAGAACCACCAGAACCAACGGGAACCCCCCGTTCAAGCGCTTTAAAGACTGCTTGTTTTAAAATATCTGAGCCTGCAAGGCCCAAATAATCATTAGACGAAAAGTCGTGGCCAGTTTGCGGCAATAAGGCGCGATATCTATCACGGGACTTTAACGCTGCCAGCGTTTTTTCATAATTTATCAGGTTTGTCATCTGTTCCCGTGGGAATGAGCTGCCATAGCGTCAATCCCCAAGCGATTAAAAAGTTTTGCGTCTTTATCCTCTTCAGGGTTGTCAGCTGTCAACAATGTATCGCCCACAAAAATGGAATTAGCACCGGCAAAAAAGCACATGGCCTGCATTTCATCACTCATTTCTGTACGGCCAGCAGAGAGACGAACATGCGATTTTGGCATTAAAACGCGCGCAAGAGCAATGGTGCGTACAAATTCAATGGGGTCCAGCTTTTTCATATCTGCCAGGGGTGTTTTCACAATCGGAATTAACAGATTGATTGGCACGCTTTCAGGATGTTCTTTCAAATTGGCAAGCGCTAACAGCATATCTACACGATCCATCTGCTCCTCGCCCATACCAATAATACCACCTGCACAGACTTTAATGCCCGCTTCACGTACGCGCTCCAGTGTTTCAAGTCTATCGGTAAAAGTGCGGGTTGTGATGATTTTTGAATAATAACGTTCAGAGGTATCGATGTTGTGGTTATAATAATCAAGGCCAGCCTCTTTCAAGCGGCCTGTTTGTTCATCATCCAGCATGCCAAGTGTCATGCAAGTTTCCATGCCAAGCTCTTTGACCCCGCGCACCATGGCTTCCAACGTTTCCATATCGCGGTCTTTGGGCGAGCGCCATGCAGCGCCCATGCAATAGCGAGTGGCCCCTTCTGCTTTGGCTTTTTTTGCCTTTTCAAGGACCTCTTCAACTTCCATTAACTTGGAAGCAGGCAGTTTTGCACCATTTCGGGCAGATTGACTGCAATAAGAACAATCTTCCGCACATCCACCGGTTTTAATGCTTAAAAGCTTACTTCTTTGTACTTGATTAGGGTCAAAATACTGGCGGTGGACGGAATGCGCCTGAAACAACAAATCATTAAAGGGCTGATTATAAAGAATATCGGCCTCTTCACGTGTCCAGTCATGGCGAATTTTCTGTTTTTCGAGCAAGATGAGGCTCCTTTGCTTCAATCAACCCACAAGCTTTAAGCTTCATGCCTTTTATATCGATTTTTACTTTCTGAACAGGGATTTTTGATTTTTTAAGGGTGTGAATTTTTAAAAGCTCTTATAATATATAGTGTAAGCCTTTTAAAATGAGTATCATTTTAAAAGAAAAGCTGAGCGTAAACAAAGGAATATAGCCAAAATTCATAATCATTTTATATGAGCTTGGCTATAGAAGTAAAGCAAGAAACCCTGTGAAAATAAGCCATAAGGTAAGGCTTTCCCAATAGAGCTTTAAGGCGCTTTCTATATCGCTTCTTGTCAAGTTTTCACGTCCACTCCCCATTGTCGCCAATTGAATCTGCTTTTCGCCATAAGAGCGCAGCCCCCCTAACACTATTCCCAAAGCACCGGCCATAGCTGCTTCTGGCCAGCCGGCATTGGGTGAGACGTGCTGGCGGGCATCGCGGTTCATGGCTTTTAATGCGTGTTTCATGCTTGTATTTCTTCTGTAAATGGCAGCTCCAGCAAAAGAAAGACCGGTTAAACGGGCAGGTATATAGTTAATAATGTCATCCAAACGGGCTGAGGCCCAGCCAAAAGCAGCATATTTGGACGAACGATGGCCAATCATGCTATCGGCGGTATTGATTGCCTTATAAAGAACCGCCCCTGGCAGACCAAAAAGAGCAAGATAAAAAAGTGGCGCAATAATGCCATCCGATGTATTTTCAGCAAGGCTTTCAATAGCCGCTTTCGAAATATCGCTTTTTGATAATTCATCAGGGTTACGCCCTACAATATGGCTAACAGATTGCCTTCCTTCATCAAGTGATGCACCAAGCCTATCAAAAACATCTTGCACATGTGCGCCCAAAGATTTTTGCGCCAATAGGGATGTTGCTAAAAAAGCCTCAATTAAAAAACCGCCTGAAATTGAACGCAGAAACAGCATAAGCGGCATTGTAACGACAAACACCACAACCAAAAGCGCCAGAAGACAAAAGGCACCAGACAATTTACGAGCCTCAAAAGAGCGGTCTTCCCGATTAAACAGTTTATCAAAAAGAGAAATTATCCCCCCCATCCAAACAACCGGATGGCGGATGATTTTATAAAGCCAGTCTGGATAACCGATAAGGCGCTCAACCCCCAAGGCAAGAAAAGCAATCAGCACATTCAGGGCAAGCAGCGTCATCATGCGTACAGCGCCTTTTTCAATCGTTCAAAATCATCCAGCGTTTTAGGAAGGCCAAAACGTAAAAGCCCTGGATACTCTAAAAAGTAACGTATATAAATTTTGTGCTTTAGGAGGTTATGAAAAAGGTTTTCCGCTTTATCATTTTCAATAAGCGTAAAAAGGGAAGTTTGCCCTTTTATTTCAAGCCCGGTTTCCTTGAATAGAGCTGTTATTCTTTCCGTTTTTTGGTGTAATAAAATTCTGGTATGGCTATGCCAATCATCATCTGCATAAGCTTTAATACCAAACTTGATGGCAGGGCCGGAAATAGGCCATGACGCTAATAATGGCGCTAGTTTTTTTATCATATTATCGGGTGCTGCAATAAAACCCAGCCGTAACCCGCCATAGCCAAAAAACTTACCAAACGATTTTAAAACAATCACATTTTGTGTCTTTGTAAGGTGGATAATACTATCTTGCGGATATAAATCGCCAAAAGCTTCATCGACTATTAGAAAGCCGCCTCTTTGTGAGTTTTTTATTGCAAAATCAGATAATTCAGCGCAGGAGAAACGCCTGCCATCAGGGTTATTCGGGTTGGTGATAACGACAAGATTTCCTAATGCCACTTCATCCAGTTTTTCAAAGTGTCCATGCTCTGGCCATGCTCTGCCATAATCTCCATAAGTCGGATTTAATAGATATGTTTTCCACCCTTTCAAAAAAAACGCTAATAACTGAATGGCCAAGGCACTGCCGCTAATCGGCAAAAGATTTTTCTCATCATCTAAGCCAAAATACCTGTCGGCTTCTTTAACAAGCCTTGCAAGATCATCTGGCTCGGGTAATTTTTGCCAATCTTCCAAAGTAAATTCAGGCAAAGGATAGGCACAAGGATTTATGCCCGTTGACAAATCCAGCCAGTCTTCTTTTTTGCCGCTTGCAAAACCCAGTTTTTCTGAAAACTGCATGGCATCGTTTAACGCGCCACCATGAACCAGGCTCATGCCTCCCCTCCTTTTCTTGCAAGGGCCCCTCTTTTGGCGAAAGAAAGAAGCAGATCAACATCAAGATTTTCTTCAAGATGATTGCTCAGTTTATCAAGCGTCTCTTCTATCGTTTGTTCATAAGAATAATTGCCCATCTGACAACCAAAGGAGGATAGGTAAGCCTTGCGAAAAACATCATCTGAAAAAAGGCCATGAAGATAAGTTCCTTCCACCTGTGCGTTTTGCGAAATAGCGCCTTCAGCTCTCCCTTCAATTTTTGCAAAAGGCCTTTTGCAATCTATGCCGATCGTTTCCCCCAGGTGCATCTCATACCCTTTAAAGGAAAGGCCGCTCGTGTCATGAACCGCTTTGACTTTTTGCAACGCTTTATTTTTTGTCAACGTGGTTTCTACCCGTAAATGACCAAGACCCTCCATTGAAGGTATTTGACCTTCAATATGTAAAGGATCATGTAGTTTTTCGCCTAACATCTGATAGCCGCCACAAAGCCCCAAAACCCTGCCACCACGGCGTAAATGGGCTTTCAGGTCAATATCCCATCCCTGTTTTTTGAAAAAAGCAAGGTCAGCCATGGTTGCTTTTGATCCTGGAACTAAAACAAGATCTGCATCACCTGGCAAAGCCTCCCCTTCATGAATGAAAGAAAGGGAAACCCCATCTTCAAGGCGTAATGGGTCTAAATCATCAAAATTGGCAATTCGTGGTAAACGTGGAACGGCAATTTTTAACCCTTTACCTGATCCCCGTTCCATCTTTTCCAAAATAACGGCATCTTCTGCTGGCAATTTTCTGGCGTCTTTAAAATGTGGCACAATGCCAGCTGAATGCCAGCCCGTTTTTTCTTTAATAACAGCAAGCCCTTCGTTGAAAAGACTTGTATCACCGTGAAAATTGTTAATCAGAAAAGCTTTGATCAGGCGTGAATCCTTTTCAGGTAGAAGAAGTTTTGTACCAACCAATGAGGCGATAACGCCACCGCGATGAATATTTCCTACTAATAAAACCGGAATATTGGCTTTTGAGGCAAACCCCATATTAGCCAAATCCCCCTTTCGCAAATTCACTTCAGCAGGACTGCCTGCCCCTTCAACAAGCACAATGTCATAGTTTTTTTTCAAGGCCTCAAAACTTGCCATAATATTTGGTAAAAACCGATGGCGATTTTTAAAGTAATCCCGCGCACTTAACGTTGCAACGCGCTTTCCTTGCACAATAACCTGGCTGCCTGTTTCGCTTTCTGGCTTTAACAAGACAGGATTCATATCAACATCAGGTTCGATGCTGGCAGCACGCGCTTGTAAAGCCTGAGCACGACCAATCTCCCCACCGCATTTGGTAACGGCTGCATTATTCGACATATTTTGTGGTTTAAAAGGAGCAACATTTATACCGCGCCTTTTTAAAGCCCGGCAAAGACCTGCGACAATCAATGACTTACCAACATCAGAGCCTGTCCCCATCACCATCAAGGCTGTCATTTACTCTTCCTCGTCTGATGAAATAATATGGGCGTAAGATCCCATTATTCGCCCTTCTTGCAAACCCATGGGAAGCAGTTCTTCACCGCGTGCTGTTTCAGCTTCGAAAAGAGGCGTACCAACAGTATTTCCAATTAAGTTTGAATAATGAAATTCATGGCCACGTAGTTTTATCGGCCAAGGTAAAGCACTTTGATGGGATAGTTTGCGATACCCTAAATGGCGCTTCTTTTCTTGGAAACTTGTCACATGTGGCAAGAGCCCTGCCATTTTATGTCGCACACCCTTACTATCAACAAGACCGTCTCCCATGACCATAAATCCCCCGCACTCTCCATAAATAAGCGCTGTTCGCGTAACACTTTTAAGACCGGATAAGAATATAGAATTAGCGCTCAATCGGTCTGCATAAAGTTCAGGGTAGCCGCCAGGTAAAAAAACCGCATCTGCCTCTGCTTCTGGCGCTTCATTTTCAAGTGGAGAGAAGAATGAAAGGCAAGCTCCCTGATTTTGCCACCCTTCAAGAAGATGCGGATAAAGAAAGGAAAAGGCTTTATCCTTGGCAATAGCAATTTTTTGCCCCAAAGGCGCTAAAATTTCTTGAGACCCCATTGCTTTTTCGGGTTCTTCCATCAAATTTTGCAAAAGCGCTATATCGAGGTAATCTGCTATAAAGTCGGCAGCCCTTTCAATAAAGTTTTCAAGATCCTCATTCTCGACAGCCTGAACAAGACCCAAATGGCGAGAAGGCATCATTAAATGCCTCTCTTTTGGCAATAATCCCAAAACAGGTAAATTGACCTGTTGCGCGGCCCTTTTTAATATTTCTCCATGGCGAGTACTCGCCACGCGGTTAAAGATAATACCTTTAATCGCAACGTCATCGCGGTAGGTTTTGAAACCATGAAGAAGGGCTGCTGCTGATTGACCCTGTGCGCTTGCATCAATAATTAAAAAAACCGGTAACTTATAAAGTGCGGCAATATCAGCTGTTGAACCATACCCATTATCAGCCCCATCAAAAAGGCCCATAACCCCTTCAATAATGAGGAGGGCCTGCCGGTCAAAAGATTTATTCAAAAGACTTTTCTTGCCCATGGCCCATAAATCAAGATTGTGACAAGGCCTGCCTGAAGCCTTGTGATGAAATGCAGGATCAATATAATCTGGCCCGACTTTTGCGCTTTCCACGGCGATATTTTGACGTCTTAAAGCTCTTAAAAGTCCCAAAGTTACTAATGTTTTTCCCGCGCCTGAATGCGGTGCAGCTAAAACACAGCCTTTATGAACTTGATTACCCACGAAATTTCCTTCATTTTACAGTTTCATCCTGTATAGAACGCAGCCTTGTGAAACTTCAATCCATAATGGTCGATATATCCAATATTCCATCACAAAAAAGTCCATTACGAAAAGGCTGGACAACGGGTGCCTGTGCAACGGCTGCCACCCGTTCTGCTTTTCATGCATTGCTTTCTGGCAAGTTTTTAGATCCTGTAACAATTACCCTGCCAAAGGGAGAAATGCCGGCCTTTGCGCTGGCTTATGAAAAACAGGGTGCTGGTTTTTTTGAAGCAGGTATTATAAAAGATGCAGGTGATGACCCAGATGTCACCCATGGCGCAATGATTATTGCCCGCATTTCCCATAATATCAAAGGTGAAGGTATTTTATTCAAGGCAGGAAATGGCGTAGGCACAATAACGCGGCCAGGGCTTCCCCTTCCTGTTGGGGAGGCGGCCATTAACCCCGTCCCCCGCGCAATGATGAAAGCGACAATTGAAAATTTATGTCACAAATTTCAATGTGATCCCGATATTATCGTGGAAATAATTGTTCCAAATGGTGAAAAGATTGCTCATAAAACCTGGAATTCCCGCCTTGGTATTGAAGGAGGAATTTCTATTTTAGGCACAACGGGTATTGTTCATCCTTTTTCATGTTCGGCATGGATCCATTCTATCCATCGTGGCATTGATGTTGCCTTTGCGGAAGGTTTACCCCATGTTGCAGGCGCAACGGGATCCACCTCTGAAAAAGCTGTTCAGGATTTTTATAACCTTCCAGATCATGCTCTTTTAGATATGGGGGATTTTGTCGGCGGTGTTTTAAAATATATTCGCAAAAACCCCATTGCAAAGCTTACCATTTGTGGCGGCTTTGCCAAAATAACCAAGCTCTCACAAGGGTTAATGGACTTGCATTCCAAACGTGGTGAAGTTGATTTTGAATCTTTGGCCCAAATGGCTGAAAATGTTGGCAAAAGAGAGCTTGCAAAAGCGTTGCAAAACGCCAATACCGCGAAACATGCCCGTGAACTGGCACTGGAAGAGGGTCTGGATCTTGCGCCACTTATCGCACAAAAAGCGCTGAATAAAGCGAAAGATGTTTTAAAAAATGCCCCCATTACTCTTGATATTATGATTGTCGATAGAGGGGGAAACCTTATCGCCCATGCACAAGAAACGGGAAAAGGCTCTGTATGAAATCTCGCGTAACATCTCATCGATTGCTTATTCTAGGCGGCACTTTTGAGGCTAGAAAGTTTTCTGCAAAAGCGCAAAATAAAGGTTATGAGTGTATAACTTCACTTGCTGGACGTACAGATAACCCGCTTCTGCCTGATGGTAAAACCCGTATCGGGTCTTTTGGGGGCGTGGGTGGCCTTGTAAATTATATAAAGCAGAAGAAAATAAACTGCCTGATAGATGCAACACATCCTTTCGCCCAACAAATTTCTGATAATGCCGTTAAAGCTGCCCAAAAAACTGCCATCCAGGTTTTAAGGCTAGAGCGTGAAGCATGGCAAGAAAGTAAAGGGGATGATTGGCTGCACGTTCAAACACTTGAAAAAGCCATTGACTTATTACCTCACAAAGCCAGAGTTTTCATCACAATCGGCCGGCAAAAACTGCATCAGTTTTTAAAACGCAAGGACTTAACATTATTTGCCCGTACAATTGAACAACCAGACTTTGACCTTCCTGGAAGCTGGATATTAATTAAAAAACGACCTCCATATACTCTGGAAAATGAGTTAGCCTTTTTTAAAAATAACAAAATTGATATTCTCGTTACAAAAAATGCCGGCGGCAGCGAAACATCTGCCAAGCTTACCGCTGCAAGGAAGCTGCAAAAAAAAGTCATTATGATTAAACGGTTGAAAAAACTTGAAGCAGAAACGTATCACACAGTTGATGACATGCTGGATAGATTGAACACCCTTTAGCGCATGATGCATTTTCATGAATTCATCTGTTATGCGCTAAGCCTTTATTCTTACGCGAGTTTTTATCCCATAAGTGAATTCACTTATGGGAAACACGCTCTAAACTCTCTGTTTCTTCTTGCCTTTATTCCGCAAAATATGCGTATGGGCAGCATCATAAAGTGCCGAATCCTTGAAATCATGCTCGTTGAAAACAGAGCCAACAAAAATCAAAGCCGTTCTGGTGATTTTCTCTTCCCGGACTTTTTTGCGTATGGTTTCAAGCGTGCCATGAATGATTTTCTGATCGGGCCATGTTACACGGTAAACAACGATAACGGGGCAATCCTTACCGTAAAATGGCGTGAGCTTTTTCTCAATAAGCGCTAAATTACGAATGGATAGATGAATGGCCAATGTGGCTTTCGAGCGCGCAAAAATTTCAAGTTCTTCTCCTTCCGGCATTTTGGATGCCTTGCCGGATGTGCGCGTAACAATCAGAGACTGGGCAATTTCAGGTAAGGTGAGTTCCATTTTCATTTCAGCCGCCGCTGCTGCAAAAGCTGGAACACCTGGTATAATTTCATAGGGTATCAAAAGCGCATCAAGGCGGCGCATTTGTTCTGCAATCGCGCCATAAAGGGAAGGATCACCAGAATGAACACGTGCAACATCCTGTCCTTTTTTATGGGCTTTTATTATTTCTTCCAAGATCTCTTCAAGATCAAGAGGGGCTGTATCAATAATCTTTGCCTCTTTTGGCGTAGCTTTTACAACCTCTTCCGGTACAAGGGAGCCAGCATAAAGACACACGGGACATCGTTCAATCAACTTTAACCCACGTACCGTAATTAAGTCAGGCGCACCTGGCCCCGCACCGATGAAATAAACCGTCATACTGTATTCTTTCTATGATAACCGCGCGGCGTATAAGCCCATTTTTTACCATCCCCCGTTAAGACGCTTTTGGTATTGGATGACCCAACCATAACAAGTGTTAACATGTCGACATCTTCGCTTTTAACTTCTTTAAGCGTTGTGTGAGTAATTCTTTCCTGATCACGGCCAAGTTCAAAAGCCAGAATAACGGGCGTCTCAGGTGGCCTGTTTTGGCGCAATATTTCAAAGGCCTCATCTAATAAGGTGACACGCCTTTTAGAGCGTGGATTATAAAAGGCTGTTACAAAATCGCCTTTTGAAGTCGCCTCCAACCGTTTTAAAATATCGTTACGAGGCGTTAAAAGATCTGAAAGGGATATACAGCAAAAATCATGACCAATAAGTGCACCAGAGCGCGCAGCTGCTGCTTGAAACGCAGAGATACCAGGGGATACAAATACTTCAACCCGCTTTGCCGCATCCGTTAAAAAACCGTTGGCAGCGCCCGTATCCATCAACTCATAAGCTAATGTTGCCATCGCATAAATACCGGGATCACCTGAACAAACAAGAGCCACCTTTTCACCCTTGCCAGCTAATTCCAAACCATAGCGAACGCGGTCTTCTTCTGCTCCTAATGGAAAACGGTGTTCTTTCTGTGATATTTTCAGGTCTTGAATGAGATCAAGATATAAATCATATCCAACCCAGTGATCGGCTTTTTGAAGAAGGGTTTCAGCTTCAAAAGAACGCCATTCTTTTTTGCCTGGCCCCGTACCAACAAGAAAAAGCGCCCCCCTTTCTTGCCCTTTTTTAAAGGCGTGAGAATTTTCTGCCTTTCCTAAAGCAACCGTTATCCGGGTTGATTTTTGTTTTGCACCCAAAAGCGTACTTTTATCACCAGCGGCAAAAAGGGCTGCCGCTTCTGCGACCCCTTTCACACCAACTTCTTTTTCAACAATATCTGAAGGTGTTAAAAGCCTCTTTTCAACTGTTTTTAGTTCTGCTTTTTCATAAGTCCAAAAGGGTATTTGAAAATGTTCTGCAACGGCCTGAAGGCATGCCTCATCTGATTTAAGATTGAGAGAGGCAACCGCTATCAAGGCATTAGAAGAGCACGCATGGTTTTTTAAACACGTTTCAGCAAGCCTGATTGCCTCTTCAATGGGCGCACCCCGTTCAGCCCCCATGCCAAGAACGATTGTTTTTTCATGATAAACAAGATGCTTATCATTTCCGCACACATCTTCGCATGTTACAGAAATTTTCAAAGACCCTTCTGCATCAAAGGGAAGTTTGCTGTTTAAAAACCATTCTTCATTGCCTGAAAATGAAATTTTTTCATCATCCAGTAAAGAGACTGTGAAGGCTTTCGCATCTTCAGGGTTTTGCAAGATCAAATGGGCTGGCGGTTCATCAAGGGCGATATTAAAATGTGTCTCGCCTGAAGTTGTAATTGCCGCCAAACCTTCGAAATGTTGGCTAATTTCAGTCGCCATGCGATTGGCACCTCTATGCCCGCCCAAAAGAGGAACAACAATTTTACCATCTTCCGAAACGGCAATAACCGGCATTTCGGCTGTTTTCTTCTGCAAAAGCGGGGAAAGTGCACGAATAAGAATACCAGCAGCGCAAAAGCCTATAATAGGCCTTTGATTTTTAAAGGAATATTGTAAGTGTTCGATAGCATTTTCAAAAACACTGTCCGCATTTTTGCATTTGCTATTGCCATGAAGTTCTGCATCTGGCCATATTTCCTGCAAGCTTTTAGCTGTTTCCTCTCCTCGTTTGGAAAGCGTGAATAATATGGGTTTATTCTGCATCATTTTTATTCCAGCCTTCATCGCCCTGATATACCAGAATGGTTGAAAAATAAGGCTTTTGACCTTGTTCCACGTTTTCTAGGGGTGTTATTTTTTCATCTTGCCCTGTTGCCTTTTCAATCAGAATAGCGCCCTTTTCCAGATTGAGTTTTTGCAAAATGGTCCTTACTTTTTCAAAATGCCGTCCAACCTTGATAATAACGGCCGCTTCCGTATTGGCCAGCTCAACTTCCAGCTTCATGGCATCCATTGGGGCTGGAAGGATTTTCAATCTCTCATTTCTAGCCGCTAACGGACGTTTTATAGATGCCGCACAGGCTGAAACAGATGTAATTCCAGGCACAATTTCAATTTCATAATGGTTTGATAACCTATTAGCCAAATACATGGCAGAACCATAAAAAAAACCATCGCCCTCGCATAAAAGCGCGACATTGTTTCCTTTATCCAGAAATGTTTTAAGTGTTGAGGCAGCCTCATCATAAGCCTTTATGGCAGGCTCCCTTGCCTTATTCATTGGCACTGGAAAACCATATTCATAAACTGATTTTGGAAGATGCGGCGCAACAATTTCACGGGCAAAACTTCGACTACTTTCTGCATTCACAGGGTAGGTAATAATAGGGCATGATTTTATAAGGTTTAACGCTTTTAGAGTGATAAGGTCGCTATCTCCTGGCCCAACGCCGATAATATATAGCTTTGCTTTTTCTAGATTCATCTTTTCTCGCACCTGAATTGCAAAACAGACATACGCGGCTGCAAAGCATGAAGACTGCCTACTTCAACCATTGTCGAAACATCTAGCCGCACCAGCTCTCCGCCATAGTGTTTTTGTTTCTCAATCAATATTGCATCGCCCTCAAGGGTAACGGCATTTACAACGACAACGCCCCCTTCCACAAGAGATTCATAGGCCTTTTCAAACAAGCCGTCTTGCGTCAACCCACCCCCGATAAAAACTGCATTGGGTCTTTCCTGATTTTGAAGGATTTCAGGGGCATTCCCTTTTATAATTTCAAGGTTTGGTACACCCAGCGCATTTCTGTTTTCCTCAATCATTGAAAGGCGAGTTTCCTCCCTTTCAAAAGCTAAGGCGCGTGCATTGGGAGCTGCACGCATCCATTCAATTGCAACAGACCCACAGCCAGCTCCAATATCCCATAATAAAGCATCTGAAAAAGGTCTCAAAGCTGAAAGCGTTACAGCGCGCACCGCGCTTTTTGTCAATTGGCCATCATGAATGAAAACAGCATCAGGCAAACCTGAAACACGCGGTAATAAAACAGGGTTTTCCCCTGCTATACAATTAATAGCCAGCATATTGAAATCCGCAAAATCGAGAGTTTCGTCAATTTCGAGGGCTTCATGATATTTTATTTTTTCTTTCACACCCCCAATATGCTCAAGAACTGTTATTCTTGAATGTTCAAAACCGCGTTTTACCAATATGGCGGCGGCTTCATGAATAGTTCTTCCCGTTGATGTTAAAGCCAAGAGGCGCGCTCCCGGCTCAATGAACCGGTTTAATGTGAAAATGGAACGACCATGAAGTGAAATCGTTTCAACATTTTGCAAAGGCCAACCAAGCAAATTTGCCGCAAGAGAAAAGCCTGATGGGTGCGGAAGCGAAATAAAATCATCACGTTTAAAATAGCGCATCAAAGTGGCAGCAATCCCAAAATGCATCGGGTCACCTGTTGCAAGTATTGTTACTGGCTCGCCTCTTTTTTGTTTTAATGCATCAATCAGATCGTGAAAACGTCCTTTCCACGCAGTCAATTTTTTATTTTGGACTTCTTGTGGTAAAAGGGCGGCTAAAACCCGTTCAGGGGCAATAATATGCTCTGCCTTATCAAAATGTTGTCGCGCTTCATTCGATAGGCTTTTCAAGCTATTATCACCAATACCTAAAATGGTAAGCCATGGTTCATGCTTCATATCATTCATCAGGCCGCAGAACTGATTTTTGAAAGCCGCGCAACGGCATTAAAAGCAGCAGAAGCAATGGCGCTTCCCCCCCGTCTTCCCTTAACGGTAATGAAAGGAATACCACGGTTATTGGCAATTAATTCCTGTTTGGATTCTTCCGCCCCCACAAAACCAACGGGCATTGCAAAAATTGCCGCCGGCTTATCCGCTCCCTTATCCAAGGCTTGCAACAAGGCAAAAAGAGCTGTTGGTGCATTACCGATAACGATAATGGAGCCTGCAAGATTTTCTTTCCACAATTCAACTTGTGCGGCGGACCGTGTTGTTTTTTCCTGCCACGCCAAACCCTCAACACGGTGATCATTCAAAAAGCACTTGATATTATTGGACGTTGATAAGAAGACAGCAATCATTCCTGAACGCACCATTTCACAATCTGTAATAATAGACGCTCCATTTTCCAATGCTGCCATGGCTCTTTCAGCTATGTCATCTGAAAAGGCAATATCATCTATCAAATCCACCATGCCAGATGCATGAATCATGCGTTCAATCAATGGCGCAATTGTGGGTGGAACTGTTGAAAAATCAACCTCATTTTGAATAGTCGCAAAAGATTTGGCGTAAATAGCTGTAGGATCTTTAATGTAATCCATCACTCACTCTTCTCCGTTATCTGGTGCTTTTGCTGGGCGCAATGTTACAGGCCCTAAAGGATGATTAGCATGAGGATAGGGATGGTGGGTATGGCTATGATCTTGCGTGAGATCATGACTATGTTCATGATGGTGATGCGGATCTGGTAAAGCTTCAACGCCGCCCTGGCGGCAATAAAAGCCATTACAATCCCCTTTGCAGGGACAATCTTCCGGGGCGATTGTCCCCACACCCTCAACATGGTGGTGATGGCTTTCCTGTGGCAGGCCCACCTGGTCTTCAAAGCCTAAAACCTGGGCGCGATATTTACATAACGCGCAATTCATCAAGTTTTCGCCTTTATCAATTTCTTCCAGTCTTTCGCAAAATGTCGCTAAAACTTGTGGATGATCATTAAGATAAGACGCTTTGACAAACTCAATATCAGGATTTTTTGCGGCAACAAAATCCGTACTTTCATAAATACGTTTGATCAAAACACCGGTAAACAGAAAATAAGGAAAAACAATAATTCGTTTATACCCAAGACGGGCTGCTTTTTCCAAAGCCGGCTCAACAAGAGGAAAGGTGACGCCTGAATAAGCAACTTCTACCCAACCAAAGCCAAAGCCTTCCCATAAAAGCCGAGCAATTTTGGAAATATTGGCATTGGCATCTGGATCAGAAGAGCCACGGCCAACAACAACCAGCAGAGTATCTTCCAGCCCTAATTCATCAGAGCCTTGCACAAGTGCTTCTTGAATGCGCTCACTGGCTGCTTTCATCATTTTTGGATCAATGCCAAGTTCACGGCCATAATCAATTTTTATACCCTTTTCAGCTGCATATTGATTTAAGACAGAGGGAATATCATTTTTGGCATGACCTGCTGCAAAAAGCATACCTGGCACTGCTTTAATGCGCGTAACGCCTTGCTCGATCAATTTATTAAGGCCAGTTCGAATAACTGGTGTTGCAAATTCCAAATATCCATATTCGACAGGAATATCAGGATAAAGCTGGCGAAGGCCCGTTGCCAATTTTGCAAATTCTTCAACAGCAAAGCGGTTACGGCTACCATGGCCGCAAACCATAATACCCACTTTTTCCTGTTCAGGAGAAAGCGTTTCAACAAGCGTGTTCATAAGACTGTCTTTCTGGAGGGTTAAGAGTTTGACTTAGAGGCTGTTTTCAGTTCCCCATTAATCGGCTCTTTTTTTCTTCTTTTTGAAGATTTACCATATTTGATGACTAAGCCACCAACAAGACCTGCTGCAAGGGCAGCGCCAAGCGCGATGACATGACTATGGCCCGCGATATCCCCTAAATGACCTGGGTGAGCAAAGGATGATTCGGCATAGACGAGGGCTATTAACCCTGATATGAAACTTGAAATGGTAGTGTACATATTAAATCCTCTCAGTATTTGCTTGATCCCTTGGTTGGGTCGACCCTCACAAATATTCGTTCCAGCTGTTGAAAAACAGCACTGATGGTTTGATAAAAATGCTTTTATAGAAGTTTTTCCAGCAAAGCGACAAAAAAGCGCGTTTTCCCGCAAATTAAAATTTAATCGAGCTGCAAAACGCGTTGTTTAAGATTGAGATGGCAAGAGGGCCATTGCTGTATCTTCTGATGTAGCACCTCTTGTTTTTTCTTGTGCCATTTTAATTTCATGGCGCGCTTTTGCCGCTTCATAACGCTGATCCCGCACCTCTTTGCGAAAACGCCCCTGTTTCAGCCACATTACAAACCCGCCAAGAAGTAAGCCAATAAAAAGATTTATAAAAATCAACCAGAATAAAGGCACAGAAAAAGAAATCGCAGGATCAGTAGCACTAAATGGATCAAAAGAAAGTGTTACGCTGTGACGGTTTGCAACAGAAAGAGAGATAAGGATAATCGCCAAAGGTACACAGATTAAAAATTGTAATAAACGCTTCACGTTTTATCCTTTTCCAGTCATTTATAGCCAAACTACTTTAAAATGCTAAAATAGTTTAACTATATCTTTTCTTTTACAATGATCCTCATTTTAAAAGAATTACGCCACATAATGTTGAGTTGCAAACAAATCAAAACACTAATAAAAATTTAAGCCTGTGGATGCCCCGGGTTCATGCGGGCGCGCATTTCCTTACCGGTTTTGAAAAAGGGAGAATATTTCTCTTCCACTTGAACTTGCGCTCCCGTACGGGGATTGCGACCGGTGCGTGGGGCGCGATGTTTAACAGAAAAAGTCCCAAATCCACGCAATTCTATCCTGTCACCACGTGCTAAGGCATCGGAAATTTCATCCAGAATTGCATTAACAATTGCCTCAACATCGCGGTGGTAAAGATGCGGATTTTGATCCGCTAATTTTTGTACCAGTTCCGATTTAATCAATTTCCCCTCCAGAATATGATAAATAGCCGTTATTTCACATCATTTTCATTAATCTGCCAAACAGATAAAAAGCCGTCAAGATGTGTTCTTTGTGTAGATGCTATCGTTTTATCAGCAATTTGTATAACTTGCCCCAGACCTAGTGAGGTTGCAACCTTATTCATTAGCGCTTTACCTAAAAAATAATCTGTTTCTGGCTTTGAAAGGGACCAATCAACAATTTTAAGTTTTGCATTAACTTTCTTTTCATCAATAAGCCACCTTTTTGCAACCTCTTCCCCACCAATTGCATCAATCAATTGACGGTTCAAAGCTTGCTGGCCTGTAAAAACCGCGCCATTTAAGACTGTTTCTTTTGCTGTATCTGGCAAAGAACGTCGTTCTTTAACCAAATCGACAAACCATTCATAAGTATCAAGCAACATGCTTTCAAGCATCGCGCGAGCTTCGGGCGGCGTATCTTTAAAAGGTGTCGGTTCGGCTTTTAGGGGGGATGATTTGATTTCTTTAAATTCGACACCAATATTATCCAGCAATTTACTAACATTAGGATATTGCATAATAACACCAACAGATCCCACAATAGCTGTGCGTGGGGCAACGATGTGGTCTGAAGCAATTGCTACCATATATCCCGCAGAAGCTGCTAAAGTTCCAATACTTGTTACCACGGGCTTTTCTTCTGCAATTCTTCTGATGTTTTTATAAAGAGCTTCGCCGCCAACCGTTGTCCCCCCTGGCGAATCGACAGAAACAATGATTGCTTTTACGTTTTTGTCTTTTCTAATTTTTGCCAATTGCTCCTGTGCATATTGGCTATTGGCAATAAAACCGTGAACTGGAATACGTGCAATATGGGGCGCACCTTTGCCAAAGCCCCCCCCCATTGAAAGATAAGTCATTGTCGCAAACGCAATCATTGCCAAAACAAAGGCTGCAAAAGCAACAAACCGCCAAACAATAATTTTACGCCTCATACGGCGACGATCAATAAGATAATCTGGATGGCTGGTCATTTTACAACTCTTTCAAACGGGCTTTTCTTGAATAATAGATCTAGGGTCATGACCTAATTAATCGGTCATGACCCTAGCATGTTGGACATCTTGTTAAAACATGTTTTGCAAGAAAAAACACATAATCATGAATATTTTAAGATGATTGTTTTGGTTGCCTATTTATCTTGTACCAATGTCGCTTCCTGCATGCCGCGCACTGAGTTTCCCAAATAGATTTTATTCGCACTTTTAAGGTCACTTAAAGTTAAAACTTTTTCTTCAACAACGCCTTTTTCAAGCAAACGCGCCCGTAAGGTGCCTGGCAAAAGGCCGCAGGATAAAGGAGGCGTTACAAGCTTTCCATTTATTTCAAGGAAAATATTGGTGCGACTACCCTCGCATAATTCATCTTTTTCATTAAAATAAATAACCTCACCCGCCCCAATTTTGTCATTGTAAATTCGGAACTCTTCATCATAAAGTTTTCTTTTTGTTGTTTTATACCTCAAAAAAACCTCATCAGATGAAAGCGTTGCTTTTGAAATAACACAGGTAATAGGCGCGGGATTGCTTTTATCATGATTTGGCATCTCGGCTTGGGTAATATTAATTGCTCCGTCTTTATCAAGAGCTAATCTTAAGCGCAGGCATTTATTTTTTTGTCCAATTGTAGCCATGGCAATCACCTCAAGCACCTTTGCCCCATCGAAAGCAAAGCCAAGCGCTTTTGCCGATTTTTCAAGCCGCTCCATATGCTTATCTAAAAGCCAAATGCCCTTGTCACTTTCAAATAACATGGTTTCAAAGAGCTGAAAATTATCCATAACATCCTCCAAAAATCGCATTTTCAAGAGGGCTTCTGCAAACTCTCCCTCTGCTTTGCTGTCGGCTACAACCCCTGAGCCAATGCCTATTTCTCCTCGCCCATCAGGGGTGATGAAAGCTGTGCGAATAGCAACATTAAAATTAAAATCGCGGTTAGGAGCAATAAAACCGATCGACCCACAATAAAGACCTCTTGGCTCCTTTTCCAGATCATTAATCAGCTGCATTGCCCTGATTTTTGGCGCTCCTGTAATTGAACCTGCAGGGAAAAGTGCTTTAAAAATGTCAAAAAGGCTTACCTCTTCTTCAAGCTCTCCTTCCACTCGCGAAATCATTTGATGAAGGCTTGGATAGGTTTCCACCTCAAAAAGACCTGGCACTTTAACGCTGCCAACTTTTGCAATTCGACTGATGTCATTTCGCATTAAATCAACGATCATAAGATTTTCAGCGCGTTGTTTTTCATCATTACTGAGAATAAATTTTGCGCTCTCATCCTGCTGCACATTGTTATAGCGTGCCTGCGTACCTTTCATAGGCCGCGTTTCCAGTTTTACGCCATCGCGTTTCAAAAAAAGTTCTGGCGAAAGTGAAAGAACTGAAAAGTCCGATGCATGAATGAAGGCGCCGTGGTTGACGGGCTGAATATTTCTAAGCTCTTTATAAAGAGAAAAGGGGGAACCCTTTAGCGTGAAATCAGCCTTGAAAGTCAAATTTAATTGGTAAATATCGCCGCTGGCAATCATCTTTCGGGCAATATTAAATCGTTTATTATAATCCTGACTGTTTAAGCGGGGCTTCAAATTTTCTAAAACGCTACTATTTTGTGTGATCAAGATTTTATCGACATCATCTTTTTTCAAATGCTGAGGAGGGGGATAAAGACCAAACCATAATAAAGGCGTTTTTGGGTCCTTCTTAAAACGATTTTCCAGCTTTTCTTCCAGTAAATGACCAAGGTCATAAGATAAAAAGCCCGCTGCCCAAAGCCCCTCATCCAGCGCCTGCTCAATTTCTTCAAAAGCCTTGATAATCTCTTCTTTTGACGTTTCAGCCAGTTGAACAATTTTGATTGGTTCAGCAAAAAGCCTTGCACTATCGCCTAGCACATCATCAAGCAGAACCGCATTTTCAAGTGATTGATTTTCCAGCATTCGTATATCGGCTTCTATTCAGCATAAATCGCTATATAGCCAAGCTCATATAAATTGATAATGAATTTTGGCTATATTCTTTTGTTTACGGCTTAGGGTTTTGACCTATTAATTAGCTGGTGCTTGGCGTTTGATAGGGCAAGAGATACAGTATAAAGGCTTGCCGATGGAGTTTATCCCCCATTCAAAAGACTTTGTGCTGTAGGTCGCCGCCCTATCAAGCGTCCTCTGGAT
>CALHLB010000030.1 GCA_938034375.1 uncultured Alphaproteobacteria bacterium | reverse complement strand
CGCACTTGGAAAATACATCAATGGATTTTACAATCCGAAAAGGAGACATTCGGCTTTGGGGTATCAATCACCCAATGCGTTTGAGAAAAACGCAAACAAAAAACAAGAAAGGCTCTCCACTTTAAACGGGTAAGTCCAAACATCGCCAATATGATGTCTGATGCGGAAGATGACGCAGAGACAAATGCATCAACTGGTGATAAAACAGAGGTATGCACGGATTGTAAGGCAAAAGAAGAACAACAGAAGAATAAACAAGAAGAACTGGAAGAAGAAGCTGGTGTCGAACAGAAAACAAAAGGGAAAACTCGACATGGTGAAAAAGATGGAGGATTTGATGAGGCCAATAAAGATTTTGATTCACTAAAACCTGATAATGTTAAAGACATTGACACAAAATATGGTTCCGGGCGCACAGGGAGCTTAGAAAATGGTGATAAAATAACTGTCCGGCCTGGTAGCAGTGATGGGCGATCCACTCTACAAATTCGTAAACCAAATGGCAGACAAACTGAAATTAGGTATAATCCTGTAAACTTAGGGTTTTGAGAATGATAGAATATTTAAAAAATAACGATATTGATGTAAATAAAATAAAAAATGATAATTTTGTTTTTTTTCTAGCTCCTGAATTTCCATCCAAACAAGATTTACTTGAAATATCAAAACAAATAAATATCGATTTTATCGAATTCTGCTCTTTTGAATTTAATCAAAAACCTACTTTGTTTAATGCAAATAGCATTGAGAGTTTATCGGGCGAAATTTTTGAAGAATCACATAAAAATATATTAATCAAGTTTTTTGATTGTGATCTATTTATATGGAAGCCTGAAGATAATGAATATTACATTCTTTTTGGAAGAAAAGAAATTATTCAAAAAATAAAATTGATAAATATTTTTGATTACTCTTTTGAAGAATATATGAATGAACCGTCTTTCTCAAACGAGCAGCGTGATTTTTTAAATAAATTATACATTTCTCTTTCTTAGTTTTTTAAATTGAAGCCTCTTTGCAGTACATCACATGGCGGTAGTTTGGGCTCTAAACTGCCATATATTGCGAAATAAATGAATGTCTGGTTATACGACAATCACGCTTGCCATTCCGCTTGGCTTTTGCCTAAAACCCGCAAGTATCTACTCGCCTTTTTCCCAGCCGCGCTTGGCAACTGACTGTCCGGCTATAAGCAGTCTTTCGTGAATGATTTCTATTTCACTACGGCTTGAAAATTCACCTAAACATTTTCGGCAGTAATACCTTCTTCTTTTTAGGGAAGAGGAGAAAAATGTTCATCAAACAATATTGTCCGAGGTTTCATCAGCCTCATTCAGGTTCAGTGCTTTTTCCAAAAAGTGTTTATGATCCTGATGTATGGATTTGAGCCTGCCACGCCGGATGAGCGTAACCTGCCTCTCTGTTAATCCCGCAGGCGTATCAGGTGCTCTTAATAACAGGCGGGTGCTTAGATTCGGACGTGCTTTCAGAACCTTGTCCACTTTTTCTGAAAAACTGGGGTCTAAACGCACTCTGGCTTGCCCCTTCGTCAAAACTTCATCAGAGACGGTAATTGTTCTATAGGCGGAAAGGACAGCATCAAAGTCGGTCTTGTTCACGGATTTTGCAATTTGTGTAAACCAGCTTTCGATTTTCTTGATTGTAATGCCAGTATCAGGCGGAAGAAGATCATTCTCCTTCATGTAGTTATAGATTCTCGTGCCGCTCATGGTTGTTTTTGCCTTATGCAGCATTAATTCTTCATGCATAGGGCTTGTCAGGGGTATGTAGTCTTTGTAGCTGTGTTTCATCGTTCAGTAGATGATGTAGCAATTCACGCGTTCAGGTCTGCGAGCCTTGCGTATCAGTTAGATTAAGCCGTGATTTAACCTGCCGCATATCAAATTTGAATTTTTCGACATCTCCACCAACATTGGTCAGTGTTTTAAATAATCCCGTCATGTGGGATTCAAGCGCCCCAACACGTTCGGAAAGGCTGTGCAATTCATGGATGGATTCGCGTCTTAAATCCGCAACTTCATTCCGAAGCGCCTTGAGATGTTTCATCATTAATTCATGTATATTTTCATCATCATTCATAAAAAGATTATATCATAGATATTTCAGGGAAGAACAGACAAATATAAATCGATAAAATGCATATAAAATCCAACTGAAAATTAAAGTTACCATAACGTTAATCGCCTATACTATTACACAAGGAAGACTGCCCGATAAGAGGCAGGTATAGATGACGGGGAAGATGGTATGTCGCTTTCAGGTGACTTAAAGGATAGTTTTATGAAAACAAGTTCAAACGGAAACCGTTTGAACTCCGCAATACCTATAGGTATTGATGAAAAAAGCCTTGCGGCTCTCGCCTTGGAAATGGGCGAACGACTGGATCAATTCCTTACAACAGAAGCACCCCACGATCATAATAAATCCACGCAAGTGATGATGCAGGAGCTTTCATTCGCAGAAGCCGCAAATGCACTTGGTGGCCGCATTGCCATCACGGGTGCAGCAGACGTTATTCGCGCCAATCGAAAAGCCAAAGAACGTGATAAAAAAGCGGCAGAAGACCGACATTTCCAAGAACTTATCAGGCAATTACAACAAGACAATGATATTCTTAAAGAACAGGTCAATGACCTTAATGATGAGATTAACGCCCTTCAAAAAACCATCAGAAAATATGAAGAAGAGCTTGATGCCATCAAGGAGATGCGCCTTATTATTCAGGCAGGCGGCGAAATTGATCCCGATAATCATGCGCATTATATCTTATTGCTCAAATCCGGCATTCCGCCGGAAGAGTGGCATAAGATTAATGACCATAACGGCCTATATTTGGTGTCTGCGGAGAATAACAGAAAATTCAATATTTGGAAGCATGAACGGTAAAGTCGAAACATTGCAGGATCAGGCGAACCGCAAAGAAGCGGAGATCACGGCCAAAGAGAAAACTTTGGATGAAATGCAGCAACGCTTGCGATCTGGTGCGTTGGATACTGATGTTGAAAGAGCCGAACGTAAAGAATCAACGCGTCAGAATAAAGAACAGGTGCAGGGAATCTCAACAGTTCAATCAAATGACGGCAATATCCATTCAAACTATCTTAATGTACATGAAGAAGCCGTTATAGCTTCAGAAGCATCACTGGAAGAATTTATACAGGGCATAGTGGATGCGCAAAACATCACCAATCCGCAAGAGCGTTTAAAAACGGAATGGGCTTTATTCAAGGATTTAAGCCAAGATGATAAAGACATGCTAGCTTACGAAGCTGCTGATCATGCTTTTGTTGAAAGAATATTAGAGCCGGATTATTTCAATGCGCTCAACAATACCCCAAATCCAGTAACGCCGAAAATTGGCCCTTAACTAGGTTCGCCAGGATCAAGTTTAGCCACGTTAACGCCACCCACTTTGCTCTTATATATTTCACCTAAACCAAAAGCTGCAACTGTATTGAGTCCTTTTTGATCGTATCTTGCAATTGGCCTTCCATTTAATAAGGCATATATTTTACCCTTTGGGCCACCAGAATAGGCGGTGGCAGAATAGGCGGTGGCAGGAATATCTTCTTCTCTTAATAACTCTGCTGTGATATCAGCATCGAGAATATTTTCACCATAATGTAAAACAAGCTGTTGATGCGATTCGGCAATTGCTTCTTTTGGAGTTTTATGACCGCCATCTGAGGGGCCAAGCTGATCGATTCGTAAGGGCGTATAGGTTTTTTTTTGCCTTCTTTTGTGCCGACGCATCTTGCGTGCCAAAAACGCCCGCAGCAGCAGACACCAACCCCAAAGCCCCAAGGCCTTTCAGTACGTCACGTCTCGATAGTTTTTCGTTTTCTAAAGACATAGTGCCTCCAAACTTAAAAAGTTATGAGACACACCCCAAACATATTTAAAAGTATATTTTGTTTTATTATTGATGGATTTGTAACATAAAATAACAATGACTGTAAAATTTTAGTTGTATTGTTATCTTTAAAGTGTTTATGCTTGTTCATAAACCAAGGTTTGCGCTTATATTGCAAAATATATTACATTATGTTAAATATATACTATAAAATAACCCGTTTTAACGGAAAATGCGTCTTTTTAAAGGAGAATAAGGCGAACCATGCAGGCCGATCAAAAACCTTCCTTTGTGACCATAAGAAAGGTTTGCCATGACACATCTGATCGGCAATGCAATCACGCCTCTCACCCTTTCTGTAAATACCGCGCGTAATGCAGGGCGTAAAATCGGCTATGCCCGTGTTTCCACCAATGACCAGAATCTTGACAGACAGCTTGATGTTTTAAAGCAGGTTGGATGTGATGCTATTTTCTGTGACAAGATTTCCGGTGCAAAAGCGGGGCGTGAGGGGCTGGATGATGCTATGGCCATGTTGCGTGCCGGTGATATGCTGGTGGTTTATAAGCTTGATCGGCTGGGGCGTTCCGTCTCGCATCTGGCGCAGCTTTTGGAACAGTTTGAACGCGATAATATTTATTTCTGTTCTCTGACCGAAGGGTTGGACACCAGCACACCGGGCGGACGCATGGTTTATCATATCTTTGCAGCCGTGGCGCAGTTTACCCGCGATCTTATCCATGAAAACACCATGAGCGGCCTTGAAGCGGCCAGAAAGCGCGGGCGTGTGGGCGGTCGCAGGTTTTTGCTCACCCCCGATGATGTTATCCGCGCTCATATCGCCATACGTGATGAGGGGCAAAGCTATGAGCAGGTTGCCAAGGCCTGCGGTGTTTCCCGCATTACCCTGCAACGGGCTTTAAAGCGGCAGGGTTTGCGGTGAATGATTGGGTGAATTTTTTAAACCATAGTGAAGGAGAAGATATGAATACGAGCTTGAGTGAACAAGCATTTTGCTCAGAAATTACGGGCATTACGGGTGTTTAAAAAAGTAACATTACGGCAATTGGCGGAAGCTTTGGGAGTTACCTTTCAGCAGATACAAAAATATGAGAAAGGAAAAACCCGCATCAATGCGGCCAAGCTCTATCTTATGGCGGATTATTTTGATGTTCCCATATCCTATTTTATGATGAGCTTGAATTTATGAGCTTCTTTCAATTCTATACAGAACGCAAAAATGAACAAATCGCGCGGTTACGGAAGGAGAAAAGGCAGTAATTTATTTGTTATTATACGAAATCAAGAGACTCGCATTTGAGTTTTATAAACCTGTACGAGAGTTATAATTTCCTTATCTAAGATATTTTAAATGTATAACTGAATATTATCCTTATTAATTGACATATAAAAGACTAAAATTGGCTATCATTGGTTGAAATAGGCATATTTTCGTCATATTTCATAAGTATAATTATTAACAGAAATTCCATAAAATATATTTTTTAAAGTATAGTGAGAGAGTAAATTTCTCACGAAAGGGATTTCTATTGTCTAAATTCCAAATAAAGGAGAAATACTAGGGGTTCTACCCCACCAACGTCCGTTATACGTGATGGTAATCTGAAAGCAACAATCTGGGAAAATAACAGCGATAAAGGGACGTATTACACGACCACATTCGTCAAAACATATCGCGATCAAAGGGGTGATTTACGCGATACCAATGCATTCACTAACGGCGATCTTTTACGTGTTTCCGAGCTTGCCCGTGAAGCCCGTTCAAAAACGCGCGAACTTTATCAGGAAAATTCCAAATCCAATCATCAGGAACGCGCTCCTGAGAATACCCCCGAAAACACTTCTGAAAACACTCCTTCAAATACCCTCGAAAATGTTTCCGAGCACTCTCAAGAGCAGAGTCAGTCTTCCAGTATAGAGTATGAGCAGGGAGAAGGCTTTAGTCAAAGTTACGATCAAGAGTTCTAATTAAGCCGACATTTCGTAAAATCGTTTTTTCTTGCCTAAGAGCAAAAGATGATCTAGTTTGTTTCTCTTTTGTTCTTATGAAGGGAAGGAGCAAGCTATGAATAAAACCTAAAGTCTAAAAGGAACAAGGAACGTGGATGACGGAATAAAAAATATTGGAAATGAACATTATAAAACACTGATATTTGATGTCGAAAAGTATCAAGCATTATTGGATAGCGATGACATACCAGAGGATAAGAAAGTCGAACTTCTTGAAACCCTCTGGGCGATCATGGTTCAATTTGTGGATATGGGGTTTGGCATTCATCCGCTACAAAACGCCGAAGATAGAACAGATAAAAAGCTCCATCCCGAAGTTGTCAAAATGATTGCAGATGTAGCAAACACCAATACAAGCAAAAATCTAAAGGAGGCATGGCCTGAAGAAAGGACTGATGTATGAATTTTGAACAGCAATATATTGATTACACCGATACAAGCATAAAATACGAGTTTGTCCTTTATCTGCGTGTGTCGGATACCAAACAGATAAAAGACGGTAGCGGCATCCAGTCTCAAGAAACGCGAGGCCGTGAATACGCCAAACAGGTTGGTTTTCCTGTGGCTGAAACATTCACCGATGAAGGTATTTCCGGAAAATTCAGAGATCGTCCTGATGTTCAAAATATGCTTGCTTTTCTCAAGAAGAAAAAGCCAGGTGTCCAATACGTTGTTCTCATTGACGACATCAGCCGCCTTGCACGCGATGTCCGCGTTTACTTTGACCTTCGGGACGCGCTTGATGAAGTGGGCGCTTTGCTAGATAGCCCGTCCATGCGCTTCAAAGTAAAGCGCGATGCTGATGGCAACATGTCTGAGGGCATCCAGGCGCTTACTGCACAGCATTATCGTGAGAAAGTAGCTGAAACAACGCGCCATCGTACATGGGCGCGGCTTATGGCGGGGTATTGGGTTTATACCGCGCCTGTTGGCTACAAATACAAAAAGACAAAGAACGAGGGTAAAGTCCTCGTTCGTGATGAGCCTGTTGCCTCTATCATTCAGGAGGCTTTGGAAGGGTATGCTGCGGGTCGCTTTGCAACGCAGACAGAAGTGAAACGCTTCTTTGAAAGTCAGCCCGAGTTTCCCAAGCAACTTCCCAATGGAGGTATTCGGCTTCAAAAAGTCACAGACATTATGACCCATCCGCTTTATTAAGGTTTTGTCTTTTCCAAAACGCTTGATGTTAAAAAGCGCAAGGGTAATCATCCTCAAATCATTTCTGTTGCGACTTTCGAGAAAATACAAAAACGGCGTAAGGCGGGCGCTCTTGCTCCTGCTCGTAAGGATATTGCAAAAGATTTCCCTCTTCGTGGTTTTGTGACCTGTGGCGACTGTGAGAAACCGTTGCGGGGCAGCTGGTCGAAAAGTTGTACAGGAAGACGCTATGCTTACTATACATGCCACACAAAGGGCTGTGCAAGCTACGGCAAGTCTATTCGACGCGATACCATTGAAGGAGATTTTGCAACGCTCCTGAAAGATATGCGTCCAAATACAGTCCTGTTTCGGCTTATTACAAAGATGCTTGAAGATATCTGGAACCAGCGCACAAAGCAGGTCAATGAAATCCGCAAAGCGTTGCGGCGTGACCTTTTGAAACTGGATCGCCAGATTGACTTGTATCTCGATAAGATAGTTGATGCGTCCAATAGTCGCGTTGTTCAGGCTATTGATCGCAAGATAGACCAGCTTGAAAATGAGAAGGTTATTTTGTCGGAAAAACTTGAAAAAAGCTTTCAACCAAAAAGCACCGCAGCAGAAATGCTAGAACTATCCATGCGATTCTTCTCAAACCCTTATAAAATATGGGAAAATGGAGGCATTCACTTGCAAAAACTGGTGCTAAGGTTGGCGTTTTCTGCCCCGCTGCCATACCACCGTGAAACAGGGTATAGAACTATAAAAACCACCTTACCATTCAATGTCTTAGGAGAAAATAACATGCTGGAATGTCAAATGGTGCCCAGGGGCGGAATCGAACCACCGACACAGGGATTTTCAATCCCTTGCTCTACCAACTGAGCTACCTGGGCAAATTAATTGATAGTGAAATCATATCACTACAATATATGGAAAATATCCAATGTGAAGCGCGTTATAGAGGCTTCATTTCCTTCTGTCCAGACTTCTTTTTCAAGATTTTATAAAAACTTATCGAGAAAATGAAAATTGGAGGCTTTCACCCTCCTTCAATTATCATTATCAGGCTTTGAAAAATGGGTTTGATCATGTGATTCAATAGCATAAGAACCATCTAACCACTTATTTAAATCAATTGCTCGGCACCTTCTTGAACAAAAAGGATATTCAGTTTTTTCAGCCATCTTACCACATATGGGGCAGCTAGAAGATGAAAAGTTCTTAATCATAACCAAGCCAACCAAAATGAACAGGGTAACCCTCCCCTGAAAGCATGTTAACCGTCTCATAAAGCGGAAGACCAACAACAGAAGAATAAGACCCAATCAACTTGATGACAAAAGCGCCTGCCAAACCTTGAATAGCGTACCCTCCCGCTTTGCCACGCCATTCACCAGAAGCAAGATAAGCCTCATTTTCAACAGAGGACAAACGTTTCATCCGAATACGGGTTTCAACCAGCTTGTTAACAACTTTACCACCTGGCGTTATAAGGCAAACAGCTGTGTAAACTCTGTGAGAGCGCCCTGAAAGTTGCCGTAAGCAATCAGATGCTTGGTTGATTGTTTCTGCCTTTGGCAAGCTAAGCCGACCACGAGCAACAACAGTATCAGCGGCTAAAATATAAGCATGGTCATCTTTTTGTTCACGCTTTGCCATTCTAGCGCACACATCAGCCTTTGTTCTCGCAAGGCGGCGCACAAGATCTTTTGGCAATTCCTTCCGATGTGGCGTTTCATCAATATCAGCCGGCATCAAATGGTCGGGCTGAATATTGACTTGCTGTAAAAGCTGCAAGCGCCGTGGTGAAGCGGATGCCAGAATTAATGTCGGCTTTGAACCACGTTCAGCCATAAGTTTACCCCGACTTATTTAAAGCGATAGGTAATGCGCCCTTTGGTTAGATCATAAGGGGTCATTTCAACCAAAACTTTATCACCCGCCAAAACACGGATGCGGTTTTTACGCATACGACCAGCTGTATGGGCAATAATTTCATGGTCATTTTCAAGCTTCACACGAAAAGTCGCATTAGGCAGAAGTTCACTGACAACGCCAGGAAATTCAAGCATTTCTTCTTTAGCCATTCTTGTCCTTCATATATTAAAGAGCAGGGTCAAAGAAATTTTGCAAAAGTTCATCACCTCACCTGCCATCTATTTATCTTAGATTCTGGAATTTCGGGCGAAACTATATAAAAAAAGTAACAATGTGAACCTTTTTTGTTCTAATTGCTTTATAAAATACAAAATTTATAAAAAATGCGGTAAATTTACCCGCAAAAGTTCACTTTAATTCTGTCAATTAAAGTGTCACGTACTTTCCTGTAGGCATTCAGCCTCTGCTCCCTATTACCTTTTTCAAGTGTCGGATCTTCCGTTAGCCAAACATCCAAAGAGGATCCAGTACTAGCGGTTAATTCTTCAGCATAGTCTTTTGCTTCACGTGTTAAAGCAATAGTAAGATCAAAATTCTCATCATCCAACTCTGCATAAGTGTGTGGATAATGTGTGGAAATATCAACGCCAAGCTCTTCCATAGCAATTTTTACAAAAGGATCATTTTCACCCTTATGAACCCCTGCCGAGCGGGTATAGATGACATGTGGGAAAAGTGTTCTGGTAATTGCTGATGCCATGGGTGAGCGCACAACATTCATCCCGCAAATAAACAGAACGGATGACGGAGCATCACTCCTTGCTTTCAAAGCTTTCAAGCCAACCTTGAGTTCTTTCATCGTTATTAACTCGTTATCCCATCAAAAATCATTTTTGTTGAAGCGCACATAAAAGAGTAAAAAGTCTTCTGGCCGTATCAAAATCAACATCGACTTTACCCGATAAGCGGTCTTGCAGCTTTTCCGACCCTTCATTATGAATTCCCCGTCTTGCCATATCAATTGCCTCAATACGGCCAGGGGCAGCAGAACGGATAGCTTCATAGTAACTTTCGCAAATCATGAAATAATCTTTAATAATTGTGCGAAACGGGGTCATAGACAAAATATGTGTCATCACTTCATTCCCATTTTCTTCAGCAATTTCCATCACAAAACGGCCATCAAGGTTAGAAAGCTTCAATGTATAAGGTCCCCCCTCATGATTAAGAGGAGTAAAATCGTTTTCTTCCAGAATATCAAAAATGGCGATTGAGCGTTCCTGTTCGACATCAGGCGTGGCACGACCAATCGATTCTTCATCAAGAATAACATTAACAAGACGATTTTTTTTTGAAGTTGAACGAGTTTCAGCCATTGGAGATCAATCAAATTAAATGTTTAAACGGATGCTGACAGACTTTTCATGCGCGTCAAGCCCTTCCGACTTTGCAAGCGCCATTGCGGCAGGCCCAATCGCGCGTAATTGATCTGGACCACATTTCAAAAGCGATGTCTTTTTAACAAAATCAAGAATGGAAAGGCCCGAAGAAAAACGAGCCGAGCGCGCTGTTGGTAAAACATGGTTAGAACCACCAACATAATCTCCAATAGCTTCAGGCGTATAAGCACCAATAAAAATAGCCCCTGCATTATGCACTTTCATTGCAAAATCATCAGCACCATCAAACGTTAATTCCAGATGTTCAGGCGCAATACGATTAATGAGAGGCAATGTATTTTGTAAATTATCAACCACTATAATAGCCCCATAATCCTGCCAGCATTTTTGTGCAATATCAGCCCTAGGCAAAGTTTTTAACTGATGCTCAACAGCCTCTTCCACCGCCTTACCAAAATCAATATCATCCGTAATTAAAAGGGACTGTGCAGCAATATCATGTTCTGCTTGGGCAAGCAGATCCAAAGCAATCCAGTCTGGATTATTATCCTTATCAGCAACGATAAGAACCTCGGAAGGACCTGCAATCATATCAATACCAACAGTGCCAAAAACCCGCCTTTTAGCCGCAGCAACAAAAGCATTTCCAGGGCCTACAATTTTGTTAACCGGTGCAATAGTTTTTGTGCCAAAAGCCAGAGCTGCAATTGCCTGTGCGCCACCAATTCTATAAATTTCATCAACCCCAGAAAGTTCTGCAGCCACTAAAACCAACGGATTTAAAATACCATCAGGGCTTGGAACAACCATAACAATACGTTCAACACCAGCAACCTTTGCAGGAATAGCATTCATTAACACAGAACTTGGATAACTGGCTGTACCACCAGGCACATAAAGACCAACAGATTGCAGTGCAGTCCAGCGCGTCCCTAATGTCACGCCAAGCGCATCTTGATAGATATCATCCTTTGGTTTTTGACGCTCATGATGTGAGCGAATACGTTCTGCCGCCAATTTCAAGGCCTCAACAGTTTGACGATCTGCTTCACGCAACGCATTTTGAATTTCCTGCCTGGAAACAGCAACACCTTTTTCAAGCAAATCAAGGCGGTCGAATTTCCTAGTCAAGTCGATAAGGGCATCGTCTCCTCTTTTTTGAACATCTTCAATAATATCTCGTACGATAGCATCCACATCTTCAGATACTTCCCGCTTTGCACCAAGAAGCACTTGAAAATTCTGTTTAAAATTTACATCGCTTGAGTTTAGCCATTGAACCACGGCAATTTCCTTAAATTGATATTGAGAGTTTCATGCTATGGTTTTAGAGTTTTTTAAAAGGCTGTCTAGTCTGCTTTATCATTTATCTTTAAGCTTATCATCAGCCTCGTTATCTGGTCCATGGTCCGGCATCAAACGGGTTTGCCAAGCTCCGCCCATATCACAAAGCTGAACTTCAATCGCTTCAACATAAAGCCTCAAAACACCATTGCCGGAAAAAATGAGATCGACAGTGCCAGAAGGCGCATCATCAGGTAAAAACTGAATGGCCAAAAGATTCAAAACAGCATCCGCAGCATTTTGCTTGATGTTAAGCATTTGAACTTTTTCAACTTTTTCAAAGTGAAGCGCTGTGCGCCGGCGTTCATGAATATCTTTGCCATGTTTTTGATCGTCTTTATGCCAAACAAAACGGTTGGCAACCACTACAAAGCGTTTTTCTTTTGGCAGAAATTTCAAATCCCCAACCAACATTACAGCATCCTGCAAATAGGCGGATATAACTTCAAGGTCCTCGTTATCAAGAGCAACGAGTTTTAGTAAATCATTTTTCTGGTCTATCATATCGTTTTAATACTGGGAAAGAGGGTTGTTTCAGCTTAACATCCTAACGGAATTAACTTGAAAAAAAAAGAGCAAAGTAACCGAAGGGGGGCAACGGTTACCTCGCTTTTGAACGGTCTAGAGGGGGGAATAGACCGTCTTAGGTATTAAAAAACTACAGCGAATTCAAATAAATCAAACTCAAACATAATTTCTGTAGTATTTTAATAGTAAAAATACGTTACATCATTATGATATATAAGAACTCTTCTGATATTACGCAACATCTTTTAAATCCCTCCCCTCAAGAAGGGCATGAATTTCTGGCATTTTACCCCGAAACGCTGTATAAAGATCTTCAGGGTCACGACTTCCACCAGACGAGTATATAAATTTTATCAATCGTTTAGCTGTTTCAGCATCAAATATATCTTGCGTTTCTTTAAAGGCCTGAAAGGCATCTGCATCCATTACTTCCGACCACATATAAGAGTAATAACCTGAAGAATAACCATCACCTGAAAAAATATGGGAAAAGTGCGGAATACGATGTCGCATCACTATTTCATCAGGCATGGAAATTTCATCTAAAAGGTTTCTCTCTAAAGCATTCAAATCATCAATCTGTTCTGTCGTCATTGTATGAAGAGCCAAATCAATAAGCGCGCAAGAAACATATTCCACAGTCTGAAAACCCTGATTAAAGGTTTCTGCCATTTTAATCCGCGTCATTAACGCCTTTGGCATCTTTTCGCCTGTTTTATAATGGCAGGCATATTTTGATAAAACGTCCTCTTCCATCAACCAATGCTCAAACAGCTGGGAAGGCAATTCAACAAAATCGCGAGCAACTGCTGTACCAGAAAGGGAAGGATAAGTAACATTTGACAACATGCCATGAAGAGCATGTCCAAATTCATGAAAAAGTGTTCGCGCATCATCAAATGTTAAAAGGCATGGCATACCTTCTGGTGCTTTTGCAAAATTCATAACATTAACGATAATAGGCCGAATATCGCCTTTTAGTTTTTGCTGGGTACGAAAACCACTCATCCAGGCGCCGGATCTTTTTGACGGGCGGGCAAAGTAATCCCCCATAAAAAGAGCTACGTGCTGGCCCTCACTGTCTGTAACCTCAAATATCCGCACATCATCATGATAGGTTGGCATGGCTTCCAATTCAGTGAAATTGAGACCGAACAAACGACCTGCCACATAAAACGCGGCTTTAATTATTTCATCCAACTGCAAGTAAGGCTTTATTTCAGAAGCATTCAGGTCATATTTTGCCTTACGCACCTTTTCCGCATAAAATCGCCAATCCCATGGTTTAATTGCAGAATTGAGACCCTCTTCTTTAGCAAAAGACAGCAGTTTTTCAGCCTCCTCCGTTGCTTTTTTACGCGCAGGCTTCCAAACCTTCATTAAAAGATCTTGAACCGCTTGAGGTTTTTTGGCCATTTGATCATCAAGTTTAAAATGAGCAAAAGTTTCAAAGCCAAGTAATTTGGCCCTCTCTTCACGCAAGACCAAAATCTCTTTTATAATGGCATGATTGTTCGTCTCGCAATCATTATCACCGCGACTAATCCACGCCTTAAATGCCTTTTCACGCAAATCACGCCGTTCAGAAAACTGTAGAAATGGTTCAATTAAAGAACGCGATAATGTTATGATATATTTATCGTCATACCCACGCTCTTTTGCTGCAGATTGCGCGGCCTGAATAAGAAAATCGGGCAGGCCTGACAAATCATCACCCTTAGACAATAAAAGTTCATAGGCACTTTCATCTGCCAAAACATTTTGTGAAAAAGACGTCCCAAGTGTCGCAAGGCGCTTGGTAATCTCACCCATTCTTTTGCGCGCCTCACCTTGAAGCCTTGCTCCAGCTCGAATAAATCGCGTATGATAGCGCTCTAAAAGGCGCAAATTCTCACCTGATAAATCAAGTTCCCCCCACATTTCATAAAGCTTATCAACTCGCTTGAACAAGTCTTCATTCAGCATGATTTTTGAGGAATGTTCTGCCATTTTCGGCGCCATTTCCCGCTCTATTTCCTGCAAATCAGAATTGGTATGTGCTCCTGAAAGGTTATAAAAAACACCTGTGACTTTTGATAAGGTTTCTCCTGCAAGCTCCAGCGCTTTAAGTGTATTATCAAAGCTTGGCGCTTCCTTATTTTCCGCAATTGCTTCAATTTCCTGTTTATTTTTTTCTAAAGCCACATCAAAAGCTGGCTTGAAATGCTGCACTTTAATTTCATGGAACGGTGGCATTTCAAAGGGTGTTTTCCATTCACCCAAAAACGGATTATTTATTTTCATTCTTCCTCGCATAAAAAGATACTTGCTTACCATATGAATTCACCTTTAAGTTTATTCAACCTCATAAACAAAATGCTTAGCTTCAATATAAAATGATTACCCTGAATTTAAATGGCTACACTGATATTCCCAATGGAAAAGTCGCTAATGTTGCAACTTTTCTGGAAATGAGTAGAAAACAGGAGCAAGATGAAATTATCCGCAATGATTTAACCCTTTTCCATATGGAAACAGCAGATATTGAACGCTATCTCGCTCTTTTTAAGGCAGTTGGTGAAAACTGGCTCTGGTTTTCAAGGCTTTCTATCAGTAAAAGCGATGTTGAAACGCTCATTCAAAACCCGAATTTTGAAATCTTCATAGTTCAACAAAATGACAAAGATCTTGGCCTTTTGGAATTGGATATTACCAATAAAAAAAATATCGAACTTGCTTATTTTGGATTAACTGAACAAGCAATTGGTAAAGGAATTGGAACATGGTTGATGCAACAGGCAATCAACCGCACTTTTGAACACCATCAGGCAAACCGCTTTTTCATGCATACTTGCACAATGGATAGCCCGCAAGCGCTCACCTTTTACATGAAATTAGGCTTTAAGCCCTATAAACGCGCAATTGAAATTGCAGACGACCCGCGATTAAGCGGTCATATTGCTGCTCATTTTGGCGCACATCATCCAATTATCAAGTGATTTTTTGCTTCTTTTGTAAAAGATATGTTGCAAATGCCATTAAAATAACAGCACTTAAAAAGAACCAAAGGCCAGCCTGAGCGCTCGCTTTTGCCAGACCGCTTGTTTTTGTTGCAACGATAATAAGAGCAACAACCAGGACATCCATCATAGACCATTTTGATAAGGTTGATAAAAAAGACAACCACGTAAGTTTTGTAAAAAAAATTGGCAAAAAGGCTGCAAGAAATAAATAAACAAGCTTTAAAGCCGGCAAAACAACTGAAAATAAGCCAATAACCAATGCCAAAGGCCATGATTTATCATGCCAAAGCTGCAAAATTATCTGAATGAGAGAACTTTCACTTTCAAAAAAGAAAAACTTCTCAAACACCATCAGTGGTAAGGTTATGCCCAGATAAAAACTGAGGGTAGCTACAATCACAATCAGAAAAAAGAAAAAACGCATAAAACTTATATAGGCCTATTACCGTCAAAAAGGCAAAACACCCAAAGCCCGCAATGAAATCATTGCAGGCTAAACATGTTTAAAACAATAAAACCTTATCGGCGCACCATGCGAAGGGCGACTTCATCCATCGCTTCCTGCTCGGCCTCATCTAATGCATGGCGTTGGCGCGATTGGTCCCGCTCTTCCAGAAGCTCCACCTTTTTCAGCTCTTCCACAGCTTCAGCCAAAGCATTTTGCGCTGCTTCCACTTGCCCTGAAAGCTCTTCAGCAGATTGCACAAGGTTATCCCGGCGTGTCATTGCCGCTTTGGCAAAGGTAGGATAGGCAAAATGGCTTATGTCCGTAATACCACTTTTTTCCTGTTCTACCTTGATTTGCAAATCAAGCTCATTAGCCATGCGATGGAAATCTGCCACCATCATTTCTATAGCTGTCAACTGGCGGCGCTTCTCGTCCACCTGGAATTTTTTTAATCGAATTAAACTCTCACGCGATTTCATTACTCAATACTCCCCGCGGTATATTTAACAAATTACACCGAATTCATTAAAATACCCTCAAGAGACTGGAAACTTTCTGTAAACAAAGTTGTTTCATTTTTACCTTGTGAGAGAAAGTTTTCCAAATCTGGATTGAGTTCAATAGCCCTATCAACATCAGGGGTTGAACCTTTTCTATAAGCACCCAGCCGAATAAGCTCTTCCATATCATTAAAAGTCGCCAAATGTTTTTTAGCTTCCTTCAAAATTGGACGATAATTTTCTGGAACACAATCAGGCATGGTTCTGGAAACCGATTTTAAAATATTAATGGCCGGATAGCGACCACGTTCGGCAATAGCGCGCTCCATAACAATATGCCCATCCAAAATACCGCGCACAGCATCAGCTACGGGTTCATTATGGTTATCACCTTCAACCAAAACAGTAAAAAGCGCCGTTATTGACCCCTGCCCTTCTTCTCCCGGGCCTGCCCGTTCCAGCAATTTAGGTAATTCTGTAAAAACAGTGGGAGTATAACCACGAGAGGTCGGAGGTTCGCCAGCCGCAAGGCCAATTTCTCTTTGGGCCTGTGCAAAACGGGTAACACTGTCCATAAGACATAAAACATTTTTTCCTTGATCTCGAAAAAATTCAGCCAGCGTTAAAGTCATAAAAGCCGCCTGGCGTCGCATCAAAGCAGATTCATCCGATGTCGCAACCACAACGATAGAACGGGCAAGCCCTTCCTCCCCCAAATCATCTTCAATAAATTCTTTTACTTCCCGCCCCCGTTCACCAACAAGCCCAACAATAATAATATCTACTTTAGCATTTTTTGTGAGCATTGATAAAAGAACCGATTTACCAACACCAGAGCCAGCAAAAATACCCATTCTTTGACCAAGACATAAAGTAACAAAACAATTGAGCGCCCGAACACCGACATCCAGTGGATCCCCCACCCGACCCCGCCGATGGGCAGGTGGTGGATTTTCCCTTAAAGGATAGCCTTTATCACCATTTCGTAAATCACCCTTCCCATCAATCGGCTCACCTAAAGCATTGACAACACGACCAAGCCAACTTGCATCAGGTTTTATGGTCGCCTCACGATCTAAAAGACGGGCCGGGCACCCAAGCCTAACACCATCAAGAGATGAAAAGGGCAGACAAACAGCCCTATCCCCTTCAAATCCCACAACCTCACATAAAACAGTAGAAACACCACTTCGCGTTGAATTTTCAATCAAAAGGCGTGTTCCCACATTCATTTCATAAAGAGGGCCAGAAATTTCAACCAAAAGACCACGCACGCCCGCAACGCGCCCAAAAAGGGTAACGTCATTTATATCATCAATTAACCTGTTTAATCGATAAAAAGTCATGATATAGCCTATTTCATTAATTGCTGGTAACCATTCGTTCATCTTTAACGTTAATACTATGTCAAGAAATCCTACTGTTTTTTTGCATTTTGCAACACACCATTAAGGTTTTTAGAATCGTTATCATTGTAACACCAATGAAATAAACGCCCAACGGTTGATGTTAGTAAAAGCAATAGTGGGAAAGGTTAAAAAAAAGAAATAACCTACTTGCAGTGGCGAATCAGAATTTGTTAACCATTTATGAGTAGCGTTGTTAATTGATGATTTACATTATTTAACGTTCTGTCTGAGCCATATAACAGGGTCAGACAGGCGGAAATCTAACCGAGGGGATTAGCATGCGGGTTTTGCTGATTGAAGATGACAGCGCTACAGCGCAAAGTATCGAGCTGATGCTCAAGTCCGAGGCCTTCAATGTATACACCACCGATCTGGGGGAAGAAGGCGTTGATCTTGGCAAATTATATGATTATGACATAATTCTTCTAGATCTTAACCTGCCAGATATGAGCGGTTACGAAGTATTACGCACTTTACGCGTTGCTAAAGTGCAAACACCTATTCTCATTCTTTCCGGTCTTGCCGGCATTGAAGATAAGGTAAGAGGCCTTGGATTTGGTGCTGATGATTATATGACCAAACCTTTCCATAAAGATGAATTGGTTGCTCGCATTCACGCCATTGTCCGCCGCTCGAAAGGACATGCTCAATCTGTAATTACAACAGGTGATTTGCGCGTCAATCTTGACACTAAAACTGTGGAAGTAAATGGTCAACGTGTTCACTTAACCGGTAAAGAATACCAGATGCTGGAGCTTTTATCCCTGCGTAAAGGGACAACTCTAACAAAAGAAATGTTCCTCAACCATCTTTATGGTGGCATGGATGAACCTGAACTTAAGATTATTGATGTGTTCATCTGTAAATTACGTAAAAAACTTGCAACAGCAACCGATGGTGCAAATTACATTGAAACTGTTTGGGGGCGCGGCTATGTTCTGCGTGAACCTAATGGTGAAGAGTTCCTTGAAAGCGCATAGAATTATATATTAATGATATGATCAAAGCCGCCTTTTTAGGCGGTTTTTTTTGATTAAAACGAATACAAGATGTTTTTATTAGAGCGTGTTTCCCATAAGTGAATTCACTTATGGGATAAAAACTCGCGTAAGAATAAAGGCTTAGCGCATAACAGATGAATTCATGAAAATGCATCATGCGCTAGAATCTGCATTCAATGGATAAAATATTTCAACTATATGGAGCATTCATAAAAAACACCTAACAAAAATCCTCTTTAACTAAAGGCGGATTTTAAAAAATTGGCATCTAAAACAAGACTATATTTTCATATTAAGCCGATATAACAGCGGTTTTCTTTTCTTCTGCTTTGAATGCTTTACTTCTAAAAAGTATTCTGTGACGGCCATCAGACATATAATCATCAGATAATCCGATTGTGGTTTCAGCTCCGCCTAAAACAAGAAAACCATCACGTGCCATTGTTTCATGCAATTTCTTAAAGATACTGGATTTCGTATCAACATCAAAATAAATCAAAACGTTACGACAGAAGATTATATCAAATTTTGGAAAACTGGAAAAAGAATCCATCAAATTAAAATGACGGAAACTCACCATTGATTTAATTTCTGGTACAATACCCCACATTTCGCCAGCTTGTTCAAAGTAGCTTAGCAAAAAATTGGTTGGCAAACCGCGTTGCACTTCAAATTGACTGTAAAGGCCGGCTTTAGCTTTTTCTAAAATATTTTTAGAAATATCAGTCGCAATAATTTCCACACGGCGCCCACGTAATAAAGCAGCGTTTTCTTTGCAAAGCATAGCAATGGTATAAGCCTCTTGACCAGAAGAAGCAGCTGCACTCCAAATGCGAATAGGCTGGCCAGCCGGTCTGTTCGCCAGAATTTCTGGCAACATTTTATCTTTAAAAAGGTCAAATGGCGTTCTGTCGCGGAAAAATGATGTTTCAGTAACACTCATACTTTCAACAACATCGAGGGCAAGTGGCCCTTGCGGCGCGCTTTTAACCTGCGATGCCAAAAGTTCATAAGAAGCAATATTATGTTGCTTCAAAACACCACCAAGGCGGTTTTCAAGTAAATATTGCTTTTCTTTCTGGAGAGAAAGTCCTGATTTTTCATATAAAAATTTACTAAAAAATTCAAATGTTTGCGGGGTCATAAAACACCATCCTTAATGACCTTAATAACCTTGCTACCAATATCAGTAAGACTAAAAACGCCAGCGCAAATACCTGCTTTATAAGCAGCACCAGGCATGCCCCAAACTATACTTGACTTTGCGTCTTGAGCAAGAACATTGCCACCAGCATCAGCAATCAATTTACCACCAGAAGCGCCATCTTGCCCCATACCTGTTAAAATTATTGCTAGGATTTTATTGCCATAAATCTCTTTGGCAGACATAAACATATTGTCGACAGCAGGTTTACAAAAATTAACTTCAGGCCCATCATCCAAAACAACTTCCGTACCGCCAGAACCACGCTTAAACATTAAATGCTTACCACCAGGTGCAATATAAACATGACCAGGTTTTAATGTGTCGCCATGAACAGCTTCACAAACAGGAACAGGAAGCGCTTTATCCATATGCCCGGCAAAAACATTGGTAAAAGTACCAGGCATATGTTGGGTGATTACAACTGGAATATTGCCGATATGCGGTACAATTTCTGTCAAGACGCTTTGAACAGCCCTTGGCCCGCCTGTTGAACTGCCTATACATAAAATATCGGGCCGGACACGATTAAAGGAGCGTAAATTATTCGGGTCAATCTGCGTATCAGACAATGATTTTGCAGCAATTTTCACTTCAGGTAAAGCGTTTACTTTTGAAGGCTTTATATCTCTTGGCTTTGCCGAAACCCGCGCAAGTTTTTCACCTGGAAGAGGGGCTGCTCGTTCAATTGTATAATTAGTTTTGCCACCCATGCCAACGCAAAGCGCATTAATCTTGGTAATAAGATCAACACGAAAATGCGCTGAGGTTGTTAAGTCGCTATTAGTTGAAGGTTTTGCAATATAATCATGCGCCCCTTTTGCCAATGCGGTTAAGCTTATTTCTGCATTTTGATGGGACAAACTGGAAGCAATAAGAATTCTGGTTTTGGGAGATGCCTTTAAAAGAAGCGGCAAAGCTTCTAAGCCATCCATTTCAGGCATTTCAATATCGAGTACAATGAGAGCAGGTTTAATTCTTTCAGTCTCACGAACAGCCTGCAATCCGTTATGGCAACGCGAAACAATCTCGATATTATCTTCATCACCCAGCCAACGACTCATTAATCCGCGGACAACGGCAGAATCATCAACAAGCATAACCTTGATTTTGTTATAGCTAGCCGAAGAGGGCGTTTGCATAGCAGATAAACCAGTCATTTAACTTTGCCTCCCGTTTCTTTTATCAGGATTATGTTTTGACGATTTATTAATCGATCAAACCAACTTCCTGAAACTTTGCATGCACAATTTCACGATCAAAAGGTTTCATGATGTATTCATTGGCCCCAGCTCTTATAGCGCGGGCAATATGACCAACATCATTTTCAGTTGTGCAAAATACGACCTGAGGCTTTTCCCCTTGAGGCAGTTCACGCAATTCAGACAGGAATTCAAGCCCATCCATAACAGGCATATTCCAATCTAGAAGAATGGCATCAGGCATGGTTTCCTGGCAATAGTCCAAAGCCGCCTTACCGTCTTCAGCTTCACTGATTGAAAAACTTAAATCTTCCAAAATACGGCGTGCTACTTTTCTAATAACACTAGAATCATCAACAACAAGGCAGCTTTTCATAAGAATTATCCACTCGTTTTACAATTTGAACTATGCTGCAATTTTAGACAGCATTGCGCCCAAAACTTTTTCCACATCCAAAATTACCATCAATTCCCCTTCCAAACGGTGAACACCACCGGAAATACTTGTCCAGTTTCTGTTCAAATTTGTAGGGTTAGTTTCCCGGCTTTCATCAGATAGGTTTAAAACCTCGCCAACATTATCAATGATGAAACCGTAAGATTCACCTTTATACTCAATGCCCACAGCCATAGTTGGGGCATCTTGGTCCCGTTTATCCAAACCTAAAAGCTCGCGCATATCAATGGCTGTAACGATCCGTCCGCGCAAATTCAAAACACCCTGAATTTCAGACACCGACATAGGAACACGTGTAATCGAATCAGGCATAAAAACATCATGCACTTTGTTAATTGGTATGCCAAAAAGCTGCCCACCAATCATTACTGTTACATATTGCGTCATATCTGTATGGATTTCTTCTTGGTTCATGCTGCAAGCTCCAGCTCACTAGAAAGTTCTTTAAGTGCGGAAATTAAACCGGGACGGTCAAATTTGGCGACAAAATCATCAAATTTCACTTCACGACATTTTTCAACGAGAGAAGGTGTACATACGGATGAAATAGCCAGAAGTGCAGGGCATCCATAAGTTGGTTTACCTTGAATAATTTTCGCAAGATCAAAACCGTTTGCACCACGCATTTCAACATCAGCCACCACAACATCAAACAGATGATTTTCATTCAATATATTCTGAGCTTCTTCCACACTGGAAGCCGTTGTTACGCGGTAACCGGCAGCTTGCATAATCGGCGTTAGCATATTTTGGAAGAACTCTGAATTATCAACAAAAAGAAGCTTACGTCCCTTCTTCTCATCTTTAACTTCACCGCCAGTAAACCAGTCATCAAAAGCCATAGGCAAATAATGGCCAATATCGATGATTTCCGTTGCCTTGCCCTTAATAACAGCAGAGCCAAGAAGACCAGGCTTATCTGATTCAACTTCAATCGCGAGCTTATCATCAACAATATCAACAATTTCATCCACAACAAGTCCCATAGTCCGGCCTGCATCAGAAAAGACCAGCATAGGCTGAGCCCCTTCCTCTCTGCTTGCCATTCCTGGCGTTGCATTAACTAACGGCATTAATGTACCGCGATATTGAACAAGGTCACGACCATTGGAATGCTCAATCTCTTTAACATCCACTTCTTCCAAGCGGGTAACAAGTGAAAGAGGGACAGCCTTTGGCACATCAGAACCAGCGCGGAAGAGTAGAAGCGATGTTGTTGGGTCATCATGGGCAATAACCCCTTGTTCGCTATCATCACTCATGGCTGCTATTTCCTCAGAAACACCATCACTAACACCATTGGCAACACCATTTGGATCAACGATCATAATCACGCTACCATCACCAAGGATCGTATTACCAGAAAACATATTTACATTGCGAAGTGCACTAGACATAGGTTTCACCACGATTTCCTCTGTATGGAAAACGCTGTCAACAACAACACCAAAAGATTGTTGTCCTACTTGCATAACAACAATAAAGCCCTGCTCTTCAGAACGCTCTTTATCATCGCCAATAATATTTTCGATATTAAGGAGGCGGCGTAAATTTACCAATGGCAACAATTTGTTGCGTAATCTCAACACCGGTGTTTCTTTAATGTATTCAATTTTGTGCTCTGAATTACTTTCAGCCTGTACAAGCTCAACAACAGAAAGTTGAGGAATAGCGAAACGATCACCAGCACATTCAACAATTAGCGCCGACACAATAGCCAGTGTCAACGGAATTTTGATCATAAAGGTCGAGCCTTTACCAGAGATAGATTTAACATCAACTGTACCGCCAATAATTTCAATATTATTGCGTACAACATCCATGCCAACACCACGCCCAGAAACGCTGGTCACTTTCTCAGCGGTTGAGAATCCGGCATGAAAAATAAATTTCTGAATTTGTGATTCCGACATAACGGCAAGTTCAGATTCAGTAGCAAGATTGTTTTTAACAATCTTCTCTTTAATGCGCTCGATATTAAGACCACGACCATCATCAGCAATCTCAATGATTATGTGTCCACCTTCATGATAAGCAGAAAGCTTAACCGTTCCCTTTTCAGGTTTACCGGCGCGACGACGATCATCTGGCCCTTCCAAACCATGGTCTGCAGAGTTTCGAACCATGTGCGTGAGAGGATCTTTAATCATATCCAGAACCTGGCGATCAAGCTCTGTATCAGCCCCAATCATTTGCAGGTCAATATCTTTATTCAATTCATTAGCAAGATCACGCACAATACGTGGCAATTTTTGCCAGGCATTACCAATAGGCTGCATGCGTGTTTGCATAACACCTTCTTGCAGCTCACCTGTTACATTGGATAAACGCTGCAATGGCACCTTAAATTCAGATTCTTCATTACGGCGGGCAATTTCAAGGAGTTGGTTTCGTGTCAAAACTAGCTCAGAAACCATAGTCATCAAATTTTCAAGCGTATCAACATTAACCCGCAAAGATTGATTGCTAACTGATTTCTTATTCCCCTCATCAGCGCCACCTGAAGCTGCCTTTTTAGGCGCAGCTGGTTTGTCTGGCTTGGCAGCAGCAACAACTTCAGCTTCAGGCTCAGCAATAGCGTCATCTTCAATCTCAGTTTCTTGAAATGCGCGCTCAAGTTCATCTAGAGATACTTCACCAGGGCGCAATTCGCGTTCTAATTCTTGAACAACAATAGGAGCATCTTCTTTCTCGTCTGTTGCTTCAGCAGAAGTCGCTGGTGCAGGCGGCGGTGTTGCCTTGGCATCTTCATCACCCATACTTATAGCGTTTAAAGAATCGATAAGATCCTTGTCACTACCTTCTGGTTCCACCCCATCAGCTTCTTCCAAATCAGCAAGGATTTCTTTCAATCTGTCTATAGACTGAAGAATAAAGGAAACACCATCTTCCGTAACAGGTTTACCGTCACGATATTTACCCATAAGAGTTTCAGCAGCATGGGCTAGACCTTCTAGTCGTGGCAGCCCTAAAAAGCCACATGTCCCCTTAATTGTATGAACAAGCCTGAAAATATTATCAAGAATGGTTGCGTTATTTGGTTCTTGTTCAAAGCGAACAAGCTCCACGTCAATCACATCCAGGCTCTCGGAAGTCTCAGTAAGGAATTCTTGAAGTAAGTCGTCCATAATCACGCCATTATCTAGTTAAAGAGTTTAATTACTAAACTCATAGCTTCATGACGTGTAGTTTTCACTTAAACCGTTAACATAGGCTAAAGGATGGCAATAAAAAGTGATATTATTGCACTTTGAAACATTTTTTAGGCAAGAATTAGGCAAAAAAGCCTTTTATAAACCGATTTCAAAACATTTTAAGAACAGTGCATACACTATTGCGCAGCAATAAGGGCGTCACCTTCTTTCATTTCCATGGTTACAGAAAGCCCTGATAAACGCGCTAACAAGCCCGCATAATAAGGCTGCACATTATGAGCATCAACCGTTACGTCATCCATAATACCCTGAACCATATTTTTAACGGCTTCTGCAACGCGCGCATTTTTGCCAGAACATAATAAAGTAAATACAGGTTTTTCAGCATCACCTTCCATGGTAACAACTATTTTTCCGCCCTGAGGAACACAATTTAATGAGAGTAAAATAAGGTTCAAAATCATTTTAACCTGATTTTTCGGCAAAAGTTGCCGCGCAATCTTCCATTCAAGGTCCGGCTTCTCACTGGCAACATAGCCTTTGGCAACATCTTCAGCATCACCAGTATCAATAGAAGCCCCAGCAGAACCTGCCGCACCATAGGCAATGCGGGCAAATTTCAATTTCGCAGAAGCTTGCGTTGCAGAGCGTTTAACCAAATCCATCGCCATATCTCGCATGGAACCGTCAATATCTTCCTCCATTAATTCAAGGCCATTGGTAATGGCCCCAACAGGCGAAATAATATCATGGCAAACTTTACTGCATAAAAGCGCGCCCAAGTCAGCAGCATCCAGTTCTTTCAAATCATTAGCCATAATACTTACCTCATAGTTTACGAATCAATGAAACGGTTTACTATAGCGGTAACCTTTGTATAGGCTAACGGGCAAGTCTTTTATAAAGTTTTGGCCAATTCTGTTTACCCATTTCATAAAATTTTTGTGGGTTTTGCGCCCAAATCTGACGCATTTCAAATGAATGGAAGAAAAACAGCTTGTTTTCAAACAACGCCCATATCAGTGGGTTACCATCTGCAAGGCGATTATTGGCAATCGAAAAAGCACCATATCCATTAAAAGCCGGTACATAAATTTGAGGCGCTTCTAAAAAACGCTCTTTATTAGCTTGATTTTCAAAGCGCCAAAAAAAGTTCTGCCACTCAACTTCAAACGCTGAACGCCCCATTATTGGTTGTAACTTATCAAAATAAGCCACAGGATCATAACCATGCAAAGCATACCCAGTCACAGAATCGTTCAAAAAACGGTCAAAAGCATAAACAGAATTTTGTGTGATAGCTGCCATAAATAAAACAAGAAGACATTTCAGAAAATAATTCATTCTATTATAATATCTCTATGATTCGCTTTTCTTAAGCCAACATTTTAACAGTCCTTAACGGACAAATAGTTAAAATATCAGGTAAAGCGCTTTAAAATGAAAAGGACACCTTCATGAGTTTTTCTGGAAATGCCACCTTAATGACACTACCAAAACGCGTTCTTCTGGTGTCTCTAATCCTTTCATTCACGATATTTTTATGGGCATCCCAATCATTTGCCCAGCAGCCTGCTGTTGGCAATGTGCCAGCAAACCCTCCCCATAGCACTCAAAACAATGCACAAGGTATTAATCCAAACGATACTTTTACTTTTGATGAAGTGTTAAATACAGGACATAAATTTTTTGGCAGCGTATCAGGAGGTCTTGCCAGTGTTGTTGAACGAGCCTTTTCCCGTTTTGGCCTGCCAAATGGCTATATATTAGGGGAACAAGCAGCCGGCGCATTTGTTGGTGGCCTGCAATATGGTGAAGGAGTTTTATATACAAAAAATGCAGGACAATATAAAACTTTTTGGCAAGGACCAACAATTGGCTGGGATTTTGGAGGAGCCGGCACACGAACCATGATGCTTGTCTATCAACTTCCAAATGTTGATGCCCTATATAAACGTTTCCCGGGTGTTAGCGGTTCTGCAGTTGTCATTGGTGGCATTGAAATGTCCGTTAGAAAACGCGGACCAATTGTCATCGTCCCCATTAGAAGCGGTGTAGGCGCACGCTTAGGTGTCAATGTTGGCTACCTTAAATTTACAACCAAACCAACTTTTAATCCTTTCTAGTCTTAAAAAAAGTGAAATTGCGTGTATAACACTTGGGGTTCAAAGCACCTTTTTATATGCGGTGACCTGGTGGAGTATACGGTTTGATTGAAATTCTTCTTTTTTCTGGCGCTGGCTTTCTTATCGCAACCCTCATTGTGCTTTTGGCACTCCCTATTGTTACAGGAAGGGCAGCGCATAAAGCAGCTATAAAAATACAGCAAAAAATGCCTTATACAGCAGAAGAGGTAGCAGCCAGAACAGATCAACTGCGTGCCGATTACGCCGTATCCTTAAGAAAACTGGAAATTGAATTAGAAAAGCATCAAGAGCAATCTTCACGCCAAGGGCTTGAATTAGGAGACTTAAAGAAAAAACTGGATGCAAGCAATAAACTCAGCAAAGCCAGCAAGCTCGCGCGTGAAGAAATCAAAACCAAGGAATTCGACCTAAACGAGCGCCTAAGAAAGCGCGATGCACAATTTGCCGGACTTGAACAAAGATCAAGGCAAATTCTGCGGGAAAACCGAGATTTAAGGCTTGCTATAAAACGCATAGAACATAGCCAAAAATCCAATACCCACAAAAGCGAAAATACAAGCCCTGCACTTTCTGATGCCTCTCTTGCTACTTCTAGCGACAATCGCACTCTACCCAAAACTCATTTACCCCCCAGCCTTTCTTCTTCCACACAGCAATATAATCCAATCTTAGAAAACCATGAAACACATATGCTGGAAGAGAAACTCATGTCCTTCACAGCTCAATTAACAAGTTTGGCTGCAAAAATGGAGGGAGAAGATTCAGAGATTAAAAAAATTCTCGCAAATGATGGCAGCAAAAATGAAACCTCTCTTGCGGCACGCATTAAAGGCTTATTGGAAAAAAAAGAAGAACAGACCAAAAAAACAGAAATCAAAAATGAAACCAGATTACCAGCAGTCTCAATACCTGATTTGACATATAAGACAAAACCAACACTGAAAATAACGCCGGTTAAGAAAAAGCCATTATCAAAAGAAAAGAATATTATTAAGCGCGCAATTGGTGAAGCCGCCACAAAGAAACAATAAATACAAAAAGTTATACGCTATTTACTTATTTTTTCTTTTAAAAAATTTCATAATAAATAAACGCACTCAAAAAATGGTAATTCTCATAAGCAAAGTCCAATCAAGAAATACTCTCAATTTCCTGATAAAGTCAGCACGCTGTAAACCTGCCAACTTGGAATATCAATCAGCAAAACCCCCCCTTCACCGCCTTCGGCCTGATAGGTCACCACCAGGTTATCACCATTGATAGAAGTTGATAAAATTTTGGTACGAGCTGGCAAGGGATAAGATGCTTTACGCAAGTCTGCCTGTGTCACAATATCAGGAATTTGATAGGCAACAGCTCCGTCTTCCACTTCATTTAATTTATAAATTATTGCAGCAAAAACTGCGATAAGCCCTAACCCCATGATTAAACTGGAACCAAGAAGCAATTTTCTCAATTTTGCTTGCACACGCTCAACGGCAGGATCCAGAGGTTCTTCTTGTATTTCATCTTGAATTGGGTCAGACACGGTAAAACCTATTTTAAAACGACAATTGGAAGAGTAAAATGGCTAAAATTCCCGCCACTAACACAATGCCGGAAGAAACAATAAGTGATCTTTCTTCCAATAGTGACTTCCTAAACGATTTACCTTTGAATGACACCCCTTATCAAAATTATTTTTTTCAAATAGAAGAAGAAAGTTCTGGAAAGCGGTTAGATGCCTTTCTCGCTCAAAAACTGGCAGATTTTTCGCGCAATCGCATACAAGACCTTATAAAAAAAGGCCACGTTGGTCTCAACAGCACCATAGCTACAAGCCCAAAGCAGAAAATCAAAATAACTGATACAATAACAATTAAAATCCCTCCGCCTGAAGATCCAATGCCTCAAGGCGAAAAAATCCCACTCATAATTATTTATGAAGACAAAGACCTCATCATCGTTGATAAACCTGCCGGTATGGTTGTCCATCCAGCAGCCGGTAATTGGACAGGTACACTTGTCAATGCGCTTATCCATCATTGTGGTGATAGTCTTTCAGGTATTGGAGGTGTTAAAAGACCGGGCATTGTGCATCGCCTGGATAAAGACACCTCTGGTCTGCTTGTTATCGCTAAAAATGACACTTGTCACAAAGGACTGGCCGCACAATTTGCCGATCATGGCAGAAACGGCCCCTTGCGCCGCGCCTATAAAGCTCTTGTCTGGAATACTCCTGCCCGCGCAAAAGGCACCATTCAAACCCTTTTAGGCCGCTCAAACAATAACCGCCTCAAAATGGCTGTAGTTGAAAAGGATGGCCGCGAAGCCATTACCCATTATGATATAGTAGAAGCTTATGGACGCGGCAATAATAAAGGCGAAGCCTTGGCAAGTCTTGTCAACTGCCATCTTGAAACAGGTCGCACCCACCAAATTCGTGTTCATATGACTCATATAGGATGCCCGCTCATCGGTGACCCGGTTTACGGAACAGGCTATGCCACCAAATCAGCTCGCCTTGGAAACGAGATTGCAGGTCTAATAGCAAAACTCAACAGACAAGCCCTACATGCCGCCCTCTTAGAAATTGAACACCCCAGAACATGTGAAACACTTCATTTTGAAAGTGCTTTGCCAAAAGACATGCTGGATCTCATTAACGCCTTAAGGAGAATAGAATAAGAACACCATTTTAAAACTTTTTCTGAGCATATAAAATACCGAAAATAACAAGGAATAGCGCTAGAGCATGATAAAGATGGAAGGCCTCTCCCAAAATCATAACAGAAAGTAAGGCGCCAAAAATAGGCACAGCATTCAAAAAAAGCCCTGCCATATTAGCCCCTAAAAGGTCCACCCCACGAATAAAACAAGCCTGACTAAGCAACGAGGGAAGAAGCGCAGTATAACAAACAATCTCCCAGCCTAGAAATGAATTGGGCCATAAAAAAGCAGACGTTGTCATTTCATAAAATGCAAAAGGAAGGGAAGCTAAGGCCGCAATAAAAACCAACATCCACAAGAAACTCAACCAATGAATAGCCGGCTTAATGGCAAGGCCAACGCTATAAGAAGCATAAGCCAGAGCAGCCAGCATCATTATGAGATCACCTTGATTAAAATCAAGCAGTAAGATCTGCTCAAATTTTCCACCACTAATCGTAATTAAAACCCCAAGCAAAGTAATAATATAGCCAATAATCTGTGCTTTTATTGGCTTTTGTTTAAAAACAATAAAATTTATCAAAAAGATAAACAGTGGCATGGCAGCCTGTTCAATTGTAACATTTAAAGCGCTGGTATGGGTAAGCGCGGAATAAAGAAGAATATTAAAGAAGGAAAAGCCAACAAATCCCATTAAAACAAAATATAAAGGCAGTTTAACAATAATGGTCCTATCTTGTTTAAGATAAGAAAAAGCAAAAGGAAATAAAAAGATAGCAGCAAGAACCCAACGCAAAGCCGTTAAAATCATCGGCGAGACATGTCCCACTGCAAGCTTACCCGCAATCGCGTTTCCGCCCCAAAAGAAAGTTGCAACCATAAGCACAAAAAAACCATTGGCGACCAAGGGTTTCATCATAATTTCACCATTTGCCATTAATTCGTTAATTTGACTATTTTAGATGGTTATAGTGATTTAAACCTTGTTTTGAAGGGAATAACTGCATAAAAAGCACTAAAAGAGATGGAAGGGAACGGTTTGATATAGCAACAAGCTCGCTATTAACCATCCCCTCCTCTATAGTGTAAATCGCTTGACGTTTTTAAAACTAAGACAGGCAGCACACTTGAACCAGATAGAAGAAACCCAAGGCTAATCAATAAGCCTTATAATAAAGAGAAGAGTAAAACTCCTTGGCAAATGTAGCAGTTATAGGCTCCCAATGGGGCGATGAGGGCAAAGGTAAAATTGTTGATTGGCTTTCTGAACGGGCAGATGTTGTTGTGCGTTTTCAAGGTGGACATAATGCAGGCCACACATTAGTTATTGACGGCACATCATACAAGCTCAGCCTTTTACCATCTGGCATCGCAAGGGAAAACAAATTATCCGTTATTGGTAACGGTGTTGTAGTTGATCCTTATGCTCTCGCCTCAGAAATTGAACGGCTGCAAAAACAAGGGCTAAAAGTTTCACCCGAAACGTTGAAAATTGCAGAAAATGCTACTCTCATTTTATCACTCCACCGAGAGCTTGACGGCCTACGGGAAGATTCAAGCACAGGCACAAAAATCGGCACTACCAAACGGGGTATCGGCCCTGCTTATGAAGACAAAGTGGGCCGCCGTTCCATCCGTTTGATGGATTTGGCAAGCCTTGATACATTACGTGATAAAATTGACCGTCTTTTAAGTCATCACAACCCTTTAAGACGTGGTTTGGGCGTTACGGAAATTACTGTAGAAGACATCTATAAAGAGCTGGAAGATATTGCCCCTAAAATCCTGCCTTATATGGATGCTGTCTGGCGGTTACTTGATGAAAAACGCAAGAATGGCGCACGCCTTTTGTTTGAAGGGGCGCAAGGCGCGCTTCTCGATATTGACCATGGCACGTATCCATTTGTTACATCCTCTAACACAATTGCCGGGCAAGCTGCCTGCGGCTCTGGGCTTGGTCCAGATGCTATCGGCTATGTTCTTGGCATTACAAAAGCCTATACAACGCGTGTTGGTGAGGGGCCGTTTCCCGCCGAACAGAAAAACAAAATCGGGCAGTTTCTGGGTGAAAGAGGCCATGAATTTGGAACCGTTACCGGTAGAAAACGCCGTTGTGGCTGGTTTGACGCCGTTTTGGTGCGCCAAACAGCAAAGATTTCAGGCATTACGGGTATTGCACTCACAAAACTTGATGTTTTAGATGGGTTGGATGAATTAAAAATCTGTGTAGCCTATGAACTTGATGGCAAGCGCATTGACTATTTACCAGCATCTGAAGGCGCACAAGCGCGGGTAAAACCTATTTATGAAACACTTGAAGGGTGGAAAGACACAACAGTTGGCGCCAGAAGCTGGAATGATCTACCAGCACAAGCCGTCAAATATGTTCGCCATATTGAAGAGCTCATTGAAACACCTGTTGCACTTTTATCCACATCCCCAGAACGAGATGATACGATACTTGTTCAAGACCCGTTTCGTGATTAAGCTTACACCATAACATAAAACGGAAAAGCGAATGGCAGATTATCATTCCATTTTAAACCGCGCCATTGGCGGCCTGGAACAAAACAGTGAAGAAAACCGCCGTACCATTTACGATAAAGCCCGCAATGCACTTATGCGGCAATTATCTTCTTTGGAACCTGCCCTTTCGCCTGCGGAAATTTCAAAACAGCGCTTGCAACTGGAAGAAGCCATACGCGATACTGAAAATCAGTTTGCTCCTCCGCCATCGCCTGAAGCATATCAAGAAACATCAGAAGAGGAGGCTGATGGTTTTGAAGTTGATACAAACGCAACTGAAGAAGCAGAACCATTAAAACCTGAAAGTGCGGCCCCAATAACAGTTCAAGAACACATTTCAGTATCTGATGAGACTATCACAAATAACACTGTAGAAACAAAACCAACCCCTGAAATTGTTGTATCGCCTTCTCAAAATGTTCAGCATCATGATAATGCCGTGCAACCACAAAACGAGCCGCCACACACTAAAGAAGAACCACAAGAACAAGCAGAAAAAAAACAGAGCACGCCCGAAGCGATAGAAACACCTGTTATTTCTCCCTCTTCTCCCGGCCCTTCATCAGAGGAAACAATAATTTCTCCAGTTGAAGAACAGGTTCTTGAACCAGAAACAGAAAGTACCCCAGCATCTCATCCAAATATTTCTGAAAAAAGTCGCAAACTCCTTGATGAAGCCGATGCAAGCCTCGCACGCGTTGATGCTTTTCGTGCAGAAAAAGCGTCTTCATCCCCGCTTGAGGATCTCAAACAAACTCTTGAAGATGAAAGCATTGAAGAACGCAAGGCCCCTGAAATTGCTATTTCATCCCCTAATGAACCGAATCAGGAAATCCCTGAAATTAAGCAACAGCCAGAAATTACTCTTGACGATGCCAGGCTAATTGAAAAGGCTGGTAAAAAATCTGGCAATAAAAGCCTTGTCTGGATCGTTTTACTTCTAATTCTAATTGGTGCAGGAACATTCCTTTACACACAGGGGGAAGCTTTAAAAGACCCGTTTCTCTCCTTATACAATTCCGTAATACCACAAGATAATGTGCCATCATCTGAAGCTTTGCCGGAAAATGACAATCAAAGTGAAATCGACAATAAAGATCAAGATCGTCTCTTAAATACGCCTCTAGAAGAAGAGCCGGACACTGCATTTGATAAAAATGTCTCTCTGAATGATATTAATGAAAGGACTCAAATTAACCTTTCGGAAAACAGAGAAAATTCTGAAGAAAAAATAACAGAAGAGACAACACCAGCACCTGAGCCAGCTTCTCAACAAACAGCACCCAGCCAACAACCGCAGACTACTGATAGCGCATCGACAGTGCAATCAAATGAAGAGCCAGCAGCAACACAAACACCTACCATCAATATTTTTACAGCAAGCGCCATCTTATATGAAGAAAGACAAGACACGGGCCGCCCTGATGTTTCAACAGGCAATGTAACATGGGAACTTGATCCGACAGGAAGCGCCGCCATAGGCTCAAGTGATCTTCCTTCAGTGCGCGGCAATGCTCGCATTCAAAATCGAGACTTGCGTGTACGATTTGAAATTATGAGAAATCTTGATGCCTCCCTACCCGCAAGTCATCTGATAGAAATAGAATTTCAGGCCGGCCCGCTTTTTGCCGATGATAACATAAACAATATTGCAGGCGTCCTTATGAAAGAACGCGAGCAGGAAAATGGCAAACAAATTGCCGGTGCTATCGTTAAAGTATCAGAAAATATCTTCTGGGTAGCCATGTCATCACAAGCAGCAGACCAAGCCAGCAACACAGATGCCCTTAAAGGGCTGAAATGGTACGATATTCCTGTTGTTTTTGCCAGCGGCAAACGCGCTATCCTAACACTTGAAAAAGGAATTGCAGGACAAAAGGCAACAGATTCGGCCTTCAAAACATGGGAAACACAGTCGCAATAATTGCGTCTGCTTTTAAAAACGACATTAAGTAAAGGTCTTCTTTTTCAAAAGGAGTGCAGCCTCTTTACATGAATAAGAGTATGCGGGGTCTTCATATTCTAACCAATCAGTAAGATTGAATACACGCGCACCCCATATGCCACCTCTGGAAGTTTTATTAATTTCCGTTTCACAAAGCGCATCAAACAAATAGAAACGATGTTCTGCCATCGCAAAATCAGGAAAATAGTCACACGCTTTTATAGCGCCCTCAATGCGATTTATATCCTCATCTGAACGTTGACCTTTTTCGATCTTGTTTATTTTAAACCCCCCGTCACTGGTTGTCTGCCCAGTTATAATTGTATGAATAGCAGCGAGATAACGAACGCATTTATGCTTGTAAAGGCCAATAAACTTTGATCTATGCCTTGCTGGTCTCTCCGCTGGTTCAAAATACAATTGGAAACGAATATTCTCTTCAAGCGAAATGCCGCAGGGAAAAACGGTCATAACATCGCCCAATTGAAGAAGGTTTTCACTAACCAGATAATCCTCATAATCATTTAAAATGTCTTTTAATGTCTCTTCATGTTGGAGGCACTCTTCCCTCAAAGCCGAAACAATATCTGCATAAGTAATAGGCGCAAAAATAATACCTTTTGATTTTGCTTTTTGTTGTAAGTCCATTGTAATATCCACTGAAATGGGGGAACTCGTTAAACCGAATAATATATTGGTCGTCTCGTGAGCTTTAATATTAGCAATCGATTCGATATGGCGTTCAATCTGGCTAATATCTAAATCACCTCCCCGTTTTGTCTCAAAATAAAGAGCAAGCGGTTTCTGGGCAATCAATGCATCTGGAACACTGGCCGACTGCTTGACTTGTTGTTGGAAAATCAAACCGACTTCAAAATTTTCCTCAATAAGAGTTGATAAAATAGCACCAAATTTAAGAGGCGAGGATTGATAAAAATAGCGCATAACCAACAGTGTATTATTGGTTATATGATTTTCTTTTTGAGAAAATCTTTGAAAATAACTTACCCTTGCCATAAAATTCTCATAAATAAGCTATTAACGAGATTCAAACTAGCTAGAACGACCAAGTAATTGCTGTCTTTCCTGCATTTCTTCACGGGAAAGGCGGCGAACGGCTTTTTGAATTTTCTCAAAAGCCCTCACTTCAATTTGGCGCACCCGCTCACGGCTCACGTTAAATTCTTCTGAAAGCTGTTCTAAGGTCTTAACCGGTTCTTCCATGCGACGCGCTTGAAAAATACGAACTTCCCTCTCATCAAGCACCTTCATTGCTTCTTTCAGCAAATGACGCCGATGGTCAAGCTCTTCCTGCTGTTCATAAATCTCATCAGGGGTATCATTATTATCAACAAGCCAATCCTGGAATTCACCCGCGCCTTCTTCAGACCGGATAGGAGCATTAAGCGACTTATCACCAGACATGCGCTGGTTCATAGACACAACATCGCTTTCAGAAACACCAAGCTTTGTTGCAATCTTGGTAACCTGATCAGGCAATAAATCACCGTCTTCAACAGCCTGAATTTGACCTTTAACTTTACGAAGATTGAAAAAAAGACGCTTTTGGCTGGCCGTTGTACCAATTTTAACCAAAGACCAAGAACGCAAAATATATTCCTGAATAGAAGCCTTAATCCACCAAAGCGCATAAGTGGCAAGACGAAACCCCTTATCAGGGTCAAATTTTTTGACCGCCTGCATTAGGCCAACATTTCCCTCAGAAATAACTTCATTTACAGGTAACCCATAGCCACGATATCCCATGGCAACCTTTGCAACCAAGCGCAAATGACTGGTTACCATTTTCTGCACAGCTTGCCTGTCATCATGCTCATGATAGGCTTTTGCCAACATAAATTCTTCTTGAGGTTCAAGCATTGGGTATTTGCGTATTTCAGAAAGATACCGTGAAAGACCATCATCTGGTGAAGGAATGCTTGGAAGATTGCCGTTAGCCATTTTTAATATCCTTAAACTAGAACATGCCTTTTCATGCGCCTTCAAAACACCTCTAATCAAAGCTTAAAAAAACGCATAGTCAATGCCAAAAATTGCCTTGCATCAATTAACATCAACACCAGACAAAATGCCGCTTTCCTCAATATAAGGAATGAAAAATAAATTAAAAGAAAAACCAGCCCTTTAAAAAGGCTGGTTTAAAATTTTTTTGAGTTAGAAGCCCTCAAATTACATTTTACATTGGGTCCCATTAAGGTCTAAAACCTCAGGGCTTTTACTTGAATAACCCCTTCAAGGCCCTGAATATCTTCAATAACTCTATCAGCAACCTCGCCATCAACTTCCAAAAGAGCAATCGCATCGCTGCCTTGTTCTTTTCTTCCCAAAGAAAAGGTCGCAATATTCACACTATGTTCACCAAGCGCTGTCCCCAAACGGCCAATAAAACCCGGTTTATCCTGATTGGTAATATAAATCATATGAGAGCCAAATTCGGCCTCCATATTTGTTCCCTTAATCTGAATAAAGCGTGGCTTGCCATCTGCAAAAACAGTCCCCGCAACAGAACGTTCCTGTTTTTCTGTTGTAACTGTTAGACGAATATAATTTTCATAGGCTCCTTCTTGAGAACGACGAACCTCCTCAATTTTAATGCCACGGTCACGGGCAACAACCGGTGCAGAAACCATATTCACTGTTTGCAATAAAGGTTGCATCAAACCAGAAATGGCCGCTGCGGTTAGGGCTTTTATGTTCATTTCTGAAACATTACCCTCATATTCAATACGAACAGATTTAATACCAGTTTCCGTTACTTGCCCTGCAAATTGGCCAAGGTTTTCAGCCAGTTTGATGAAAGGTGTTAACCTTGGTGCCTCTTCAGCCGTGATCGAAGGCATATTCAAAGCATTCGATACAGCACCTTTCATTAAATAATCAGCCATTTGTTCTGCTATTTGCAAAGCAACATTTTCTTGCGCTTCTGTTGTTGCAGCACCAAGATGCGGCGTACAAACAACATTAGGCAAATCAAAAAGCACATTTTCTCGTGCCGGCTCTTCTTCAAAAACATCAATGGCGGCACCTGCAACCTTACCTGACTTTAAGGCTTCAGCCAAATCCTGTTCAACAATCAAGCCGCCTCGAGCGCAATTGATAATTCTTACACCATCTTTCATTTTTGAAAATGCATCTGCATTAATAATGCTTTTTGTCTTTTCAGTAAGTGGTGTGTGCAGAGTAATAAAATCAGCACGAGCAAAAAGCCCGTCCAGATCAACCTTTTCAATACCCAATTCTATGGCTCGTTCAGGTGAAAGGAATGGATCAAAAGCAACAACCTTCATCTTAAGGCCTAAAGCTCGTTCCGCAACGATTGAGCCAATATTACCAGCACCAATAATACCAAGTACTTTAGAAGTTAACTCAACTCCCATAAATTTGGATTTCTCCCACTTGCCTTGCTGGGTGGAAACATCTGCTGCCGGAATTTGCCGCGCAACGGCAAACATCATGGCAATGGCATGTTCTGCCGTGGTGATGGAATTACCAAAAGGCGTATTCATCACAATAATGCCTTTGCCAGAAGCTTTAGGAATGTCCACATTATCTACGCCAATACCAGCGCGCCCAATAACTTTAAGATTATCAGCAGCTTCAATAATTTTTTCAGTGACTTTAGTAGCTGAACGAATAGCCAAACCATCATATTGACCAATAACCTCCAAAAGCTTTTCCTTGTCTTTGCCAAGATCCGGCTGGAAATCAACATCAACCCCTTTATCTTTAAAAATTTGAACAGCGGTTGGAGATAGTTTATCAGAAATTAATACACGAGGAGCCATAAGATTTTTCCTTGTCGTTAGAAGGCAAAACGTGTTTTGCCTCTTGCCCATTAACGGGTGAATGTTTGGATTTTTTGAAAGAAAGTTAAGCTATTTTCACTTGATCAAAGGCCCAATCGAGCCATTCAGTCAACGCTTTTAAATCAGATGTTTCAACCGTTGCACCTGCCCAAATACGAAGCCCTGCAGGCGCATCACGATAAGCACCAATGTCAAAAGCAACCTCTTCCTTATCAAGCAGAGAAACTATTTTCTTAGCAAAAGCGATTTGTGCATCCTCATTTAAGGCAACAACCTCCGGATCGGAAATTACCAGGCAAACAGAGGTATTAGAGCGCGTTTCAGGCGCTTTTGCCAAAAACTCAATCCATGCTGTTTTCTCAACCCAGTCATTTAAGACAGCGAAATTATCATCAACCCGTTTCATCAAGCCATTAAGGCCACCAACGTCACGGCTCCAAGCTAACGCATCCAGATAATCTTCAACACAAAGCATACTTGGCGTGTTAATCGTTGCCCCTTCAAAAATGCCTGAAATCAACTTGCCACCTTTTGTAAGACGGAAAATTTTAGGTAAAGGCCATGCCGGTGTATAAGTTTCCAAACGTTCAATAGCACGAGGCGACAAAATTAACATGCCATGCCCCCCCTCGCCACCAAGTACCTTCTGCCATGAATAAGTTGTTACATCGAGCTTATCCCATTCAAGGTCCTGGGCAAAAGCGGCTGATGTCGCATCACAAAATGTCAATCCCGAGCGATCAGATTTTATCCAGTCAGCATTTGGAACACGCACACCAGATGTTGTGCCATTCCAAGTAAAGCACACGTCATCATCAAAATTTATATTTGAGAGGTCTGGCAAGTCCCCATAATCCGCATCAATTATTGATACACCTTCAAGTTTCAGTTGTTTGGTAACATCACTAACCCAACCAGCACCAAAACTTTCCCAGGAAAGCATGGTAACACCGCGCGCACCCAGCATGGTCCACATGGCCATTTCAAAAGCGCCTGTGTCGGAGCCTGGTACAATGCCGATGACATAATCATCAGGCACACCCAATATCTCATGTGTGTAATCAATCGCTTTTTTTAGTTTTGATTTACCGATTTTTGCTCTATGGGAACGCCCTAAAGCGGCATCCTTTAAACTATCAGGCGACCAATTTGGCCTCTTCGCACAAGGACCAGAAGAAAAACGCGGATTTTCCGGCCGCGTAGCCGGTTTCAAAATATCTGTCATATCTCTACCCTCACAGATAGTTGCCCTTCGTTGGGGAAGGGTGTCCCACTTATTTAGGTATACTGGTATCAGGAGAATGTCAATTGATTTTATATTCGGATCCCAAATTAAGCATCCAAAAGAAAACGGCGGGTAAACCCGCCGTTTTGAATCATTTTTAAAAAGTATTTATTTAAAGATAGGCTGTGGTGCTTCATAAGTAGGTTCTGAACCACCGAACGTATAACGAAAACCAAGGCGTACCTCATGTCCGCGTAAGTCCTCATAATCAACAGTCCCAAAACCGACATCAAATAGTTGGCCACCATCAACATTCAAAAAACGATAGCTGGCATCAAGAGACAAATTATCATTTACCGCATAACTAGCACCTGCATGTAATGCCCACGCTAGTGCTATGCGATCATCTGTTCGGAATGTCGATACAGGATCTTGGGTTGGGGGATTATCCGATGATATCAAACGACCAAAATCGAGGAAACTGAAACCAATACCGGCACCAACATAGGGTGTGAAACGTCTAAATTCACCAATATCAAAATAAGCATTGGCAAGTGTCGTATAGGAAGATAGATTCACATTCTCTCTTGTGAATCCAGGATTTCCTGGTGCAATACAGGCACCACAGGGAGCAAGACCATCAATATCTTTTCCTTTGCCAATATCAAAGGTGATGTCTGCTCTTAGGTATTTTCTGAATTTATAACCAACACCAACACCAGCGATAAGCGTATTATCACTGGTAACATTAACCCAAGGATCACCATCCGGATTACCAACAGTATCTGAAAAATCAGGATCCTGCCAAATAGAATATCCAATATCACCACGAAGATAAAATCCACCAGCACTTGCAACAACAGGCGTATGCTCAATAACGGGTGGAGACGGCAGATCTAAATCAGCCGCGCTCGTAGGAGCAGCATAAAAGGCTGTCGATACCATAAGTGCCAGGCCGACTTTCAAAAAACGGCTCATAGAAAAATCCTCTTCATTACTAATTACTCAATACCCAGCGGGATTAATGAATACTATTAACCAAAATACTTAAAACAGGATTAACCAATAAAATTAAACTTAAAAATTAACCAATATTAATAAATATATATGCTAAGTTAATATTAATTAATCAATTATTAAAAATAAATTATTGCAAATAACTGAATTTATACAGAAACTGTACTAACGGCACCAATAACATCATCAACAACACCTTCAATGATACTAGCATCATCACCCTCAGCCATGACACGAATTAAAGGTTCTGTACCCGATTTACGAATAACCAAGCGTCCATTATTACCAAGTAGCGCCTTGCCTTCATTAATAGCTTCTTTAACAGTTTCATTTTCAAGCGGTTCACCACCAGAAAAACGAACATTTTTCAAAAGTTGGGGTACAGGCTCAAAACAATGGCAAACCTCACTAACAGGTTTTCCTTTTTCAGCAACAACGGCCAAAATCTGTAAAGCAGCGACAAGGCCATCACCCGTTGTTGAATAATCTGATAAAACCAGATGACCTGATTGCTCGCCCCCCACATTAAAGCCATGGGCGCGCATATGTTCAACAACATAACGGTCGCCCACTTGTGTGCGCTCAAGGGTTAAATTTTCATCCTTCAAAAAACGTTCAAGCCCCAAATTAGACATAACCGTTGCAACAATGCCGTCTTTTTCCAGACGCCCATGCTTTTTCCATGATTGGGCAACAACCGCCATCAATTGATCACCATCAATAATGTTGCTCTTTTCATCAACAATAATAACACGGTCGGCATCACCATCCAGAGCAATGCCAATATCCGCACGAACCTCACGCACCTTGCGGCGTAGCGCATTCGTATTGGTTGAACCGCAATCTTTATTAATATTTGTGCCATTAGGCTCCACACCCAAAGAGATAACTTCCGCGCCCAGCTCCCAAAGAGCCTCAGGAGCAACTTTATAAGCAGCACCATTAGAGCAATCTACCGCAACACGTAATCCCTCAAAATTCAAACCACGCGGCAAAGTGCGTTTTGCATATTCCACATAACGTTGCAATGTTCCCTCAACACGGCGCGCGCGGCCAAGCTCTGCACTTGTTGCAAGGCGGGAACTTAAATCCTCATCAAGAAGATCTTCAATTTTTTGCTCAACATCATCGGATAATTTATATCCATCAGGACCAAATAGCTTAATTCCATTATCCGCATAAGCATTGTGAGAGGCGGAAATCATCACCCCAATATCACAACGCATAGAGCGGGTAAGTATAGCAACGCCTGGCGTTGGTATTGGCCCTGACAAAAGCACATCAACACCAACAGACGTAAAACCAGCAACAAGCGCATTTTCAATCATATACCCTGAAAGGCGCGTATCTTTACCAATCATAACGCGGTGACGATGGTCACCATTTCGAAACATCAAACCTGCAGCCATACCCACCTTCATGGCAATTTCAGGGGTTATGGGCCACGCATTAGCTTTACCGCGAATGCCATCTGTTCCGAAATATTTACGTGCCATAAAAGCCCATCCCCTGTTTTGCTTACAAAGCCTATAACTAGCTTTCATAAACATTTGCACAATATTTTCAAAGACAATTTACGCTTCATTGTCGTTATCTTTTGTGAATAAAAAACCCCCAATCAAAGATTGAGGGCTTTTACAGTCAAAAGGTTAACTATTTTAGCCTTGTGGTTGTGGCTCCATACCGCCCGTATCAGCATCCCCATCTGAAGCTTTATTAGCACCCGTTTTAGGTATCGCAGAACCACGTGAAGGCGGCGTATCTGTATCATCATCACGGTTAGGTGTCTTACCTTCAAGAAGATCTTTAATCTCCTGGCCGCTCAATGTTTCATATTCTAAAAGACCTTTAGCAATGGTGTGCAACTGGTCAATATGATCGTTACAAATCTGATTAGCTTTATCATAACCATCTGTTACAAAACGCGCAACTTCTTCATCAACCAGTTTTTGTGTTTCATCAGAAACATTTTGTTGACGGCCTACCGAATGGCCAAGAAAAACCTCATCCTGGTTATCACTATAGAGCAAAGGACCCAATTTATCAGACATACCAAATTGCGTTGCCATTGCACGCGATAAATTGGTTGCCATTTTAATATCAGCAGAAGCGCCAGAAGTAACTTTATCATAGCCAAAAATAAGTTCCTCAGCCACACGTCCACCCATCGCAACCGCTAAATCAGCATAACATTTGGCACGCGTTAAAGAGACCTGATCTTTTTCCGGCAATCGCATAACCATACCTAAAGCACGACCGCGCGGTATAATCGTTGCTTTATGGATAGGATCGGATGCAGGCATGTGAAGAGCAACCAATGCATGACCAGCTTCATGGTAAGCCGTTAATTTCTTCTCTTCCTCACTCATAACAAGTGTACGCCGCTCAGCACCCATCATCACCTTGTCTTTAGCATCTTCAAATTCAGCCATGGTAACAAGCCGTTTAGAACGCCGCGCGGCAAGTAGTGCTGCTTCATTAACAAGGTTCATAAGATCCGCACCAGAAAAACCCGGAGTACCGCGCGCCAATGTTTTAATATCAACATCAGGTGCAAGAGGCACTTTACGAACATGAACCTTCAAAATTTTCTCACGCCCTGTAATGTCTGGATTTGGTACAGTGATTTGACGATCGAAACGGCCTGGTCGCAACAAGGCGGGATCCAGAACATCTGGTCTGTTTGTTGCCGCAATAATAATTACACCTTCATTGGCTTCAAAACCGTCCATTTCGACTAGAAGCTGGTTCAATGTTTGCTCACGCTCATCATTCCCCCCGCCAAGACCCGCGCCACGGTGGCGGCCAACCGCATCAATCTCATCAATAAAAATAATGCAGGGTGAATTTTTCTTTGCCTGCTCAAACATATCACGAACCCGCGAGGCACCAACACCAACAAACATTTCCACAAAATCTGAACCAGAAATAGTGAAAAAAGGAACATTGGCTTCACCGGCCACGGCGCGTGCAATAAGCGTTTTACCTGTTCCAGGCGGGCCAACAAGCAAGACACCGCGTGGAATACGCCCACCAAGACGTTGGAATTTTTGCGGATCACTCAGAAATTCAACAATTTCTTCCAAATCTTCCTTGGCCTCATCAACACCTGCAACATCTTCAAAAGTTACACGACCCGACGTTTCAGTTAAAAGCTTTGCTTTGGATTTTCCAAAGCCCATGGCTTTACCGCCACCACCTTGCATTTGTCGCATGAAGAAAATCCATACGCCAATAAGCAACAACATTGGGAACCATGAAAGAAGAGCGCTTAAAATAGGCGACCCTTTTGGTTCAGGCTCAACATTAATTTGAACGCCTCTCTCTTCAAGCCGGCTAATCAAATTTGAATCATTCGCTGGAAAATAAGTCTTAAACTTACCGCCGCTCTCAAAATTGCCAATAATCTGGTCTTGCGCGATAGTAACCTTTGACACACGGCCAGAATCAACTTCAGCAACAAACTCCGAATAAGGAATATTCGTTGTGTTTGTCGTTTGATTTGGATTTTGGAATAGCTGAAACAAGGCAACGAGCATCAGCAAAATTACAACCCATAACGCAAAATTTTTGAAATTGGAGTTCATTGACAACCCTTCATTATTATCATCACACCTGATAATTGGTGCTTTTTAACTAAATAGGAATACACCGCTACAAATTAAAGCCTAATGTTTCCTTAAAATCATTTTAAGTCTATTTAAGCTTAGAGAAGCTAAATAAACGTTGTACTTCCATGCAAAGCATCTCATCAAAGCTGGCGCAATAACGCTCAAACGGACCAAGACTACACCTTACTTTCAAAGCATCATAGTGCATATATGGCAAGGGATAAAACGCTTTTGCAATACTATCAGTATCATAAATCCGTCCCCATGGCATCGTTGAAAATCCCTGTTTTTCATATCCCCTCAATTTTCGACAGTTATTCTTAAAAAACTGTTCACTGTCTTCTGGAAACTGTTTCATCACATCCAAACCGGAAAAAATATCTAATTTCAAAGAAAAGTCATCAAAATCAATTAGGTATCGACCATCCCAAATAATTGATTGCTTTTGTATCAGCTTTGGTAAAGGTAAATTTCGCATTTCTCTTACAAGAATAATAGCTTCTCTTGAAAAGAAAAGAAAAACGCCTCCAAGTGTCGTGTTTTCCTGATTATTAATTCTATTTAAAATTTTTGAGGAAGGTTGGAAATACTTCTGCCCACCAAGAATGCAAATAAGAACCTGTAAAACCAGAATCTTAACTGGTTGGGGAAACCTTAAAAAGGTTGGTTTTTCCAATTTAATGACACCAGAATTTAAAAAATGGCAAGAATGACTTAAAAAATGCGAGGCATCCTTATTTAAAACCGCTCGATACCGACCTGTAAGGGCTGCAAAGTCACAAATATTTTCATTCAAGCCTGCCTCATTTTTCAAAATACTTCGTAGTCGAACACGTTCAAAACAAACATCATCATTACTTGGGTCATCAACCCATACAATACCACGCTGAAGCAAATAATCCCGCAACGCGGCTCTTGAAAGCTTTAGTAAAGGCCGCATAAGAAAAACACTTTGCTTATCATTCAATTGATAAAGCGTTTTTTCTGCCATTCCAGCTAATCCACGGTTATGATGTCTTGCCCGCCGCAACCGCATTAAAACAGTTTCTGCCTGATCACCTTTCGTGTGCCCTAAAACTAAAGCAGGTATTTTTTTTTCAACACAAAAACGCGCCAATAAATCATAGCGCGCCTCTCGTGCCTGTTGTTGAAGAGCGCTCACGGGTTTTTCAGATTGCCACTTTAAAACGCGATGTTTTAAATTTAAAGTTTTGCATAAATCAGAAACATACTGCGCTTCTTGGGCTGATTCTTTTCGCAGGCCATGGTTAACCGTTAGAACAGTCAATTCTTTATGATGTTCATCTACCCAGTTTTTGAGTAACAACAAAAGCGCTAAAGAATCGCTACCACCTGAAACAGCAATTGCCAAATGATTATAAGATAAGAGGTTATGAAAAAAATCGTGCTTCAAGCCATTTTTAAGAACAATTTGAACGCGCCTGTTCTTCTCGTGCTTCTGATTGAATTGAGCGGGGTGCATTTGGAAAACGGTTCAACATTTCAGCCAAAGTAGCACAAGCAGCATCTTTTTCTTGTAAACGGGCCAGAGAAATACCCATTTTTAGAAGACTATCGGGCGCTTTATGGCTATCTGGATATGTTTTGTAATTGCTTGAAAACTCTTTAACAGCTTCAGTAAATTGACCGCGTGCAAAATAAGTCTCCCCCAACCAATAACGAGCATTCGGACTTAAAGCATGAGCTGGATAACGTTGCAAAAACTGACGTAAATTTCCTTCTGCCAATTCATAATCACCATTAAGTAATTGGTTATAACCAAGATCATAAAGCGCATCTGCACTCGTATCTGGTGCTAGGTTTAACGTGCCAAGAGAAGCAATACCATTAGGCCGCAATAAAGGGTCTCCACTCACGGGCAAATTAGCATCTGCGCTATGGCGTGAACCCAATGCTTTTGATAAATCAAGAGGGCCTGTTGTATGATTTGTCGCCTGATTACCCGTATTTTCATGAATAGTTGCAGCAATATCATCTTGCGAGCCACCAACTGCCCCTTCATCAAGTCGCGCAACATTTTTCTCATCTTGCGGCTGAATATCAGTCCTTTTTCCCGTTCCTTCTAATTCCTGAAGGCGCGTATCTGTGTCTTCTTGCATAAGGCCTATTTGTTCTTGCAAACGCTGATTTTCAAAAAGCAATTGTTCCAGCTTGCCTGTTAGCTGGCGCAATTGTTCTTGTAATTGTTCAATACGCAAAGTATTATCTGCAACACCCTGCCCCAATTCCCGCCTTGATTGAGCAACAACAATCCGTCCTTGCTCATAAGAATCAATACCTCCATCCAGTAAACTTTCTTTGGGCAGGGGAATTTTGCCAAAATGCGTTCCCGTATTATCGCCAATTAGAAAAGTATTTGAGGTTTGAAAGAGCTGCGTACCCCCTTCAAACGATGAAGCCGCATATACCGTTAAAGGCAATGAAGTGACAAAGAATATGCCAAACACAAGAAAAATAGAACGTTTCATCATATCCTCAAAAGATCCAGAATGTGTTTAATTTTCAATAACAGCCAATAAGGCAGACGAATTAGACTATAATTCGACAGTTTATTTCAAAACACAAGATAACCCAAAAAAGCGCCGCATGAAAGCGGCGCTTTTTTAAAATTTATTAACAGCTAAAGGTTTATGAGCTCGCACCTGAAAGAACTGTTACAGCGCGTCGGTTTTGTGACCAACATGAAATATCGTTACAAACAGCAACAGGGCGTTCCTTACCAAAAGAAAGTGTCTTGATACGGCTCGCAGAAATTCCTTTTGAAACAAGATAACGCTTGGCAGCAGTTGCCCGGCGCGCACCAAGTGCCAAGTTATATTCACGAGTACCGCGTTCATCAGCGTGACCTTCAATTGTAAATGTATAGCTACCATATTGAGAAAGCCATTGTGCCTGGCGATCCAAAACGCGTTGCCCATCAGATGAAATGTTACTCGAATCTGTTGTAAACAAAACACGGTCCCCAACATTAACGACAAAATCCTGAGGCGAACCAGGTGTCGCAACACTGGAATTGGCCCCAAGGCCAACCGCTTCCGGCTTTGGTTTTTTTGCACAAGCACCAAGAGCAACCGCAGCAGTTAATAAAAACACAACAGAAAGTGTGCGTGATTGACGAAATTTACTTATCATAACGGGTAATTCTCCACTAACCCCAAAAAACTTATTAAAGCCCAACCTTATAGTTAAGAGAAATAAGACAAATCTAGTTAAGGCGAGGTTCAAAAAACTGGTTAATAAATCATAAAATTTTTATGATTTTCATAAAAGCCTATTAGGCCCCCACCGCATCAACACTGTTCATTCGCCTCAAATGTGACAAAAAGGTGGCCAAAAATCAAGGAAAACCCCTTTTGTAAGATTTCAACTCAGAAAACAAACAAAAGGGCCAAGAAATTTCATCATAAAGATTTTAGACCAGTACTTTTAGGGTCATCAACTAATTAATAGGCCCTGATCCTAATTGATACGGGGCGACCAAGCTGGATCCGATCCAAAACCAGGTGTTGGAATAGGCTGTTCATTATAACCGGTCACATCAACTGTCCATAATTTCGGGCCACCACTAGAGCCACCACTTTCGCGGAAAAACATCAAAACCCTTCCATTAGGCGCCCATGTTGGGCCCTCATTATGAAAGCCTTCCGTTAATATGCGTTCACCAGAACCATCCGGCTTCATAACACCAATCAGAAATTTTCCACCTTCACGTTTTGTAAAAGCAATCCAGTCACCGACCGGAGACCATACAGGGGTAGAATAGGACCCGGCTCCAAAAGAAATCCGTTGTTGCCCAGATCCATCAGCACTCATTTTATAAAGTTGTTGCTTTCCGCCGCGGTCGGATTCAAAAACGACAAAGCGACCATCCGGTGAATAAGAGGGCGATGTATCGATAGAAGCCGCGCTGGTCATGCGTGATGTCGCCCCTGAACGCAAATCCATAGAATAAATATTGGCATTACCATCCTGTTGCAGGCTCATTACAATGCGTTCCCCATCTGGAGAAAAACGTGGAGAAAATGTCATGCCAGGAAAATTGCCAACAATTTCACGTTGTCCTGTTTCAATATTTAAAAGATAAACTTTCGGCTGCCCACCTGGTACAAACGACATATAAGTGACTTCCTGACTTGTAGGGCTAAAGCGCGGCGTTAACACCAAATCACGACCATCTGTTAAATATCGAACATTTGCACCATCTTGATCCATAATAGCAAGACGTTTTGTACGGTTCTGTTTTGATCCAGATTCATCAATAAAAACAATGCGCGTATCAAAATATCCTTTTTCGCCAGTTAATTTCTCATAAATCGCATCAGCAATAATATGAGCAACCCGGCGCCAGTTTTTCTCTGATGTAGAAAATTGTTGGCCTTCAATCTGAGCAGAGCCAAAAATATCCCATAACCTGAACTGCGCTGTAATTTGACCACCGTTTGAAGCAACAGAACCAGTTACAAGGGCTTTGGCGTCAATGGCTTTCCAGTCATCAAATCGCGGCGCAACATTGAGGTTTTGAATTTTTTCTAAAAATGTTGCCCTATCCAACGATTTAAAGAAACCTGACCGCTCAAGGTCTGCAGCAATAACATCCGATATTCGGGCTGCATAATCATTCCCCCCTTCAGCGATCAAATGGGGAATAGCAATTGGCAAGGGTTCAACATTAGCCCCACGTACTTCAATCGAAACTTGTGATTGAGCCGAAAAGGCGGACAAGCACAAAATTAAAAATATAAGGCCCATCAAATTTTTCAAAGCAATAAACCGTTCATACATATTAAACATTCCCATTTTGCGCCTCCAGTTTTCTTAAATAACCAACTCACATGCACCCTATACGACTTTATGGATAAAATGTGACTTCAAGGTTTTGCCATTCTGCATATTTGCCGGCCGGCAGTTTATAAGGTTGACATTTTTCAATCGCAACTTTGACAGCATTTTTAACAAGGAGGGATGGCCCTCCCTGAAATCCATTTACGCTAATAATTTGAACACGACCATCCACGCGCCCATCCCTTGTAAGTCTGGTTTTAACCTTGGCGCTAAAATCCTGTCCGGCAGAATAGCCAGGCGGCAGTGCCCAGCATCTTTGAATAGCATCACGCAACCCATCAAGTTCAGTCTGCGTTAATTTTGCTCCTTGCCTACCCGTTTTGGTGCCAAGAGATGCTTTTTTAGGAGGCCTACCACCGGCATTGGTTGCCGCCTTCTTCTTATCCAACAAATCAGGACGCACCGCCGCTGTTTTTGTTTTCGGGCGCGGGTTTAAGCGCGGTGCAGGAGCTGAAGGGGGCGCTGGTTGAACCGTTTCTTGTTGATTTTCAGTCTGTTGGGTCGTTTCAATCTGTTTTTCAACTTCCTCTGGCGTATTCTCTTCTTCAACCTCATTAATTAAATCAGCCAATGGATCTTTTTCTTCCACAGGTTCCGACTCCTCAACAGGATCCGGCTTAACGACTTCTGGTTCTGGCTTTGCAGTTTCAGGAACTTTTTGCTGGCGTTCAGGTGGTGCCAAAGGTGGTTTTGGCGCTAGGGGCGCTTCCACGACTTCCTTTGGTTCTGTAATATTAGGTGTTGGTTCTGGCAAAGCAGGTTCTGGTGTTTTTTCAACAGCCCTCTCTTCCTGATTGTCAACGGGAACCGGCCTAGCCTCCTCAACGGGTTTTTCAGCCGGTCCAGGTGTTTTCGAAATTTCACCACGTGCATTATCGGGCGATTTTACCGTCTCCTCGCTTTTAATAATTTCCTTTTCATCCCGCACCCCTTTAGTTAAATCCCTAACCTCAGAAATTGTAACAAATTCCACGGGCAAAGCTTCTGAAAAATCAGCTTCCAACGGTTCAGGCGCAAAGGAAACCAGACCCCAAAGCAAAAAGGCAGCATGACCACCAACAGAAACAAGAGGACCAATGCCGCGCATGGTTTAGCTACCAGCCTCCTTTAGAGAAACAAGACCAATTTTTTTATACCCTGCAGCACTGATTTTTCCCATAATACGCAAAACAACACCATAATTGGATGTTTTATCACCACGCACTAAAATACGTTCCTCAAGGCCAGCACCACCATCAGCAATTGTCGCAAGCTTTGCAATTAATTCCTCTTCTGAAATCTCGTCTTCCTGCAAAAAAAGCTTTCCTTCACTATCAATAGAAACCGTTATCGGCTTTGTATCAAGGTTTAAAGGAGCAGCAGAACTTTTTGGTAAATCAACAGGCACGCCTGAAGTTAGCAAAGGCGCTGCAACCATAAAGACAATCAGAAGAACCAACATTACATCAACAAAAGGCGTAACATTAATTTCACTAATCGGCTGATCGTGACGCCTGCCACGTCTACCTCGCCTTCCGCCTCCTCTGGATGTTCCAACAGACATACCCATATGAATAAAATCCTTTTAAGTCGAATTCTGTTTAAGAACGCCGTTCATCAATCTGGCGGGATAAAATGGCAGAAAACTCATCTGCAAAGCCTTCCATACGTCCAGTTAATTTACCAGCAGATGAAGAAAGCTTATTATAGGCAATAACAGCAGGAATAGCGGCAGCCAACCCAATAGCTGTAGCCAAAAGCGCCTCGGCAATGCCTGGTGCAACAACAGCCAAACTCGTATTTTTGGAAGCTGCAATCGCCTGGAAAGATTGCATAATACCCCAAACAGTACCAAAAAGACCGACAAACGGCCCAGCAGAACCAACACTTGCTAGAAATAACAGGCGACTTTCCAGTCTTTCTGCTTCACGGGCAATGGTCACGTCCAAAATTTTATCCAGACGTGTTTGCAGACCAAGAAAAGAATTAGAACCCGTTTCATGAGACTTTTTCCATTCTTTCATAGCCGCAACAAAAAGCGCGGCCATGCCATGGGTCGTGCGCGTTGAAAGAGATTGATAAAGCTCTTCCAAGGATTGACCCGACCAGAAAACACTTTCAAATCGATCAAGCTGTTTTTTCATGCGGTTATAGAGAATAACCTTATCAACAATAATTGCCCAACTCCAGATAGAGGCAAAAAGCAAACCCAACATAACAAGTTTCACAACAATGTGGGCCTGCCAAAAAAGGCTCGTTAAAGAAATATCACCTGGGGAGTGTAGCGCAATTTCGGTAATTTCAGCAGCACTTGCCATTCTTAACTGTTCCTTAAATCAATCGGTAAACCCTGATTTTCCAGGGTAAGATTACCCATTTTGTTATTCTTGTGTTCTTCTATGTAAAATTTGGCAGAACAACGGCAAGAGCAAAAACTTGTAAAATCACAGGTATTCAACCCTAAAAGCCCATTTTATAGTTAATAAATGGTTATGGAATGAACAAGCATAAAGCCAAATTAAGTAAGAAAACTGTGAAGAAGCTTCTGCGGCAATCTTTTTGGCTTTCCGCGCCCATCAACAAGCACCACCGTAACGCGACCTGAAACCAATTTTTCCCCCGCAAGCAAAGCTTTTTGCGCCATAATAAGACGCGCCCCGCGCATTTCTTCAATTTTGGTTTGAATTGTTAGCAGATCATCAATTTTTGCTGAGCCATGAAAATCAAGTGCAAGATTTTTAACAACAAAAAACAGCGGCTCACCCAATTGCCCCTCTTCCAGAGCAATGTGATTAAACCCCTTTAAGCGCAGAAAATCTGAACGTCCCCGCTCAAAAAACTGAACATATCGGGCGTGATAAACAATACCAGTAAAGTCCGTATCTTCAAAATAAACCCGAACAGGCAATTCATGCCCGTACTCGGTTAAAATTCCGGAAACCACCGTCATCATCATAAAGCCCTCAAAATATAAAGCATAAGCCTTTTAAAGTGATAATCAGTTTAAAAGAAAAGCTGAGCGTAAATAGAGATATAAAACAGTATGTCATTTTATATATAGCTCAACCACTTAAAAGGATTAGGTTGTCAAATTAGAAAATATCGAACCCCAAGGCCCCACCCACTAATTATTCAACATAACGACGCGTCATTTCAAGCCAGGTTTCACAGCGTTTTTCAGGATTATCATTCATAATAATGTCTGTCACAACACAAGCCATATCCGCGCCCGCATTCATAACACCCTCAACCCGGTCAACACTTAAACCACCAATAGCACATAGCGGCTTATCGCCAACCAACTTCTTCCAGCGGGTTATTTTTTCAAGGCCTTGCGGCTCCCACTTCATTTCTTTCAAAATGGTTGGATAAATAGGCCCAAGGGCAATATAATCTGGATTAACAGACAAAGCACGTTCCAACTCTTCTTCATTATGAGTTGAAACGCCAAGCTTTATACCAGCCTTTCGAATGGCTGATAAATCAGCCTGATCTAAATCTTCCTGCCCCAAATGAATAAAATCGCACTTTTCTTCAAGAGCCATTTGCCAAAAATCATTGATGATAAGTTGACATTGGTATTTTGCACACACATCACGGGATTTTATAATTTCCTGCCGCCTTGTTTTTTCATCAGGCACAGCGCCAAATCTGTCTTTCATACGCAGCTGCACCAATTTAATGCCAAGGGGCAAAAACCTTGGCAGCCAGTCTGATTTATCAACGATTGGATAAAATGGATCAAATTTCATTTTTTTCATCTTAAGAAAAAGCCATACCTAAAACGGGTGTTGAAGGCGCCGCCATATCACGCCCTTCCATAGGGGTTGCCTCATAGGCTAGCCGACCAGCTTCAATTGCAATACCAAAGGCTTTTGCCATCAAAACCGGATTGCCAGCTTTCGCAACAGCCGTATTTAACAAAATGGCATCATAGCCAAGCTCCATCGCTTCCATAGCATGTGAAGGCTTACCAATACCAGCATCAACAACCAGCGGAATATCTGGAAAATGCGCACGTAGCGCTTTAAGGGCAAATTGATTATTCAGCCCCTTTCCTGAACCGATAGGAGCGCCCCATGGCATTAAAACTTCACAACCAGCCTCCAGCAAGCGTTCCGCCACTACCAAATCATCCGTTGTATAGGGAAAAACCTCAAACCCTTCTTTATTCAATTCACGGGCAGCTTCAACCAAACCAAAAACATCTGGTTGCAATGTGTCGGCCTCGCCAATAACTTCCAGCTTAATCCATTTGGTGCCAAAGACTTCCCGCGCCATATGTGCCGTTGTAATCGCTTCCTTAGCGGAATGGCACCCCGCTGTATTAGGAAGAATTTTTTTCCCCATAGAGCGAATAATATGCCAAAAATCCTGCCCTGCCCGTTCCTGCCCTGATTCACGTCGTAAAGAAACCGTTAAAATATCTGCCCTGCTCGCCTCAATCGCCTGTTTCATAATTGCTGGGGAAGGATAAAGCGACGTTCCCAACATAAAACGAGAGGTGCAAGCTTGGCCATAAAACTCAACCATCCCCTCACCCTCCCTTCATCGGCGCTAAAATTTCAACTTTATCGCCAGGTTGAAGAGATGTCATATCGCGTAATTCATGCGAGATAAAATCCCCGTTCAAGGCTGTTGCAACAAGTGCATCTTCATAGCCTAATTCTTCAAGAAGCATTTCAAGATTAAGCGCCAGTGTTTCAAGCACTTTTCCATTGATGGTTAATGTCATCGACTTGCCCCTCTTCCTTAACATAAAACTCCGCTTCATCAGCGCCAAGTAGCACATTTTTCAACATGCCTGCCAATGCAGGCGCCAACAAATAACCATGACGGTAAAGCCCGTTTAAATAATAAATACCAGCTTTTTTTGTAAGACGTGGCAAATTATCTGGAAAGGCTGGACGAACGTCGGTGCCAATTTCAATAACTTCCGCCTCTCCAAAAGCCGGATGAAGCGCATAGGCTGCTGATAAGAGCTCAATCATTGAACGCGCTGTAATCCGTCCACGCTCACCGCTTTCAATCATGGTTGCCCCCACCATAAAATGCCCATCAAACCGCGGTACAATATAAAGCGGAATGCGCGGATGAATAAGCCGTACCGGACGAGATAAAACCACCTCGTTAGTTTTGATGATAAGCATTTCCCCTTTAACACCGCGCAATTCGGTCAAAACCTTGCACGCAGCCATACCCGTTGCATCGACAGTAAAATCAGCCTCAGGTGCATTATACCCATCTTCTTCAAAAATAATTTTACCGCCAAGATTTTTAATATAATTTGTTAAATCCAACAAAGCATCGCGCGGGTTTAAATGCGCCTCATCTCCAAAAAAAAGCGCTTTTCTAAATCGGCCCGATAAATCCGGTTCCAAGCAAGAAACTTCATCTTCTTCAATCCATTTGAAATTTTCCGTCATATTGGAAAAACGTTTTAAATCTGCCATATCACGGGGTTTGACAACAACAAGACTACCTTTATACTCAAGGCCTGACACGCGTTTTTTCCACCATTCAAGCGCCTCACGCCCCAACCTCAATACAGGCTCATCCGCGCTTTCAAATTCGCACCAAGGCGCTAACATCCCCCCCGCAAACCAGGAACAGGCATGATTGCCAATATGCGCGCCCTTATCATAAAGGGTCACATTAAAGCCCGCCTCCAAAAGCTCTGATGCAGCAGTTAGACCTGCCACACCCGCCCCGATAATTTTAACCGTTTGACCAGACATATCTTTCTCATGCATCACACGATCAACAGTGATGCATGAGAGACTGCAGGCTTATAAAAAGGTTTAAACCATCGTCCCTTCGCCAGCATCATCTGGATCAGGTTTTAAGGATCGCAGTGGAAAATAACCGCCTCTCAGAACCCTTCTCGGGACTCTCCTCGATGTTTAAGAAAATGCTTAATTAAATCATCTTTGTCAAGTGTAGCCAAAGACAATTAGAGCTGTTTCAAAGTTACAACAGCATCATTGAAGTCCTGTCGTCTGCCACCACGGTCATCTCCGAATACGGCACTTTCATCAGCTTCAATATCGGATAAATACCATCCTTCACCACTATTATGAAAAAGAGTTACTTCATAAACGCCGCATTCAACGTAATCTTCAAAAACCCGCACCCCTTCGCCTTGTCCCGTTAAGGTGATATGATACCCGTTAGGACCAGTTATAACAGCCTTCTGCTCCCACCCGGCATTCACGTCAAATGCTAAGATGCACTCATCTGTAAAGCACTCAATAAGAACAGAGTTGGCAGAAGAACTATTCGGGAAAGCTGCAAAAAACAGAGCTGAGGAGAAAATTAAACCATATTTCGAACTTTTTTTAATCATCACAAGTCTCCAAACGTTTTATCGTTCAAAGCCTGTCAAAGTATAATGGTCGAATTGAGACGTAAAAATGAAACTTTTAAAGAGCTTCACAATTAGAAAGAAATATTTATATAAATAATTTCGTTTTATTCAAGAGTTAATAAGATTAATTAAATCACTAAAAAGGTTTTTAGCCCAACCATAATTCTCATAGAGTGTCTTTGCTGTCGATAATATTTTATCAATAGAGCCATCAGAACTCGTTAAATTTTCCATTTCTTCAACTTCATGCATAAGCTTTTTAAAATCAGAAAAAGACACATCTTTTGCTTCAGCAAGACATTCTATTTCTGCTTTTATTTTATGTATTTCTTCAATAATTATTTCATTTTTATCATTAATTCCATAAATTTGTGACTTTACCTTATTACCATTACCTTGGACAATATTGCCTATTTGATTACCAGATTTAAAATCCAAACTCATTTTGAAACGAGATTTTTTATCTTGTTCATACCACATTTTTAGTTCTGCCAAGTTTTGCTGAAACTTTATTCATAGAACCTTGAACGATATTACCAACTTGGAATTTGCCCCCAGAAACGTTAATATTCATCACATTATTTCTCTGATGAAGTAGATCACTCGTATCAATACCATTGTTATCAAGAACCAATACGATTGCATCAAAAACTGCCTTATGCCCTAATTTCGTTAAAGTTTCTGCGTCCATGTCATTAAAGGCAGAAGGATAAATCGAACGAATTTTATCCAACAAGTCATAGTCCCCACGCAGATAAGGCAGAATCCAAAACCAAAGAGTAAGTGGAGAAAACGCAAGAAAAGAAAGTTTTTTATTTACATCCACAAAACCACCTAACAATAACCACCACCTGATCACGTGAATTCCGTTATTCACATCAACTTTCAGCGCTATTGTTACATTCGTTGCTCTATTCGTATGGGTTATTTGACTTATGTAAAAAAGCCTGGATTCATAAACTTTTAAATTCTTATCCTTATCGATAAGATTAGTGGGTAATAATTTTCCAAATCTAAAATTTCTTAAAATCTTACGATCAATTTCTTTTATAATTTCATCCTTCAAATTTTATTTGAAGAAGAAAAAGGATTCAAAATTACCAAAGACACTTGCATAATTAGAAAATGGATAATTCCTTTTAAAGTCTTGAGAATTATTTTTCAAATTATGGATTTCTTTATTTAAAAGAATATAAGAGATGAGCCATGTAAAAAGAAAAATGAATATAAAGACCCCTCCCGTACCTATTATCAATATTAAATAGAACATTATTATTGAAATAATTAATTTAATTGAAGGATAATTCTTAATTATGATTTCTGATTTCACTTTTAAAACGCCTCCCTCTCAATAAATACAATTATTAATTGTTATCATCAAAAAAACAACTGTTATTTTTGTTAAAAGAGAAGAAGATTCACTCTTCGTGAAACAGACCCATTTGCGCCCCACCTCCATCAGGAACAGCTAAGCCAAGGTGACTAAAGGCAAGAGGGGTTAGAAGTCTGCCACGCGGCGTTCTTTGCACAAAACCTTGCTGGATTAGATAAGGCTCTACAATTTCCTCAATTGCATCGCGCGGCTCTGAAAGAGCGGCAGCGATGGTTTCTATACCAACCGGTCCTCCTCCAAAATGCAGAGCAATCTGATTAAGGTAGCGCCGATCCAAAGCGTCAAGGCCGCGGTCATCCACATCAAGGCGACCAAGCGCCCTATCAGCAATTTCGCGGTTAATTTCGGGCATATTCTCAAAAATCGCAAAATCTCTAACACGCCGCAAAAGCCGTCCGGCAATACGCGGTGTACCACGCGCACGCCTTGCCACTTCACGGGCGCCATCTTGTGTCATACCGATCTCTAAAATGCGGGCACCACGGGTAACAATACTCGTGAGTTCTTCAATGGTATAAAAATTCAACCGAATAGGAATGCCAAACCTGTCCCGCAAAGGTGTGGTTAAAAGCCCCAAACGGGTTGTCGCTGCCACAAGGGTAAACTTGGCTAAATCAATCTTGACAGACCGCGCGGCCGGTCCCTCTCCAATAATCAGATCGAGCTGAAAATCCTCCATGGCAGGATATAAAATTTCTTCAACAGCCGGGTTTAAACGATGAATCTCATCAATAAAAAGGACGTCATTCTCTTCCATATTCGTTAAAAGAGCCGCCAAATCCCCCGCTTTTGCAATAACAGGACCAGAGGTTGAACGAAAATTAACCCCTAATTCACGCGCAACAATTTGCGCTAAAGTGGTTTTTCCAAGCCCTGGCGGTCCAACGAAAAGCACATGATCCAGCGCCTCATTGCGTGCTTTTGCAGCACCAATAAAAACTTTTAAATTTTCCCGCGCTTCCTTTTGCCCTGTAAAATCATCAATCGATAACGGGCGAATAGACGTATCATCTTCAATACGAGGATTAGCAGTAACAAGACGGTCAGAATCACTCATAAGGTCAGTTTGCCTCCTGCTTGTCACGCCAGAAAACAAGCTCTTCGCGCGTTAATGGGCCGATCCATTGACGCGGTCTCAAATACCAAAGAAGCAATGTAGACAAGAGACCCAACTCCAAAAGCCTCCATTCAAAAAGCAGGATGTCCTCAATGTTAAAAGATTGCCGGTAGTGAAGAATCAAATAACGCACCAACAAATTGCCAATTAAAAAACCAAAAATAATTGATAAAACAACATGCTTGAATGTAACACCGTTATAGCGCTCAAAGCAATAACCAATAAACCACGCCGTTGCAAATGCGGGCAATATACCCAGGAAATAAGAAAAAGAAATCAGGACAGCAAACACATCAAGAGGAGGAAAAAGAGCCTCAAGTTTGCGTTCACACACAGCTATAATAAGCAACATAAATACAGAACCCGAGAGTGGCCCCAAACAAACAGCATAAATAAAAAACCTTGCTCGGGTATGAGCCTTATAATCAACGCCGGAAATCAACCGGATATCTCCTTCAATCCTAACCGGATGAGGGCTTGCGTATCCGTATCCTCTCCCTTATCCTTCAAAATCGTTGCAATAGCAGCAGATGCCTGCGGCGTGCTATATCCAAGATTTGTCAGGGCAGAAACCGCATCAGCCACATTGGAAGAAGCAACCCCTTCCCCCAATTCCTGTTGCAGGCCAAGTGCCCCATCTTCACCGCCGGAAAAGGCAGGCGCTTTATTCTTCAGTTCCAGAACAATCCGCTGGGCAACTTTCGGGCCAACCCCCGGGGAACGGGCAACCATCGCCTTATCTTGCAAAGCAATAGCAGACGCCAATTCGCTCGCCGATAAGGTCCCCAATATAGCCAGAGCCACTTTTGCGCCAACACCTTGCACATTTTGCAAAAGACGGAACCATTCGCGTTCCAGTTCATTGGCAAAACCAAAAAGCTTGATTTCGGTTTCTCTCACATGCGTTTCAATCGCAAGGGAAACAGCCTCTCCCGTCTGCGGCAAAGAAGAAAGGGTTTTTGATGAGCAGTGAACTTGATATCCCACCCCTTGCACATCAAGGATCAGATAATCATCGCTATATGAATCAATCAGACCTTTTAATTTGCCAATCATGTCACACTTGCCATTCTCATTTGTTGCACCAATGTTTGACGGTTATGCGCGTGACAAAGCGCAATAGCAAGAGCATCCGCTGCATCAGCACTATCATATGTGGCTTTGGGCAAAAGTACCTTCACCATCATTTGTACTTGCTTTTTGTCAGCATGACCAACACCAATAACTGATTTTTTAACTTGATTTGGTGCATATTCAAAAACGGAAAGTCCCGCTTTTGCCGGCGTTAAGAGTGCCACGCCCCGCGCCTGCCCTAATTTTAAGGTTGCACGTGCATCCTTATTAACAAACGTTTCCTCAATCGCGGCCTCATCTGGGCGCCATTCCCCCAAAATGCTATTGAGGCCATTATAGATTTCAAGCAGCCTATTTGCCAAATCCGCTTTAGGAGCTGCCTTCACTGTTCCACTGGCAATGAATCGCAAAGAATTCTGCGTAATATCAATAACGCCCCACCCTGTGTGGCGCAGGCCCGGGTCAATGCCAATTATTCGAATCGTTTCACTCATGAAAGCACAATAACCCAAACAATTTACAATGAGTATCATTTTAACTTTAAAAGAAAAGCCCCGATGAAACGAGGATTTAAATATTTTAAATTAATCTATTCCTGCAAAGAAGCCAGAACATCATCGTCCATTTCAAAATTGGCATAAACATTCTGCACATCATCATCATCTTCCAATGTTGAAATAAGCTTCATCAATGTGGCGCCCTTATCAGCATCAATCGGTACATTATTTTGTGGTTTCCAGATAGGTTTAACGCTATCAGCCTCCCCCAAAACATCGCCTAAAGCCTTGGAAACATCACCCAAATCTTCAAACGCGCAAGTTATAAGATGGCCATCCTCATCGCTTTCAACATCATCAGCGCCCGCTTCAATCGCAGCTTCCATAATACTATCGGCATCACCAGCCTCAACCTTGTAAGTAATTTCACCCACACGCTCAAACATAAAACCAACAGAACCCGTTTCCCCTAAAGAGCCACCATTTTTGGTAAAGGTCGACCGGACAGAAGAAGCCGAGCGGTTTTTATTATCTGTCAAACATTCAACGATAACGGCAACACCGCCGGGTCCATAGCCTTCATAACGAATTTCTTCATAAGTATCTGCATCCCCACCATCGGCTTTTTTAATTGCCCGCTCAATATTATCTTTCGGCATGGATTGCGCGCGCGCATTTTGAACAGCCAAGCGCAAGCGTGGGTTACCGTCAATATCAGTTCCGCCCATTTTAGCCGCAACCGTTATTTCCTTCGAAAGCTTAGAGAACATCTTAGAGCGCTTTGCATCTTGCGACCCTTTGCGGTACATAATGTTCTTGAATTTACTATGGCCTGCCATCTTGCCTCTTCATATCTTCAAAATTACCATTTTCAACGCTTATAACCAAACTTAAACCCAAGCGTCTAGGCTATAAACTTATTAATTTAAGGCGATTAAACGGAATCGCACCAAATCATGGTTAATGAATATTAAGCAAGACATTCCACCAGAACATAGAAGCTATGCAATTTTAAACCTTCACAAATAAATCTGCAAATAATAAATAGTCTACATCGCACTGCACAATTAACAGAGATTATTGAAAATGTTTCGTCAATTTAACCGTTCTTTAACCGCCTGCAACGCTTCTGGCGACATTTTTACAAATCGTAAACCCAGTTCAACAGATTTGGTGCGTACAGGACTTCCTTTTGAAATCGCTCAACGCTTTCCTGTTAAACGTTAAAAACTCCATCTATTGTGTTTTTTCTACTTTAAAATATAGAAACCCTTGTCATTATCCCGATAACAGGTTTCACTATTCCTCGCATATTCTGCTTATGAAATGGATATTGGGAGGAAGTTTCATGACATATACAGACAATGCTGAAAATCATCAGCCTGTTAAGTATAAAATTAATACCATTACGTTTAAGGATCTAAAGCGAGCCATAAAAAGTGGTATAGCTGATTTCTTCAAGAAGCCTTTCCTAAGTCTTTTTTTCGGAATTGTTTACGCTGCTTTTGGCCTTGTCTTTTTTGCAGGGCTGCTTGTCTTCGTTCAAATTTGGCTGGTCATTCCCGCAGGCGTTGGCTTTCCATTGATTGCGCCTTTTATTGCCGCCGGTCTTTATGAAATGTCACGCAAATATAAACGCCAGGAAGGTTTCACAACCAAGGATATTTTTACTGTCATTTTCAAACAGCAAAGGCGGGAATTCGGCTGGATGGCCTTTGTTGTTCTGTTTGTTTTCTGGATCTGGATTTATCAAGCGCGATTACTGCTAGCGCTTTTCCTCCAATGGCAATCTTTCTCATCTCTTGAGGCCTTTATCACAATTTTGACAACCACACAGGAAGGCGCTCTTTTTCTGATTGTTGGCACAATTGTCGGGGCAGCCATGGCAACTATTCTTTTTTCCATAACGGTTGTCACCATGCCACTTCTTCTTGACCGGGAAATTGATTTTGTTAGCGCTATGTTGATTAGTATTCAATCTGTTCGTGAAAACTTTATAATCATGCTTTTATGGGCAGGCATAATAGGAGGCCTTGTTTTAATCTCGCTCTTGCCTGCTTTTTTAGGTCTAATTATTACATTACCCGTTCTGGGCCATATAAGCTGGCACATCTATGAGTTAACATTAAGCTATGAATAACGTTTTAGCTTTATGTTTAACCGGATCTGAATCTATTAAGTAACAATTTATGGTTAGAGAGATTAAAAGCCTCTCTGATTTGTGATGTACCATAGACAAGAAAGACCTTGCCTTTTTTCTTTTGTTTCTGCCAGAACACAAAAGCAGGAGAAATTTTTATGAATACTCAAACGCCCTATTATGACTTATTGCGCGTACCACAGGCAGCAGCAAGAAATAGGGAGCCTGTTTTAAACATTTTGAAAAACATCCTGCCTGAAAGCGGTACCGTTTTGGAGATTGGTTCTGGTTCAGGAGCGCACAGTATTTATTTTGCAGGCCATATGCCCCATCTCACATTCCAACCAAGCGAACGGGAAACGGTTTTTTTCGGTAATATTGAAAATTGGATTAATCTTTCAAAACTAAGAAATATTAAGAAACCCGTCAAAATTGACTTATTAGAAAGCTCTTGGCCTCCACTTGATTTAACGGGTATCTTTTCCATAAATGTTGCCCATATAGCCCCCTGGCCTGCAACCGTTGCACTTATTGAAAAAGCAGGGAATTTACTTGAAAAAGGAGCGCCCCTTTATTTTTATGGCCCATTTTTTTCCAAAGAAAGAGAAGCAGGAACCGGCAATATTTCTTTCGATCAATCATTACGTGAAGAACATCCGCAAAAAGGCATTCGCCATATAGAAGAAATGACGGCCTGCGCTTTAAAGGCGGGCTTTAAAGAACCAGACCTAATTGACATGCCATCAAACAATTTAAGCGTTATTTTTAGAAAAGCCTGATACAAATGACTTCAAGAAAAATCACCCTTTTACTGTCCAGCCTGCTTCTTTTTTTAGCCCCTTCAAGCTATGCAAAAGAGGAACTTATAAGCAATTTGAAATGCGGGCATATTGATTATGATGTTCCCAACCTTTTGCATAACCTACCCAAGAAGAAAAATACGCATTTACATATACTGGCCATTGGCTCTTCTTCAACGGCTGGCACCGGTGCCGGCGGTAAAGAAAACGCTTATATCCAAAAAACTTCTTTTTATTTAAATCAGAAAAGTTCTCATAATAATCCATGGCCAATGGTGCGTTTAACGGCCCGTGGCATTGGCGGGGAACGAGCTGCAGGCGCGGTTCAACGTCTGGAAGAAGCAATTATGGAAACAAAACCAGATCTGTTAATATGGCAAGTAGGCACCAATGATGCGCTTGGTAAAATTCCAATGGAAGACCTGAGAAAGACAATTGAAACAGGCCTAACCATTATAGAAGATAATAATTTACCAGTTATCTTAATCGACCCACAGTTTTTTCCGAAAATTTATAAAAACCAGCTTTACACAAATACTGTAAATCTCCTTTCCGCCATGGCGTCAACGCAAAACCTCCCCCTGGTCAAACGCTTTGAGCGTATGAAAAAGGCCTTTTCAAATGAAAAAATGATGCAGGCCCTGCTTGCTAAAGACAAGTTCCACATGAGTTCTCTTGGACATGACTGTTTAGCACGTGATCTTACCAGCGTTATAAAAAAGGCCTTAAGGAAAGAGCGCGCCTTATCAAATAAGGCCGCTTTTAACCAATTTCAGGGGGAGAATGGTTCATAATCAGGATATCTCATAATATCTTACTGTCACGATCAGTTTTAGGACCCTTTAGCTTTACTCCCTTCCTAAATTTTATATCATGTAGTAAGAAAGACTAAGATAAATACTGCTCCTGTCATCTTATAAAACGTGCAAGTAGGTAAAATTTTATCATCATGCTGATTTCCAACATCAAAAAAACAACCTTATCATTTTCAATATTAGGCCTTTTTCTTTTTCCATATGCAACGAATGCCCAACAGGCATCAGATCATGTATCTCCTGAAGATCACATGCCTTTGCAAGAAAATCTGCAAAAAACTGCAAAAGGGGAAAAATGGCTCATAGCAACTGCAAATCAAAAAGCAACCGATGCTGGTGCCAACATTTTACGCAAAGGCGGTAATGCCATTGATGCAATGGTAAGCGTTCAGGCAATGCTAGGGCTAACAGAGCCGCAATCATCTGGCCTTGGTGGCGGCAGTTTCCTCGTTTATTGGGATAACAAGAAAAAACAACTCATCACATTTGATGGAAGAGAGACGGCCCCTTCTGGCATTTCACCCAAAGCATTTTTAAATGATGCAGGAAGGCCAATGCAATTTTTTGATGCTGTGGTTAGTGGGCTTTCCGTTGGTGTTCCAGGAACCCCTCGCCTTTTACATGATGTCCACAAACGCTATGGCAAAATGCCATGGAAGAACCTGTTTGAAGAATCTATTAACCTTGCAAAAAATGGTTTTAGCGTTTCTGAACGCCTCGCCGGCCTGATTGAAAATCGCCACGATATTTTGTCTCGGTTTGAAAAATCAAGAAAATATTTTTTAGATAAAAATAGTACCCCTCTAAAAACCGGTAAGCTTCGAAAGAATGCCGCTTACGCAAAAACATTAATGGCTTTAAGAGATAAAGGCGCAGACGCCATTTATAAAGGCGAGATTGCACAAGAGATTGTCCATGAAGTTCAAAATAAAGGCCGCCAACACGGCACTTTATCACTAAGTGATCTGGCAAATTACAAAGTAATCGAACGCAAAGCCGTTTGCAGCACATACCGTGACCATAAGATATGTGGCATGGGGCCACCTTCATCAGGGGCGATTTCAGTTGGCCAAATTTTAGGACTAATGGAACCATTTGATCTTCGAAAGCTCGGCCCTAACAAAACGGAAAGCCTGCAACTCATTGGCGATGCAACAAGACTGGCCTTTGCAGATCGCCGACTTTATATCGCTGATGAAGATTTCCTGCCCGTTCCAACAAAAGGGCTTTTGACAAAAGAATATTTAAACAACCGATCCAAATTTTTAAAAACAGGTCAAAAGCTCCAAACCGTAAAAGCTGGTACCCCGCCTTTCGATCATGCACTCAACTATATTGAAGGCTTCTCCCATGAGCGTCCTTCCACCACACATTTCGTTATCCATGATGAGGAAGGTAATATCGTTTCTTACACCTCGTCTATTGAAGGTGCCTTTGGCTCTACATTGATGGCAGGCGGTTTTTTATTAAATAATCAATTGACAGACTTTTCCTTTGTTACCCACGATAAAGGAAAAACAGTTGCTAATATCGCAGCACCAGGCAAACGTCCACGCTCTTCAATGGCGCCAACAATTGTCTTGAAAGATGATAAACCAGTACTTGCTTTAGGAAGCCCTGGCGGTAGTCGCATTATACCTTATGTGGCCAAAACCATAATAGCCCTTATCGATTGGGAGATAAATTTAAAAGACGCGATAAAAATGCCGCATTTTACAAACCGGTTTGGCACATTTGCACTGGAAGCCAATACAACCATTGTGGAACACCAACCCGCTTTGGAAAAAATGGGCTATGATACCGTTCTCATACCCATGACATCCGGCATTCAAGCCCTACTGCTCAATAATGGAGTGATTGAGGGAGCAGCTGATGAACGCCGTGAAGGCACCGTTCTGGCTGAATAAGAATTCTAGGTCCATGCAAACAATAGCAGAACTAACAAGTCACTTTTCAGGCAAAGGTCAAATAGACTGGATTGGTCTGCGACCGGCACGAAAACAGCCCCTTAAAAGCGTTCAAAAAGCAACAATAACAGCAAAAGGCTTAATAGGTGACCACAGAAACAAGGCAGGCAAAAGAACAATTACGCTTATTCAGAAAGAACATCTTAAAGTCATTGCCTCACTACTCCAAGAAAATACTCCTATCGCCGCCCAACGCCTGCGGCGTAATATTGTTGTTTCAGGCATTTCACTTTTAGGATTAAGAAACCAAACCTTCCAAATTGGAGAAGCAATTCTAAGAGGAACCAGTTTATGCGCCCCCTGTTCACGCATGGAAACAGAATTGGGATACGGAGGGTATAACGCAATGCGCGGCCATGGCGGCATCTGCGCCGAAGTCGTTCAGGAAGGAATAATCCAGCTTGGTGACAAAGTTCATTTATTAATAAATCAACAGGATAGCAACATTTACCCTATATAGCGTAATCCTTTTAAAGTGCAGCTATGCTCATAATCTATTAAATTGGTTTAAATTTCTGGAAGGATATGATTCAGTTGTTGTGTTGTTGTAAAGGAGATTTATGATGAGTTATTTATTCTGTTTAAGTGACGAGCAATTCAAAGCAATTAAGCGTTATTTTCCCTTGCCTCATGGCCTTCCCCGAGTTGATGATCATCGTGTTGTGAGCGGTATTATCCATGTTTTGAAGCGTGGATTACAATGGCGGGATGCGCCAGAAGTTTATGGTCCTCACAAGACGCTTTATACACGGTTCAGGCGGTGGTCTCGCTTACGCGTGTTTGACAAAATATTTGCCAATCTTGTTGCGGAAGGTGGAACGCCTCATCATTTGCAAATTGATGCCACCCATCTTAAAGCGCATAGGACAGCCTGTTCTTTGCTAAAAAAAGGGATGTTCCCCGCGCTATTG
>CALHLB010000029.1 GCA_938034375.1 uncultured Alphaproteobacteria bacterium | reverse complement strand
GACCATTGGCCAAGTCCATCACGTGAATATAATCTCGTACACCTGTCCCGTCTTTTGTATCATAATCATTGCCAAAAACAGAAAGCTTTTCCCGCCTGCCATTGGCAACTTGTGTGATAAAGGGCATCAAGTTATTGGGAGTTCCAAGCGGATCTTCTCCAATCAAGCCACTTTTATGGGCGCCTACGGGATTAAAATAACGCAAAAGCATGATGGCCCATTCAGGGTCACTTGAAGCTAAATCACGCAAGATTTCTTCAATCATTAACTTGGTGCGCCCATAAGGATTTGTTGCGTTTAGAGGATGGCTCTCATCAAGCGGTAGGTAATCTGGCACACCATAAACAGTAGCAGAAGAACTGAAAATTAATTTATGAATACCATTTTCAGTCATGGCTTCCAAAAGTCGTAAAGTACCAACAACATTATTATCATAATAGGCAAGAGGAATAGCGTTAGATTCTCCCACTGCTTTTAAACCTGCAAAATGAACAACGCTTTGGCATTGGTGCTTTTTTAGAATATCTGAAAGTGCTGGTCTATCGCGGATATCAGCCTTTTCAAAGGCAGGTTTTCTACCCGTTATCTCTTCTATACGATCAAGGCAATGTGCTGAACTATTTTGTAAATTATCAACTAAAACAACTTCATGACCAGCTTGTAAAAATAAAACTGCTGTATGAGAGCCTATATAACCGGTCCCGCCAGTAATCAAAATCGTCATGGTTTGCTCTTCCCAAGTAAGAGATATATTTTAGGATAGAGCGTCAATATCCTCATCGGTCAAATCACCAGGTACAATTGTCAATGGAATAGGGAATTGGTTGCTCATATTACGGATAAAACTGGAAACGAGGGGTCCTGGTCCCTCGCCGTCAACGCCGGCAGCCAATACCATAATGGCAACGTCTTCGTCTTCTTCAATATATTCAGAAATCACATCATTAGGAGCGCCTTCCAAAATAACTTGTTCAGGGTCAATGTTGGCGGTTTCACGAGCAAGTTTTTGATAGCGCGCTAATATTTCTTGCGCTTCTTCTTGCGCTTCTGCCCGCATGATATTTTCAACACCAAGCCAATGTTGAAATTCAGAAGGTTTAATAATATAGAGCATTAAAAGGCCGCCATTGGTACGCTCAGCCCTTTTGGCGGCATAGGCAACAGCCCGTCCACATTCCGGCGTTTCATCAATAACAACCAGAAATTTTCGTTTATGACCTTCTTCTGAGCTTTTGCGCTTCCATCCCATCGTTAAACCCTGCCTTTTATTGTTTCCAAAACTTTGTTAAGCCCGTTTAAGGACACTTATCTTATAAATCCCAAAATATCTTTTATATCATCCATAATGGGGCGCGCAATGGTTTTTGCTTTATGCGCTCCATCTCTCAAAATATCATCAATATAATCTGGTTCATTCATAAGCCGTTTCATTTCACAGGCGATAGGGCTTAAAGTAGTAACAGCCAGTTCTGCTAAAGCAGGTTTGAAGTCTGAAAATTGCTTGCCACCAAAGTCATTTAAGACGCTTTGCTTTGATATATTCGAAAGAGCGGCAAAAATGCCGACCAAATTGTCGGCTTCTGCCCGTCCCTGCAATCCATCAACCCCACTTGGCAGAGCTTCAGCGTCTGTTTTGGCTTTCCTCATTTTTTTCATAATCGTATCCGCATCATCAAGAAGGTTGATTCTTGAAAGGTCAGATGGATCTGATTTTGACATTTTTTTAGAGCCATCACGTAAAGACATAACCCGCGTTGCCGATCCTTGAATGAGTGGTTCTGGCAGAGGAAAAAAATCTCCTTCATGGCCGCATGACCGAATGGCTTCAGCCAAATCTTGATTAAATTTTGTCGCAATGTCGCGGGCAAGCTCAAGATGCTGTTTTTGATCATCACCAACAGGAACATGTGTTGCCTTATAAGCTAAAATATCCGCAGCCATGAGATTAGGGTAAGAGAAGAGACCAACAGAGGCATTTTCCTTGTTTTTACCGGCCTTATCTTTAAATTGGGTCATGCGATTGAGCCAGCCTATGCGGGCGATACAATTGAAAACCCATGCCAGTTCAGCGTGTTCACTTACTTGGCTTTGATTAAAAACAATATGATTTTTAGGGTCCACGCCAGCAGCCAAAAAAGCGGCTGTTACTTCACGAATATTGTTTTTTAAAACGTTGGGCGGTTGAATGTCGGCTGTGATGGCGTGTTGGTCTACTACACAGTAAAGGCAATTATGGGTTTCTTGTAAGGCAACAAATTTAACAATAGCACCAAGATAGTTGCCAAGATGCAGATTGCCTGTTGGCTGAACGCCAGAAAAAACCCGTTGTTCAAATGAAGTGTGTGACATTATATTCCTGAATCGTCTTGAGTCTTTTTATGGTTCATCATTGTTGCTATGTGGTCAAAATTGATAGCTTTCGTCAACCAGCAAAGAGTAAAATATATAACAGCGCCTGAAAAGACCATGAAAAACAGGCAGAAAGCTTGTCCAATAGAATGTTGGTATAAATTTGTGCTGCTTAGCAGAGTTAGAAGAAAATAAAGGGCTAAACCCATTAAAGTGCTGGATAACAGCATCATAAAAAGACGTAGTATCGTCTTACTGGTGAGTGACCAGTAATTTTTACGCTTAAGGCCGTTATACAAGAGAACGACATTAAGCCACGCGGATAAACTGGTAGCAATAGCAATGCCGACATGATTGAAATGCGAAAATAAAATAACAGAGAGAATAATGTTAACAATTGCATTGATAATGGCATAAACCATTGGTGTTTTGGTATCTTCACGAGCAAAAAAACCAGGTGATAAAACCTTAATTAAAACAAAGGCGGGAAGACCAAAGGCAAAGGCAGAAAGAGCAAGAGAAACGCCTTTCGTTGCAGCGCTATCAAAGGCTCCCCGCTCAAAAAGGACCGTTGTAACAAGGGTTGGAATAACAATAAGAGCGGCAGCGCAAGGAAGGGTAAGAAGGGATGCAAATTCCAGAGACTGATTTTGTGTCATAACGGCTCTTTCCGCTTTGCCTGATTTTAAATCGCGTGTTAATTCAGGTAAAAGCACAACGCCAATAGCTATGCCAATAACCCCAAGTGGCAATTGGTAAATTCTGTCTGCATATTGTAAATAAGAGATAGCGCCTTCCTGCCCTGAAGCAATAATTTGTCCGACAAGAAGGTTGATTTGTGTGACACCGCCCGCCAAAGCAGCAGGCAGCGCAAGAATAAGAAGCCGCTTAACAGAGGGTGTGATTTTAGGGGGTGTTAGGCGAAGGGCAAAACCGGTTTTTAAAAGTGCATGATAAACCATGAATAATTGAGCAAAACCAGCCACAAAAACACCCCACGCCATAAGACGCCCTGTAAAGGCGGTGTTGCCCGTTTCCAGATAAGTGCAGGTAAGTAAAACGCCAATCATGATGATATTGAGTAAAACAGGCACAAAGGCTGCAATAAAATAATGCCTGAAAGCATTTAGAATGCCAGATATCATCGCCACTAAAGACATGCACAAAAGATAGGGAAACATAAGTCTTGAAAGTTCAATTGTTAGAAGCATTTTATCGCTTCCCGCACCGAATTTGGGGGCTATGACCCATTCAACAAGAAATGGCATGAAAAGTTCAGCCAGAGCTGTTAAGATGAGTAGAAGAATAAAAAGAACGGAAAAAACCTGTTTTGCAAAATTCTCAGCCGCTTGTTTTCCACCTTCTTCTAATTCTTTGGCAAAAAGGGGTATGAAGGCCGTATTAAACGCCCCTTCTGCAAACAGCCTTCTAAAAAGGTTTGGAAAGCGAAAGGCGGCATAAAAAGCATCGGCTACCGGGCCAGCACCAATAAGGCCTGCAATTAAAATTTCACGAAAAAAACCTAAAAAACGACTGGCAATAGTCGCCCCACCAACAGTTGCAAAACTTTTAATAAGTCGCATTTTACAGGGCCTTTCGGGCAACTTTGGTAGAGGGCTTGAAAATTTTAGCCAACTCTTTTTTGATTGTATTTTGACGCATTTTCGATGTAATTTTATTGCCAGTTAAATCTCTTACATAAAACACATCAACAGCCCGTTCCCCAAAGGTTGCAATATGGGCTGAAGAGATATTGAGGTTCAATTCAAAAATTTTTGCGGCCAAATCATGTAAAAGGCCAACCCTGTCTTTTCCAGATGCCTCAATCACAGTAAAGCGGTTGGAAAGCATGTTATCAATCACAATATTGGTTTCAACCGAAAAAGCTCTACTCGATTTTTTTACAGAGCGTAAAGAGCGGCCCGATATTTTCTTTTGGTTTTTCCCTAAAAGTGCCTGCTCTATTTCCTCGATAATTCTTTTTGCCCGGCGCAATTCATCTTCATCTTGTTCAAACTCGCGTTTAATATTGATAATATCGAGGGCAAAGCCATCCCTTGTTGTAAATATCTGGGCATCAACAATGTGCCCCCCCCCGCGCGAGCAGGCCCCGGCAAGCAGGCTTAGCATATTGGGTTGATCTGGACCGTAAGTTACAAATTCGCTAACACCCTCAAAAGAAAGGGTTCTGGCTGTCGTGGCCAACTTCTGGTCTTCTTTCAGCCCTAAAATGAAATTGGCATGATTGATTTGTGATTCGAAGTCTGTGCGTAAAAGATAAGCAGGGTAATGGCGTTTTGCATATGCAGTCCCTTTTGCTTTATGCTTGCCTCGCAAAGCTTCCGCCAGGGCATTTTGTGTTGCTTTGGCTCTTTTATCGGCTGAAAGGGCATTATATCCGCCGGTTAAAAGAGGTTGGGTTTCATAATAAAGCGTGCGTAAAAGTTGCCCCTTCCAACCATTCCAAACGCCTGGTCCAACGGCCTGAATGTCACATACGGTTAAAATCAAAAGGAGTTTTAAACGTTCAGGTGTTTGAACAATATTGGCGAAATCTCGAATTGTTTTCGGGTCGCTTAAATCACGTGATTGTGCAATGACGCTCATTGTTAAATGTTCAAGAACCAGCCATGAAATCGTATTTGTTTGTGATGGCGTGAGTTTAAAGCGTTTGCCAAGACGTTTTGCAATTTTTGCACCGGCAATGGAATGGTCTTCTGGTCGCCCTTTAGCAATATCGTGCAAAAAAAGGGCGATGTATAAAACAAGTCTGTCATCCAGTGTATGAATAAGCTTGTGCGCTAATGGATGTTCATCCTGTTTTTGGGCGCATTCAATAGAAGATAAAACACCGATGGAGCGGATGGTATGTTCATCAACTGTGTAATGATGATACATATTGAATTGCATCATAGCGATGATTTTACCAAAATCAGGAACAAAACGCCCCAAAACGCCAGCTTCATTCATTTTCCGCAATAAGGTTTCAGGATCGCGTTTTGTTGAAAGTAATTTTAGGAAAATTTCGTTTGCTTCTTCATTTTGTCTTAGTTGCCGGTCTATCAGCTTTAAAGATCTTGTCATTAAATGAAGTAAATCGGGGTGTAGGTTAAAACCTGTTTTATCGGCGACCTCAAAGACACGAAGAAAATTAACAGGATCATTCTCAAAGATTTTTTCGTTTGCATGAATAATGCGTTTATTTTCAAGAGCGAATGAAGGGTTCCCCTTCATTGCACTTGGGCGTTTTCTGCGGGTAAAAGGAAGCATCAGACGGTTAAGGCCTGGCGCTTTTTTTATCTGCATTTGTTCCAGTTTGGCAGAAAGTATATTTGTCAGGTTGCCAACATTTCTGGCAACGAGAAAATAATGTTTCATAAACCGTTCAACATCCAAAAGGCCGCCATGGGTTTTATAATTCAGCCTTTGTGCCATTTCTCGTTGAAGTTCAAAGCTTAGGCGTTCTTCTGCCCGCCCTGTCAAGTAATGTACATGGCAGCGTACAGCCCATAAAAAATCACCTGATTTCTTGAAAAGTTTGTAATCATCGCGATTAAAAACCCCTTTTTTCAAAAGCTCATCAGAGCTATTGACAGAATATGTATATTTTGCAATCCAGAAAAGCGTGTGCAAATCACGCAGGCCGCCTTTCCCCTCTTTGATGTTGGGTTCAACAAGATAGCGCGTGCCACCTGATTTTTTATGCCTTTCATCGCGCTCGGCCATTTTCGCTTCAATAAAACGTGCGGCACTATCTTTAATAATTTCTTTTGCAAAGCGGCTTTGAAACGTATCAAAAAGCTCTTTGTCACCCCATAAATAACGCGCTTCAAGGTTAGCGGTTCGAATTGTCATATCTTCTTTTGAAAGGCGGATACATTCGTCAATATCACGGGTGGCATGGCCAACTTTAAAGCCGAGGTCCCACAACATATATAAAATATATTCAACAACGCTTTCCCCCCAGGGGGTCTGTTTGTAGGGCAATAAAAAAAGCAGATCAATATCAGACCCAGGTGCCAAAGTGCCACGGCCATAACCGCCAACGGCCATAATAGCCATGCGTTCGGCAGAAGATGGATTATCAACACGGTAAATATAGCGAAGCGCAAAATGATGGATAAGGCCAATGAGTTCGTCTTGCAAGCTGCTTAGGCGGGCTGCACATTTCAGGCCTGAACCATCTTTTAAAAGAAGAGTTTCTGTCTTCTCACGGCCGTCTTTTATCAAAGTTTTTAAATAATTTAGAAGGGCAGTCCGACATTTTGGTGATGTACCGCCATAGTCTTTTGCTAGATTAATAATCTCTTCTTTTGCCGCAGAAAGCGTGATTAAGTCGTCTTTTTCTGCAAGACATTGTTTTTTTTTCGTTTTGGCAGCCAAGGTTTTGCCTCTTACTCAGATTCTTTGATAAGTTTTTTTAATGCATAAAGCTCTTCCAGTGCCTGGCGGGGTGTTAAGTCATCAGGGTTTATCGCCGTTAGGGCCTCGCTAAGAATATCCTTATCCTCTTTATATGAAGAAGGTGTGGTTGATGTGTTAAACAGGGGTAGGTCATCGACAAGAACGGCGGGATTTTGCCGTTCAGAGGCTTCCAATTGATTTAAAACATGCTTTGCCCGTTGAATAACACTTTTTGGGAGGCCGGCCAGTTTTGCAACCTGAATGCCATAAGATCGGTCCGCTGCACCAGCAACAATTTCATGCAGAAAAATAACATCGCCTTTCCATTCACTCACTTTAACGGTGGCATTGGAAAGTCGTTCCAGTGTATCAGATAAAACGGTTAATTCATGATAATGGGTCGCAAAAAGGGAACGTGAACGGTTTTCTTCATGTAGATGTTCAATGGCAGCCCAAGCTATAGAAAGCCCGTCAAAAGTAGCCGTTCCGCGTCCAATTTCATCCAGTATTACAAGCGAGTGAGGGCCAGCTTGATTAAGAATTGCGGCTGTTTCAACCATTTCCACCATGAAAGTGGAGCGGCCGCGAGCAAGATCATCTGAAGCCCCAACGCGTGAAAAAAGTCTGTCTACCAGGCCAATATGCGCTTTGCTGGCGGGAACATAAAAACCGGATTGTGCCATTATGGCAATAAGAGCATTTTGCCTTAAAAATGTTGATTTTCCTGCCATATTTGGTCCCGTAATCAACCATATTTTTCCACCTTTCAGATCCTGTGAGCCAAGGTTGGCATCATTGGCAATGAAGGGGTCGCCCATGGCTTTTTGAAGCGCGATTTCTACGACAGGGTGTCGCCCTTTTTCAATATCAAAGGCAAGGGTATCATCTACTTTCGGACGGCAATAGTTGCGCCTTTCCGCTAAAGTGGCATTGGCCGATGAAACATCAAGATTGGCCAATGCATGAGCTATTTTTTTAATAGTATCAGAGTGTGAGAGAATATCTTTTTCGAGATCATCAAAAATCTGCAATTCCAGAGATAGAACTTGTTCAGCAGCATTTAATATTTTACTTTGTAGGCTGGAAAGCTCGCTTGTTGTAAAACGAACCGCATTAGCAAGGCTTTGGCGATGAATGAAAAAATCACTTAAGGGAGCATTCATCATGCGCTGGGCATGTTGGGCGCTCACTTCTATAAAATAGCCAAGAACATTGTTATGTTTGATTTTTAAAGCCTTAATATCCGTCTTTACGCTATATTCCTGCTGCAAAGAAGCAATAACTTTTCTGCTTTCATCCCGTAAGGAACGCGTTTCATCCAACTCTTTATGATAGCCATTTTTAACAAAACCACCGTCTCGTTTCAAAAGAGGTAAATCATCCTTCAAGGTGTTTTGCAGTTTTGAAAGGAGTGAGTGAGGGATAAGATCAAGTGTTGCAATGCTTTGTTCAAGTGCTTTTGGAAATAAATCAATCTTGCATGAAGACAAAAGCTGTTTGGTAAGAAGGGCTGCTTTCAAGCCTTCTTTTATGGCTGCCATATCTCGCGGCCCACCCCGTGAAAGCGTGAGGCGAGAAAGCGCGCGCGCCATGTCTGGAGCTTCTTTTAAGCGGTTACGAAGTTCTTCCCGCATATCTCGCCTTGATAAAAAGAAATCAATTGCATCAAGGCGACCATGGATGAGATTGAGATCAAGTGAGGGGCTTGTGAGATGTTCCGTTAAAAGCCGGCTTCCAGGACCGGTTACTGTCATGTTGAGGGTTGAAAGCAGTGTTCCCTTTTTTTCACCGGAAAGGGTTTTTACTAATTCAAGGTTAGCCCTTGTTGCAGGATCAATCAGCATAATGCCGCCTGCTTCTTCCCGGACAGGTCGGTTAAGGACTGGTTTTTCACTAATTTGTGTTTTCTCAAGATAAGATAAAATGGCGGCCATGGCGCAATGTTCTGCGCGTGAAAATGTGCCAAAAGCTTCTAAAGTCTCAAGTTTGAAAAAGCGCTTGATGCGTTCTTGTGCTGTTTCGCTTTCAAAAAAGGCGGCAGGTTGGGAAGCAACAGCGCCGGATATTTGATCAAAAGTGGTTTTGAAATCTTGGTCTGAATAAAGAGTTTCAGATACAATTAATTCCTTCGCATCAATGCGAGAAAGTTCAGTTTCGAGGTTTTTCCTACTTGTTGCGGCAACATTAAAATCCCCTGTAGAAAGGTCGACCCATGAAAGCGCAAAATTTGCCTCAGCGCCTTTCCCAACACGGGCAAGGCCTGCAAGAAAGTTGCTGCTATTGGCATCAAGCAGTGTTTCTTCTGTAAGGGTGCCAGGTGTGACAAGGCGCACAACATCTCGTTTGACAACAGCTTTGGCACCGCGTTTTTTGGCGTCTGCTGGGTTTTCAAGCTGCTCACAAACGGAAACACGAAAGCCAAGCGCAATAAGACGTTGCAAATAATCATCTGCCGTATGAACGGGAACACCACACATGGGAATATCTTCCCCCTGGTGCTTACCGCGTTTTGTCAAGGTTATGCCCAAAGCACGAGAGGCTTCTTCAGCGTCATCAAAGAAAAGTTCATAAAAATCGCCCATGCGATAAAATAAAAGACTATCAGGGTTAGCCGTTTTAATTTCGACATATTGCGCCATCATTGGCGTTAGGGCGCTATCTTTTTGAACATTTTGTTTTTGCATGGCCGCACATTATCAAAGGCTGATAATGAATCCAGCCCTTTAATACTTAAATAGCCATTCTCTATACAGAAATTTAATGTAATTGTCAGGCAGCATAGCGTCCTGCATCCTCGCCATAATGGTGGATATAGCGTGGATTGATATTTTTCACAGGTAAGATAATAAGCACATCCGTAGTTCCAAAATCATGGTCAATTACCGCGCCATCTCCAATATAAGCGCCTAATCGCAAATAACCTTTTAACAGGGGCGGCAATTGAGAAAAGGCTTTTTTCTGGTTAAATGGTGTAACTGAACTGGTTTCCATTAAAACATAATGCTCATCAAGCGCGCGCGCGTGCCAATCATCCGGTGCTTTGCCAAATTGAGAAAGGAGTTGGAGTTGCGGACGCATTGTCTCAATATTAGTGCCTTCAAGGGAGGCGCAGCCAAATAGAACATCAATTTTATGATGCAGCACATAAGACCATATGCCATGCCATAAAAGTTCAACGGTTTTCTTCGTGCGGTATGGTTTTAAAACGCAGGAACGACCAAGCTCCAGAAATTTTTTATGGGCATGGGTTTTGAAGACAGCGTCCAGATTATATTCGCTTTGCGTATAAAATCCACCCGCTTTTTGTGCCATTTCCTGCCTTAATAAGCGGTAAGTGCCTATAATTTTAGGGCGTGATCCTCGTAACCCGGCTTGTCTAATGCTGGTATCTACAACAATAAGATGGTCGCAAAAGACATCATAGTGGTCGCTATCACGCTTGAAAGAAAAATTCATGATTTTACCTTTGGCCGACCTCTCTTGATAAAAGACCTGATACCGCAATCTTTGTGCAGCGCGTAATTCGAAAGAGGATGTAACAAGCCGAACTTCTAAATTGCCAGCTTTTCCCAAAACCTTTTCCATATTACTTATCGAACAAGAGGAAGCAAAGGATTGGGATCGTTTTTTGAAAAACGAAAGGTTGGAAATAGAGCGTTTCTTGAGTGAAAGGTTTCCAACTGCCATATTTATGTTCCGTTAAAAGATCTGGATTGCTTAAATCATGTCTTTCCTACAGTTTTGTGACGCTTGCAAATACATATCTGCATTAAACAATAAGACGTGGTGCTTCTTTCTTCTCATATACCTTATTTAAGGTGTCACGGAAAAGATCGATATCAATCGGTTTGGTTAACAGAAAGTCCATACCGGCATTTATGGCATCATAGCGGGCATCATCCGTGGCATCAGCCGTTAACGCGATAATAAAACTGGCAGAAAGGCCTTTTTCTTTTTCATAAGCACGTATTTTACGCGTTGCAGCCAAGCCATCCATGCCTGGCATGTGTAAATCCATTAAAATAAGGTCGTAAAAAGCAGAGTGTTTGAAAAAATTGAGAGCTTGAACGCCGTTTTCTGCTTGTGTTACTTGAAAGCCTTCTCGTTCCAGTAATGCCCGTGATAAAAGTGCATTAATTGGGTTATCCTCAACCAATAAGACATTAAAACTTTTATCTGATATGGAAGGAGCGCTAAAAGCCTCTTTTGTCTCATCAGAAGGATCTGGGATAAAACTTTCTGTAGCCTCTGCAAAAAGCAGGCTTTCTAATATTTTTCTTAAGGAAGAGAACCGCAAAGGTCTTATTAAATAGGAGTTGAAACCAGCTTTTTTATAGAGATCAAGTTCGCTACGGTCTTTAGGGGAAAGAAGCAAAACCACAGGCGGTAAATTGCTCGTAGCACTTTCAAGCGCTCTATAGCAATCATCTGGCCGACCTATTAATCGGTTATCAATAAAAACAAGATCGAAATATTCTTTAGCCATTTCACTTGCAGCAAGTTTTGCCTGCGCACCAGATAAGTCTTTTGCAAGACTTATGGTCGCTTTTTCATCCTCAAGAAATTTGTGGTAAAGTGCTGTTTCCGGGCTTTCTGGGGCTATAAAAAGGATTGTTTTTTTATCCAATAATATTTGTTTTTCAATCTTAAAGTCTTTTGCATAAGGAAGGGTAAAATAAAAGCGTGCTCCTTGGTTCGGCGCACTGTCAACGTGTAAAGCACTGCCCATTGCTATAATAATATGGTTGGAAATTGTAAGCCCAAGCCCTGTACCCCCAAATGTGCGGGCCGTCCCTTCATCGGCTTGGCCGAATTCTTGGAAAATATGGGCTTGTCCTTCTGTTGAAATACCAATGCCAGTGTCTTGGACTTCAAAAAGCAGGCCGTTGGAAACGGGGCGTACTTCTACGGTGACACCACCCTGTTTTGTAAATTTAATTGCATTGCCAACAAGATTGAAAAGCACCTGGCGTAAACGATTGCCATCTAAAGTAACTTTTTCATGTGGTTCAAGAGTGCAGTAAGCAGCTATATCAATATTTTTCTCATGGGCGCGAGGAGCTAAGAGTTCAATACTCGTCTCTATCAGCGTTACAAGATCAACAGGCTCAGGTGTCAGTTCTAACTTTCCTGCTTCGATTTTTGAAAAATCCAAAATGTCATTGATAAGGTTTAACAAGGCTGTGCCAGATTTTTTCACTGCATCATTATAAACATGCTGCTCTTTGGAAAGACCGCTTTCCAAAAGCAAGTCACTCATGCCCAAAATACCATTGAGTGGGGTTCGTATCTCATGGCTAACCGTTGCCAAAAAACGCGACTTGGCGCGGTTGGCATGTTCTGCATGGCTTAATTTCTCGTTTTTTTGGTGATAATGCCAAAGTTTATCCTGAGATTCTTCAAGCCTGGCTTCCAGTTTTGCAATTTTTTTATTTCTCGTTTGAAGAATAGAATCATACTGTTTTTTTATGAAAATAGTAAGCAGAAAGGGAACAAGAAAGGAAAGAAGGCCGTAAAAAACCAGTATGTTTATATCGTTTGAAACGATATGGCGGGCGAAAAGAAAAAGAATAATAAGGACAGCCCCCCCCAAAAGGACCCACAATAGGGCAAGTTTTCTAGTGTCTTTGTTGGAGAAGGGAGGTTGTTTCATCATGCCAAGACTATCGCTGATGAAAGTTTCAAAAGTCTTTCTTAAAAAGCTTTAAAGAATATTGTTTAAATTTAGGGTTATGATCCTAAGCTGCGAGGACACCGCTTTGCGCGTTAATGCGGTAGGAAATAGCTTCCGCAATATGATTTTTTCCCAAAATTTCAGCTTCATCAAGATCTGCCAATGTGCGGGAAACTTTTATAATGCGATGGTAAGCACGTGCGGAAAGCGCCATTTTTTCAGCAGCATTGCGTAAGAGTGCGCGGCCGCCTTCATCAATTTCAGCAACTTTTTCCAAAAGGCCAGGGCTGGCATTGGCATTATTCATACCGGTAAAAACGTTTTGCTCCTTTGTTGATAAACGGCGATAACGTTCTTGCTGCCGGCTGCGTGCTTTTTGGACGCGTTTAGCAACATCAATGCTTTTTTCTGCCTTTTTGGGGTCCAGCAAATCAAGGGCAGAAACGGCAGGCACTTCAAGGCGAATGTCGATACGGTCCAAAAATGGTCCTGAAAGCCTGCCTTGATAATCACTCACACAGCGTGGGCCGCGCTTGCAGCTATGGCCAGGTTCTCCTGCCATACCGCAACGGCAAGGATTCATGGCAGCAATTAATTGAAAGCGAGCAGGATAGGTAACCCGATGGTTGGCGCGGGCTATAACTGTTTCCCCAGTTTCAAGGGGTTGACGAAGAGAATCAAGAACTTGTGGTGAAAATTCAGGCAATTCATCAAGAAATAAAACGCCATGATGGGCAAGTGCTGCTTCCCCCGGCTTTGCTTTCATGCCACCCCCAATCATTGCAGCCATTGAGGCTGAATGATGCGGGGCGCGAAAAGGACGTACGTTAGACAATGCGCCACCCTCAAGTTCACCGGCAATGGAAGAAATCATCGATACTTCTAAAAGTTCAGCGGGTGACAAGGGGGGTAAAATACTGGCAAGGCGACTTGCCAACATTGATTTTCCCGCTCCTGGCGGCCCGATCATTAAAAGATTATGCCCGCCAGCAGCCGCCACCTCAAGAGCACGTTTGGCTGTCTCTTGTCCTTTAATATCAGAAAGACAAAGGGCATTCTTGCCTTGTTCAACCAGTGAAGCTTCTGGCTTTGATAAAACCTGATTGCCTCGAATGTGATTAATAAGTTCAAGAATTGTACGCGGAGCCAAAATATTCATATCTTGCCCCGCCCAGGCAGCTTCTGATCCGCTTTTTTGAGGACATAAAAGATTTTTGCCATCTGCATTGGCAGTAATGGCGGCTGGTAAAACGCCTGCAACAGCCTCAATCGATCCATCAAGCGACAATTCACCTAAAACAACATAATCCTGCAAACTGTCGGATGGTAAAGCCCCCATGGCAAGCATGATACCCAAGGCAATGGGCAGGTCAAAATGGCTTCCTTCTTTGGGAAGGTCTGCAGGGGCAAGATTAACGACAATTCTTTTGGCTGGCAAAGAAAGGCCAGAAGCCAGAAGAGCTGCTTTTACTCGTTCACGACTTTCACCAACAGCTTTATCAGGCAAGCCAACAATCGTAAAAGCGGGCAAGCCCGGCATGAGCTGAACTTGTACGTCAATGCCAACAGCCTCAATGCCTTGAAAAGCCACAGTCGAAATATGCGCCACCATGTTTTACACCCAACAATAAATCACAGGTTGCAAAAGAACATAAAAAGAACATTGTGGCAAGTGAAATTTTAAATAATCTTAAGGCCTTTTTTCTTCCACCGCGTCCCAGAAGAGGGAGGCAATATCTGCCCCGCCAAATTTATTCACTTCCCGTATGCCTGTTGGGGAGGTGACATTAATTTCTGTCATAAAGTTCCCAATGACATCAATACCAACAAGTACAAAACCGCGTTTTTTCAGTTCGGGTCCAATACGGTCGCAAATCTCCATTTCGCGGGTGGTCATTTGTGTTGCAACTGCTTTGCCGCCCACATGCATGTTGGATCGGGCATCACCTTCCGGTGGTACACGGTTAATCGCGCCAACAGGCTTTCCGTCAATTAAGATAATGCGCTTATCACCGGCCCTAACATCAGGCAAATATTGTTGAATAACGAAAGGTTCCGGATAAAGTTCGCTGAATATTTCTAGAAGAGAAGAGAGATTTTGGTCGTCTTTAGTCAGTCTGAAGACGCCGGCACCGCCATTACCATAAAGCGGCTTGATGATAATATCGCCAAATTCACGGCGAAAAGCTTCAATATCAGTGCGATTACGTGATAAAAGCGTGGGAGGCATTAGATCTGGAAATTCGGTTACAAAAATTTTTTCTGGTGCATTACGAACCTGCGCTGGGTCGTTAAGAACCAGCGTTTTAGGATGAATCCGTTCTAAAATATGGGTTGCAGTTATATAACCCATGTGAAAAGGCGGATCTTGGCGCATTAAAACCACGTTCATTGTTGAAAGATCGGTTTTAACCTGTTCACCAAGCGTAAAATGATCACCCTTCACGTCACGCACCTCAACCCTCTCAAGTCCGGCGAAAACAGTGCCATCCCGCAACCCCAAACGATCTGTGGTATAGTGAAAAAGCGAATGCCCCCGTTTTTGTGCCTCCAGCATGAGGGCGAAGGTTGTATCCCCTTCAATATGCAGGCTTGAAATATGGTCCATTTGAATGGCAATTTGCATGAAGGATGGCTCCAAAAATTAAAGATAAGGAAACTAATCCATCCTTTATGGTGCTTTGTGGGACTGCTTTCAAGCCTGTAATAATACTTATCTAAGATAATGAAAGGTCCAAATAATGCGAGGTTAACAGAATTCTGCCGTCTTCAAAACCGTTTGTAGAAGGGTTGTTGGCTGTTATGATAACTTCCCGGTCACTATAAATAGCCTGTGGCCCAATAACGCCAATATTTTCAGACCCGGCATGAATGCTAAGGAAACCGCCAAATTTTTGCGTTTCACCGTGAAGGCCTGTATTATAGGAACTGGCGCCAGAAATGGTTTCCAGTGTTTTACTTGTGACACCAAGAATAATCGCGCGGCTTGGAAAAATAAGGCCTGTTTGAAAAGAAGTACCGCCTGTTGAAAGGTCAACTTCCAGCGTTATTGATTTGACGCCTTGCATATTATCTTCCATGGGAGGTAGAAGTTCGTTCCAAGTTTCACCATCAAAAATGAGAATGTTTTTCTCATCTGGTAAATAAGCATGCCAGCCTTCATTTGGCATAATAAATTGAAAGGCGCCATTTTCATAAAAGGCGATTTGGTTATCCCGACCGGACCATAAATCACCTCCATTAGGGGCAACAATAAAAACATCCCCTTCTTCTAGGAGGGATGGAGGAGTAGTTTGCGGGCGCCCTTTAACGGAAAGTTGAGTTAAAATATCAAGGCGTTTGATGGCTTCATTGTGGGTTACGTGTTTTTGCGCCTGTGCAGCCATAATAAAGGGAAGCGAGAGGCGGGAACTTTTATCAGTCATTTGAAGTGCTCTTTTATCGTTGTTAGAAGCGCATAATTATGGTGAAAGCGTTTGAGGGGAGCATAAGAATGATCTTATACTTCTGGAGCTTCAAAAGCATTGGCAAGATAGCTGATGTGATTGTCGCCAGTTACAATGGCCACATCAAAACGATAAAGTTCATCTGTATTTGAGGTTCTTTCCTGCATCCACAAAAGAGCGCTGTTGGAAATACGCATCTTAGCTTTATCGGTAATGGAAAAAAGCCCATCAGAAAGGTTTTTTCTAGCTTTTACCTCAATAAAGCAAATAAGCGCGTCTTTCTCCATGATGACATCAATTTCACCATAAGCGGTTTTATAGCGGTGATTTAACAGTTGAAAACCTTGTTTTTGTAAGTTTTCAATCACACGCATTTCTGCATCCACCCCTCTTTGAAACGCTTTTTGGCGCGTTATCTTACTGGCTTTCATCAAGGGTTTCTTTCAATTGGAGGGCTTTTTGATAAAGAATGCGTTTTGGATGTCCTGTCTGCTTTGATAAAATTTCAGCCACTTCCTTAATGCGATGATCTTTAAGAAGCTTAAGGATCATCTGATTGAGCGCTTCCCCCTCCAGGACTTGCGTTTCACCAGCCTCAATAAGAAGCACAATCTCGCCTTTTAATGTATCAAGTGTATCGAGATTTTCTGCAAGGTCGACTAGGGTGCCGCGCGTAAAAGTCTCATAAAGTTTTGTCATTTCGCGTGCAATAACGGCTTTACGCGTGCCGCCCAAAATAGCCGCGCAATCTGAAAGAGTATCTAAAAGTCTGTTTGGAGATTCTAAGAAAATAAGTGTTGTGGGAAGAGATGCCAATTCTTCAAGGCGCGTTTTGCGCGCTTGTTTTTTGGCCGGTAAAAAACCTGCAAATAAAAAACTGTCGCTGGCTAAACCAGATGCACAAAGGGCGTTAATCGGTGAAGAAGCGCCAGGAATTGGAATAACCTTATAGCCAGCTCCTAAAACATCATTGACAAGGCGGTAACCCGGATCAGAAATAAGGGGTGTGCCGGCATCACTAACAAGGGCAATGCTGGCCCCATTTTCAAGGATTTCGACAATTTGCCGTCCCTGTTTTTCCGCATTATGGTCGTGGTAAGATATAAAACGGGTCTTTATGGCAAAGCGCTTTAAAAGCTTGCCTGTTACGCGTGTGTCTTCACAGGCGATAAAATCAACCCCGCCAAGAACTTGTAAAGCCCGCAGGGTTATGTCTTGCAAATTACCAATTGGTGTGGCGACGATATAAAGCGCATTTTCCAATATTTGCGGCTTAAAATCGCTTTCCGACAAATAAAAACCTTTTGTTTGTGAAGAAACGGTCATTTCATTTTCTGCCTCATAGAGTCGGCGCTGTTGTCATCAGATAATCTTTTAAAATGATCATTGCTTTAGAAGAAAAGATCAGCGTAAACAAAAGCCTTAAATGATTTCACATAATTTCATAATTATGGGCAGTAATTAATTGAAAGCGACTTCAGAGAAAGACCTTGGAGCGGGGCTTACTATTTTGGGGCCGCTTGTTGTTACCTCATAAATTGCTAAAGCCCGCTTTACTTTACCGTTCGTCTCCAGGCGGAAGGTACCATCTACTACGCCTTTAAAACCACTTGCATCGGTTAGGCGATGATCAGAAAAGCGTTCTTCACCGAAATTTTGCGCCAAAACAACCATCAAACTGGCAGCATCATAGCCAAGACTTGCAAGGCGAATGGGGGGCTTGCCAAAATTGGCATTATAGCGGCTTGCGAAAGTATTAAATCCTTCCCTGTCTGGAGCAGGGTAAACAACACCTGCTAGAGCAGGATTTCGGAAAATACGAGGATCATCCCATTGTCCAGAACCTATAAAGAGCAGGCTTGCATCAGGGGGAGTTCCTGCTTGAATAGTCGAAACCAGTTGGGGAGCAACGTCACCTGCATCAGGTATAAAAATTGTGTCAATTTGCCCATTACTTGCCAATGTTGCAAGTTCCTGTGCTTTTAAAATCGGCTCATTTGTTCCATAATTATAGCGTAGAATAGAAACAATGCGCCCGCCTGATGAGGCAACAGATTGTCTGAATGCAGCTTCAGCCAATGTGCCAAAAGCATTATTTGGTAAAAGCGCGGCAAAACTTTTTCGTTCTTGACTACCAGCATAATGTATTACACGGCTGATGCCAGGTTCCGGTGCAAAGCCAAAAACATAAGATCCACGGCTTTGTAATGCTGATGAATTTGAAAAAGTAAGAACAGGTATGCCAGCCGGGCGCGCGACAGCCAAAACCGCTGGCACAGTTTTGGAAAAAACTGGGCCTAAAATAACTTCAGCCCTTTCGCTTAGAGCTTCTCGTGTTGCCTTTGCCGCGCCTTCAGGTGTTCCAAATGTATCTTTAACAACAATATTGACTGTGTTTTCATCAAATTCTTTTAAAGCCAAAGCAGCGGCATTGGTGAAATTTTCAGCTGCCAAGGCGCCAAAGCCCTGCGCTGATTTAGGTACCAGCATTGCGACACGAATGGTACCCGTTCCAAGAATTTGGCCATTGGCAGGGGGAAGTCCTTGCGTTTGAAGCGTGTTTTGAGGCTGTGGCGTAAGGGCTGGTCCATCTGATAAGCCTGAAAATTGCGGAGAGGTTGAAAGACAGGCCGACAAAAACAGGGCAGAAAATAAAGGTGCAATCGCTTTGGCAATAGGCGACTTCATAATGTTTATCCTTAGATATTAATCTCAAACCGGTAAGATTGTTGCCCCTGACTGCCTCAAAATTAGGGGCGCAATCTACCATTCTGTTTTGTTATTTAACAAATTTGAGACAATAACAACTGTTGAACGCAAATTTATGTCCCCATTACACGCGTTTATTGACATGTTATCACGACAGCGGGGGCAATTATCTACATGGCTTTGCAATCAAACAGGGCATCATTCTGCTTTTAAGGTTTTATCTTTTAAGCCGTTTCCAAGAAAAGTTTGCAAAATTATTTTTACGTCAAGAATTAGCGTACGGTGTGAAATATAATCGGCATCAACCTTGGCAAGACGCTCTGGGTCACTCATATCGATATTGTTGATTTGTGCATAACCGGTAATGCCCGGTAAATGATCTAAAACACCAAGTTGTTGGCGACAATTAATCAGTTTATCCTGAATAGGCAAGCAGGGGCGCGGGCCAACAAGACTGATTTCGCCACGAAGAATATTCCAGACTTGTGGTAATTCATCGATTTTATACTTCCTTAAAAAGCGCCCAATAGATGTGACGGAATTTTGAGAAACTTCATGTGTGGCCGCCTGCTTTGTGCCAATATGCATGGTTCTGAATTTATAGCAGGGGAAGGAGACCCCGCTTTTTCCTATGCGTTGTTGGGCCAATAGGGCTGGACCTTCAGAATTTTGACGAATTAAAAAGACCAGTAATGGAAAAAACCAACCAAAAATTACTATAATGCTTAAAGCAAAGGCGCGATCGATCAAAAAGCGACAGCTGCTATAAATCATATTGTCTTGCTGTTTATTAGTAAGAATTTCCGGCTTTGAGGAGCCGAAAGATTTGTCGACTAATGCTAAATCCAAATATGAAGTGAATTCTTCATAAAAAAGGGAGTGTTTTAAGGCTGTAACACCTTGAAATAGAAAATTGGAAAGAAATGCAGGCAGTTTATTTAAAAAAGCTAATTTACCGCGATAAGGTAATGCGTGAATGAAGGCGGGCCGAAGAATTTGTAAACACCAGTCTGGCTGTTTTTGTGCGAATGCCAGCAGCATTTGTTCTGCTTGCCATTTACTTTGGGCATAGGGTGTGCGTCCATACTGCTCTGCGAGTATGGAGGATACATAAATTTGGCGATTAACATTCGCAGCGATTAGATGTTTGCAAAACTCCTGGAGTTTTTCAACATTGTCGTGCAAAAAATCGTTTAAACTGCCCTCATATTGATTATTGCGAGCGGCAAGGTGAAGGCAGCATTCATAACCTTCAAGTAGAGAGGCGTTGGCTGTTTTATAGTCTGTGCATTTATGGTTTGGAAAGAGCGTTTGTAAAGCCTCCTTATGACGACCAACCAGTAATAGATCATATCCTTTGGCGTCAAAATAAGGAATTAAGCGTTGGCCAATAAATCCGGAGGCCCCTGTAATAATAAGTTTCATGTTATGTGCGAGCCATTTGTAGTTGACGGCGCATCTGTTTTTTGTGGGCGATACACCTTTATTGATTGCGCCAGATAGAAAGCCCACGCAATGCCGAGCCATGTAAAGAAGTTTTTATGTTGGCCAAAAGCGTGGGAATAAGTCGATATGGGCCAAAAAAGAGTAATCAAAAGGCAAAGAGCGCAAATAACGGGTAGGGGAAGGGCAAATAGCTTTCTGTTCTGCAAAATTTTATAAAACATAAAACCAATCATTATCAGAGATAGAATAAGCCCAATAAAGCCAATCTCTGCCCAAATCTGTATATAAAGTTGATGAGGGTGGGGAAGACAAACGCCCCTGCCAACGGCAAGAATATCAGCAGTTTTTTCACAATAAGCATAATAGTTTTTGGGACCGATACCGATGAAAGGGTTCAGCTCACCAACTTTAAGGCCGCGCATCCATGGGATGAAATAATCGCTACTTGGCATCCAGGGCAGGCGTGTCGTTAAAGAATGATAGAAGCGAAAGGCCAGTTCCGGACGGAAAGCGAGCATTGCAACTGTTGCGCTTGAAATAAGTGCGCCTATGCCGGCAATTATCCCTATAACGGTTTTTAAATTAATGCGGTTTGAAAAAACAAACAGGCCGAAAATGAAAAGGCAAAGACCAAACAGGAAAGAAACAGTTGCGTAAATTTCGCCAGTTAGAATAACGGATAAAACAAATATACTTACAAGAGGAAGCGCCCATAAACCGTGTTTCTTGTGGTCGATTATGGTGCTTAATAAAAAATAGGAAGCCGGCAAACCAAGACCTGTAAGAAACCAGCCAATTTTTGTATTTTGCTTCCAGGTTCCATAAAGGCGCACAGCATCTGGATTATTTATTTTCTCAAGAATTAAAATCAGAATTAAAAATAAAAGACCAAGAATAACAGCCCAGACAAATTGTTTGAAAAGCCCTGGAAAAGAATGAAAAATGAAAGGGAGAGCGAGAGCAAAAACAGGAAAACGAATCCAGGCAGCTGATTCAGGAAGGGAATTGGCCGGCCAGGCAGAAAGAGCCGATACAATCAACATCCATGCCCACAGGGCTATCGCAGCTTGAAACCAACGGATTTTGGCCCAAAACCATTGCTTTGTATAAAACACGTAAAGTAGAAAAAAAACGGCTGTAACACTAAGCCAAATATCAGAGGCAGCATTGCCGATTAAGGCCAGTGGAACACCTGATAAGACCCAGAGACGTATAAAATAGTCCTGAATATTATTTTTCATGTCGCTTGTTGGCATAATTTTGCTTTCATCATGGCGCTTTGAATGCATGATACTGTGTTTAGGGGTGGTTAATATTATGATAAAGTGATTTTTGGCTTCTAATTTTTACTTTTAAATACTTAATTTTTTGAAGATGTGCCACAATTATACCCTGTTAAAGCGCCTGATATAGCTTCCACAACAAGCGAATCTTGATAGTTTTTTATGCCCTTTTCAAGCGTTTCGAGTTTTTGATGCAAAGCCTCACTTGTTGGAATTTCCTCAAAAACTTTAAAAATATGGGGGTGTTGAGTTTTTTGTGATCTTGTTCCAATCATCAATTCTTCTGTCATTTTTTCGCCAGGGCGTAAGCCGGTAATTTTTATTTCAATATCACCAGCGGGATTTTTGTCATCTTTTATTGTAAAGCCGGAGAGATGAATCATTCTTCGGGCTAAATCAATAATTTTAACTTTTTGTCCCATTTCCAGAATAAAAACTTCCCCCCCAATAGCCATGCTACCAGCTTGGATAACCAGTGAAGAAGCTTCGGGAATTGTCATGAAATACCGGGTGACATTTGGATCTGTTACAGTTACAGGCCCGCCTTCTCTAATTTGTTTTCGAAACAGAGGTTCCACAGAACCGGAGGAACCTAAAACATTCCCAAAGCGCACCATAGAAAAAATGGTTTGTGGAGAAGCTCTATCAGTAATTTTACCAAGGTGCTGGGCGTTGTCTTGTACAATCAATTCCGACATACGCTTTGTTGCGCCCATAATGCTGGTTGAACGCACAGCCTTATCGCTGGAAATCAGGATAAATCGTTCAACATTATGCTTTCTGGCGCAATCACATAACACCTTTGTTCCAAGAACATTGTTCTTAATCGCGACCATGGGATTTTGTTCTACGAGAGGAACATGCTTATAAGCCGCTGCATGATAAATGGTTTGCACACAATGATTTGATATAAGGCTATCAAGATGCCCTTCATCGCAAATATTGCCTAAAATCGCGATAATGTCACATGCAGGATCTGCCGTTTCCCGCAATTCGCGTTCGATTTGGTAAAGCGCGAATTCATTAATTTCAAAGAGGATTATTTTTTTAGGCCTTGACTGAACGACTTGACGACAGAGTTCTGAACCAATGGAACCACCAGCGCCGGAAACAAGCACAATCTTATCGAATATTGATTGTTTAATTAAAGTGTCATCAGCAATAACGGCTTCTCGTCCAAGCAGGTTTTGAATTGGAACCGTACTCAAAGTATCAATATTCGCATTGCCCATAATCATTTCTGCAATGGAAGGGATTGTTAAAATATGAATATTGGCGCTTATCAGTTTATTGATTATTTTATTCTTAATCGCCAAAGGAGCAGAAGGGATGGCTAGCAAAACATGCTTGATGTCAAAAGCTGTAACAACATCTTTAAGTTCATCAGGATGATAAACCTTTAAACCTGCAACGAAAGAACCACGTAAATTGCGATTATCGTCAATAAAGGCAACGGCTTTGTATTCCTTACTATTTTTAAGGGCTGTTGCCAATTGCACACCCGCACTGCCAGCACCATAAATAGCAACAGACCCTTTGTTTAGAAGTTTCGTCAAAACCCATTGGTGGTAATTACGATAAAGATAACGTGTTGCTGTTACATAGGCTGTACAGACAAAAGCAAAGATAAAGGGGATTGAACGAGGCATTGCCGGTTCAGCAGCATAAAAGCCCAAAATCATCAAGCATAGGCTAAGAATTAAAATTGACCGGAGAATTTGTGCCAGCGCATCCTGATTAATATATCGCAAAATGGATTGATAAATCTTGTGCTGGGCGAAAATTAAGACGCCAAATATCGAAACGAAAGGAAAAATCCACCAAAGGGGTTCAATAAAATAGCCAGGCCAAAAATCAGATAGTCGCAAAACATAGGAAAACCATAAACAGACGGGCAGAAAAACCGCATCCATCGTCATCATTATCAGCCTTTTCGTGCCTCTTGGAAGACTTGATAATTTGGAATGAATTTCCCTAAATTTTCTTTCCCTGAGCTTGCTTTTCATGAGTAAATTAAAACGCTCTACTTGCTTTGATGCTAAAACTCCTCAAAGTAACATCATAATAGAAAGGTTGAAAACTCAATGTTGATTGTTGTTTTGAGTTATTTATTACAATGCCGATCGTGAGTAAAAAATGTCGGGGACTTATATTCTGGTTCAAATATGATGTCAATTCTACCTGGCCCCCAAAACCTTATGAATGTCGGGCTGAATGATTTGAAAATTCTGGAATCTTGATTAAAATCAAGTTTGTTTTTTGGAATCTGATTTAAGCTCGTTGAATTAGAGATACTGGCTTTAGATGAGGTCCTGCTATGTTTAAGAATGCTGTTAATCTATTTGAAATATTCGGTTTTAAGATCCGCGTTGACCCTAGCTGGTTAATCTTGTTTGCCTTAATTGTCTGGAGTTTGTCCACATCATATTTCCCTGAAATAATTGAGGGATTGGGGCAGGGGGGGGTATCTCGCCCTTTCTTTTCTTGCGGCGATAGGGCTTTGTATCTCCCTTATCCTGCATGAGCTTTCTCATGCTTTGCTCTCGCGGTATTTTTTCTTTTTATCAAATCAAGTTTCGACATAGAAAATAACCAGAAACAAGTGTGGGCTTTACTGGAGTATCTTGGTTTTATTAATTTGGTTATTGCAATTTTTAATCTTATTCCAGCCTTTCCAACAGATGGTGGTCGTGTTTTACGGGCAATACTCTGGCATATCAGCGGTAATGTTGTTGTGGCCACAAGACGTGCATCATTTGTGGGACGTTTTTTATCTATCATGCTGATCGTTACGGGCCTTACAGCGTTATTCTCTGGCCAGATTGTTGCTGGCATTTGGCAGGTGTTGATTGGCGTGTTTTTATATCTGTCATCCCGCGCGAGCTATGAGCAGGTTATGATCCACCGTCTTCTGGCTAATCAGACAGTGCGCGACCTGATGACATACACTGTGCATACTGCCGATGTTAAACAATCTATACGCTCTGTCGTGGATGATATTTTCTTCAAACATAATGTAAGTTTTGCGCCAGTAACAGAAGGTAAAAATTTGGTTGGTTATGTGGATACATCGCTCATCCGCTCTCTTAAAAGCGAAAATTGGGATGCAGCAAAACTTAAAGATGTCATGATTAAATGTAATGAGGATAATACAGTTTCACCAAATACGTTGACCGAAGATGTGTTTAATAAAATGAACAAAACAGGGCAACGAAAATTCATGATCAGTGAAAACGGTCGCCTTTTGGGGGTGATAACTTTATCCGATTTGATGTCATATCTTGCCATACGTGTTCGTTTCAATGAAGGGGGCAGGGAAAATAAAATGCCTAAACCTAGAAAATATAATGCATGAAATTTTAACATCTACCGCAATGGCCAAGGCCGACCGCCTTACCATTGAAGGGGGCATAGCCGGTTTCCAATTGATGGAAAATGCCGGTAAAGCAGTTGCCGATGCGGCAAAATCTATGGTGACTTCAGGCGGCAAAATATTGATTGTTGCAGGAACCGGCAATAATGGCGGCGATGGTTTTATTACTGCCCGTTTGTTGCAAGAAGCAGATTACAAAGTTTCGATTTTAATGACAGGCGATAAAGGCCGCCTTCAAGGAGATGCAAAAAGAGCGTTTGAAACAATAGCGGATATAAAGTGTGTATCAGTTGATACGAATATGAACACTTTCGACCTTATCATTGATGCGCTTTTTGGTGCTGGATTGAACCGTGATATTGAAGGTCAGCAAGCTGAATTAATAAGCCAGATTAATAAATCGGGTATACCGGTACTTGCCATTGATCTTCCAAGTGGTGTTGATGGCAATTCGGGGGTCATTCGCGGTATTGCCGTGAAAGCGGCAGAAACAGTCACGTTTTTTCGGTTGAAAGCTGGCCATTTATTATTGCCAGGGCGTGTTCGTTGTGGGCAAGTCTTGCTTACCCAAATTGGAATGAAATCTGATACTCTTGCCAAAATCCCAGTCATTGCACAAAAAAATAGCCCAGATTGGTGGCGCTCCAAGTTTCCTGTTCCAAGATTGGAGGATAATAAATATCAAAGAGGGCATGTTCTTTGCATTGCAGGACCACTTGAAATGTCTGGCGCGGCAAGGTTGATGGCTGGGGCGGCTTTACGTTCTGGTGCTGGCCTTGTAACATTGGGTGTTTCTGGGTCTGCTTTACTTGCTCATGCGTGTCATACCACATCCATTATGTTGCACAAACTTGACCCGGATCAGGACATAACCAAAATTTTGAAAGAAAAGCGCATAAATTGTGTTGCGCTTGGGCCAGGGCTACCGCCGAATGAGCATACCCGCAATCAAGTCTTATCCTTTTTGGACAATGATGGACCCGTCTTATTGGATGCAGGAGCGCTTTCAGCCTTTCATGGACACTCTCAACTCTTTTTTAATGCGGTTGGAAAGCATAAATCACCCATTGTCTTAACGCCCCATGATGGAGAGTTTAAAAAACTTTTTCCAGATCTTGTCGCCATATCATCCAAAATTCAACGGGCTCGTGAAGCTGCCAGACGCTGCGGTGCAATTATCCTCTTGAAGGGAGCGGATACAGTTATCGCAACACCAACAGGGGATGCCTCAATTAGTAATAATGCGCCGCCCTTTCTGGCCACTGCTGGAAGCGGCGATGTTTTAAGCGGTTTGATAGCAGGCCTTTTAGCGCAATCAATGCCAGCTTTTCTAGCAGTAAATGCTGCCGTTTGGCTCCATGGGCAGGCCGCTAATTGGGTAGGGCCTGGCTTAATATCCAGTGACCTTGATGAAGGTTTGAAAAAAGCTATTTCGCGCCTTGTTCAAGCGCTTGATCAGCCTTGATCTATCTCAAGCACATTGGTGAACTTATATGTAATACTAGAAACATAGAAATGGTGGGAGTGAAATCATGATCAAAAAGCAATTGATGTTTGTAATATTAACGCTCAGCTTAACCTTTATAAAGGCTAATGCGCTAGCCCAGCAGTCAGACCCGGCCTGGCTTGATGATTTAACCCAGCAACTCGCTTTAGAAGAGGCATGTGACGTTGCCTATTACATTTTAGTAAATGAAAAGAAAACGAATGGTTTCTGGACTTATAAGGCACGCGCACAATGCGTAGATGGTCGACAGTTTGATGCAAGTTTGCGCGAACCAGAAGAAAAATTCACGATCGAGAAATGCAAAATAACCGTCTGCTTTGATGACAAACAGAGAAAGTGAGAGATTTTCAAATGATAATTAACCGGATAAGATGGCATTGGAACATGATCGTGTTGTTTATAATATCATTGGGTGTTTTTCTGGCTTCAGGAACAAAAGGTCCTGCCCAAACATTAAAGCAACCTTCACAGGAGCGACAAGTTATATGGGGCCAGCTTTTGGCACGTGATAATTGTGCGCGATGTCATGCAACAGACATTGAAGGAGAAAGCCCCCATAAAAAAGCCCCTCCGTTTTGGGAAATGTCTACGCGAAGAGATGTTGATACGATTGCAGATATGTTGGTTAATCAAGCCAGCCCAAAACATTCTGATATGCCGAAATTCAGAATAACACGCACGCAAGCTCAATATCTGGCCGAATGGATAGCTTGGTTACAGCCGGTAGCCCACGGAAAAAGGTTGGTGGAGGCTAATTGTAGCCGTTGCCATGCCATTGATAGAAATGATAACAGCAACCACCCGGATGCTCCAGCTTTTAGAACCTTGTCAAAATTCTATCCAATTGATGCTTTGGAAGAATCATTTGCAGAAGGCATTGTAACAGGTCACCCTGATATGCCTATTTTCCAAATGACAGAAGTGCAGTTGATAGATGTGATTACATATCTTGAAACCATCCAGAATACACCGGCTTCCGAATGAAAACAAATTGACTTGAGACAATGACTTTATCTTTTCCTGATGTATCATCATTAAAATATGTAATATTTATACAGTATAGGGAGAATGGAAATGGCTATGTCACAATCAAAATCCAATAAACAGCAAGAGACAGATGGAATTAATCTTGTTCAAAATATATTGAAAAGTGGAACGCCAAATGCATTGTTAGCCTTGGCGCATGTGCAAGGGGCCATGATTAATTCAATGGCTGAATATAATTTGGAAACCAGCAAATTCTTTCAGCGCCGCATGTTAAAAGACATTGAGCTTGCAAGCAAAATGGCAAAATGCAGCACTGTTACTGAGCTTCAGGATGCTACTGCTGAGTTTTATAAATCTGCTTTTGAAGATTACTCAGAAGAAGCGAGCACTCTAGCAAATCTTTACACAGGTCTTACCGCTAAAGCGATTTCATCAGTACAAAATGAAGCGATTGAAGCTGGAAATGTTATTAATTAACAATGATTGATAGAGCGTAAGCCTTTTAAAATGAGGGTTTATTTTAAAAGAAAAGCTGAACGTCAACAGGTCCAAGCTTTGTTACCAGACTTGGCATCTGCTTGTATCCATCTCGCCAAGGTAGAAAAAGCAATCCCCAAATCCTGCGTAACCTGCTTGCGGGAAAGCCCCCTTGTCAAAGCAATACGAACTGCTTCTCATCTGTGTTGTGAGCTGCCTTGGTTGATATGAAATTTCTGACTTTGGTTGACGGATTTTTTATGATCGACTGGTCAAGGGAGTATCTCAACATGAATAAGCAAGCGTTAAGCGATATTACCTGTGAAAAGCAACGTCCAATGTTCGGAGTTGTTGAAGTGGATGAAAGTCTGTTCGGCGCAAAGCGCGTGAAAGGTAAACGAGGCAGAGGTGCCTATGGTAAAACACCAGTCTTTGGTATTTTTGAACGGGATGGGCAGGTTTACACCGAAATCGTTCCAGACTGCAAAAAGGTTACATTACAGGGCATTATAAGAGGAAAGGTTGTCCTGCCATCCATTATAAACTCTAATGGATGCAGAGGCTATAACGGGCTTGTTGATCTGGGCTATGGTCATTACCGTGTCGATCATTCAAAGAATGAATTTGCCAGAAAGGGTGTTCACATCAATGGCATTGAGGGATTTTGGGGCATGGCAAAAGTGCGGATGACAAAGTTCAAGGGCCTACACACAAATACATTTCATTTGCACCTGAAGGAAACTGAATGGAGATACAACAATCGAAACATTGACAGATACAAATTACTCCTATCATATCTCAGAAATAATACTATTAGCTAGGCATGACCCTAGAAATATTATTAAAATAGCCTCATCCCAAAATAATTTTCCGCCATTGCTTTTAGCAGGTGTTTGTTGGATAGAAGTTGCAGGTGACCCGCAGTTTATTGATAATTTAGCGCATAATATTCGTAGTTTTGATTGGAGTGGTCCACCATTCGTTGATCGTAAGTTAACCCCAGTTTTGTTTAAGGTTTTGTGTTCATGGCAGGTTTGTTTGTGGTTAATTGATATGCAGCGATGCATGAGAGGATGTGTACCATTGCGTTTGTTTTTGAACGATGGCGTGTATGAACTGGACTTACCCTGTTTTAATGGAGAGACTTTTTGATAAGTTTTATTTATCAGGAGGTTTTGATGAAACAACGAGAATTTACGGAAGAATTTAAACGCGAAGCACTGCGCATTTTGGAGACAAGCGATCTTACGATCA
>CALHLB010000028.1 GCA_938034375.1 uncultured Alphaproteobacteria bacterium | reverse complement strand
ATCAATTTATATGAGCTTGGTTATAGTGATTTATGCGATGGAAAATTTTTTTCAGATGATGTAGAGATTTTTGAGCTGCCTCGTAAAAAACTCTGAATTTAAATCTTCTTTGCTACCTATAGTAATTGAATTTCATGTATTAAACGTATCTTAAAATAATAATGTTTTATTTTAAGAAAAGAAGACATGGGGCATGTTGTTTCAATGGATGTTTTAAAGGTCGTAAAAAAGAGATTATTAATTATGAATGCTGTTATTTTTTTAACGGCATTTATAGGCATTTATTCTATATTTGAAATTGATAGAGGAGTTCTTTTTCATGAACTTAATCTTTATCATATGAAATACACGCAACAATTTACAATTGATATTGATTCTGCTGATCTAGAATCGAAGGAAAGTATTTCTAATCTTTTGGGTGTTCTTCATAAGATCAGAGATCAGCCTATTGCTTGTCTTGAGAATCAAAACTTCATCGTAACATATGCAACCAAGTTTCTTGGTACCTATGGTGCCTTTAGATTATGCGAATATGATATTGTTGTTGCCGATAAGGCAATTTCAATTATTAAACAATTACAAGATGGGCAAATAACTGTTGAGGAAGCTTTTCCTGAGATTGAAAAGGCATCTTTACAATTTGCTGAAAATTCTTCTCTTTTCTTTCCTTTGATTTCTAAAACTGTTGATGCTTTATTGATTTTTATGTTCATCATTATGGTCGTAAAGGGCCTTGCCTCTTCTCTTGTTTCATATTTAGCTTCCAGATCTATTCTTTTGCAATTTGAAAAAAACAAGAAAATAGAGGAAGAGCTTTCATCAAAGAATGAGGCTCTTGGTCAATCTATAGATCGTCTGCAAAAACAAAAAACAGAAATTGATGAAGCTAAAGAAGAGGCTATTTATCATTCCCTGCATGATCCGTTAACACAATTGCCAAACCGACGTTATCTTGATGAGAAGATTGAAGAGCTAAAAGCATCGCAGGGAAGAAGTGGTCTATTTCACATTGACCTTGATTTCTTTAAAGATATCAATGACTCTTTGGGTCATGATGCGGGAGATTTTGTATTGCTTCATGTGGCAAAGGTTTTGTCTTCTCTTGTTCGGAAAGATGATTTTGTTGCCCGTGTTGGCGGGGATGAGTTTGTTATTTTAACGCCTTTGGCGGCTACCGTTTCTGATGAGGAACATGCTGAAAGGCTTGCTGAGAGGTTGTTAAAAAAGGTTTCTGAGGGGCTTTTTTATGAGGGAGAGTTTTGTCGGTTATCTTTTTCTATTGGTGTTGCTTTTCAAAAAAGGGCTGGTGAGGGATTGCGCGCTCTACTCATTGATGCCGATATGGCGCTTTATAAAGCCAAGTCTCAAGGGAGGAATTGTTTCGTCATTTTTAATGAAGGCTTGAAGTCTGCACATAATAAACGAAAAACATTGATTGATGATTTATCTATAGCGCTTGAAAATGAAGAGATTTTCCCTGTTTATCAACCGCAATTTGAAACGGTTTCCCTTGAACTTTCTGGAATGGAAGCATTGGCTCGATGGAACCACCCTGAAAGAGGGATGATCTCGCCTGCTGAATTTTTGCCCATTGCGAAAGAAATGGGGATTTTAGGTGATATTGACAGGCGGATACTGAAATGTGTTGCTAGTGATTTGTCTGAGTTAGATAAATTGAATATATTTGTTCCTAAAGTATCTGTTAATATTTCTGCACAACGACTCTTAGAACCTGGCTTGATTGATGATCTTAAATTCATGAGGCTTCCATCAAATCGTATCGTTTTTGAACTTCTGGAAAGTATTTTTCTTGATAATACAGAAGATCAAATTAGATGGACATTGGATGCCCTTAACGATTTAGGTATTGCGCTTGAAATCGATGATTTTGGTTCTGGCCATGCTTCTATTCTTGGCCTTTTGGGCATTAGGCCTAAAGGGTTTAAAATTGATGGGCAACTTATCAAACATATTGATTGCCAGGAAAGTGCCCGTTCACTTGTTCGTTCTATCATTGAAATTGGACGCTCCTTGAATATGAAAGTGGTTGCAGAAGGGGTGGAGACCAAGGACCATGTAAAAGTTTTGCAAAATATGGGGTGTGATTATTTGCAAGGTTATGCATTAGCAAAACCAATGACTAAAAAAGATATTATACGTTTTTTGTCACAAAAATTTCAAAGAAAGCAGGCTTAAGTTTTTAAGTTGATAAAAGTACTTAATGTTTTCAAGCTGGACTGGCAATCTATAGCTAAACTATTTTAAAGTGATTAAATGGTTTAGCTATATTTTTTGTTTACGATCATTTTTTCTTTTAAAATGAAAATCATTTTAAGAGGATAACGTTATATATGAATGCATGATTCGTTGACTGCATAGAACATGTGCATGATACCTCATTTTTATGTTTTCTGGGCCAGCTTCCTAAAAGAGTATCATTTATCTTGAACCGTTGTGGCTTTCGATATTATTGTGCGCTTCTTTAGTTGTGATGAGAGGTGTTGCTTCATGTTTTTATCTGTCTTTGATATTTTCAAAGTGGGCGTTGGTCCTTCTTCTTCTCACACAATGGGGCCTATGGTTGCGGCTCGCCGTTTTTTGGATGAATTGAAAGATGGTAATTGGCCAAGGCCTACAGGCGCAGATGTTTCGCGTATTAAAGCCAGCCTTCATGGTTCTTTAGCGTTTACGGGTAAAGGTCATGGTAGTGATCGGGCTGTTATTCTGGGGCTGATGGGCCAGACGCCTCATACGCTAAATCCAGATCACGTAGATGATATTCTTGTGTGTTGTGAAAAGGATAAAAAACTTTCAGCAAAAGGTTATGAAGCTTACAACTTTGATCCATCGCATGATCTTGTTTTTGATTATGATGTTACTCTTCCAGGTCATGCCAATGGCATGATTTTTCAAGCAGAGGATGCTGATGGGCGCATGCTCCTCAAAAGGGTTTATTATTCTGTTGGCGGTGGTTTTGTCTTAACGGAAGAAGAGCTTGAGCTGCAAAAAACAGAAACTAAAGCAGATGATGTTGATGTGCCATTTCCTTTTGCAAATGTGAAAGAAATGCTGGCAATGGCTGAAGAAAATGACATTTCCATTGCAGAAATGAAGCGGGCAAATGAAATTGCAACAATTGGTAAAGTGCGCCTTGAAAGTGGGTTGAAGCATATTTGGCAAGTTATGAATGACTGCATTGAGCGTGGGCTGAAGCAGGAAGGCATTTTGCCGGGTGGACTATCTGTTAAAAGACGTGCGAGGGATCTTCATGAAAAATTGGAAGAACAGGCTAAATCAAACCGTTTTAACCCGATGATAGCCAATGATTGGCTGAGTGTTTATGCAATGGCTGTTAATGAAGAAAATGCTGCCGGTGGTAAGGTTGTTACAGCGCCTACCAATGGTGCTGCCGGTGTTGTGCCTGCTGTTATAAAATATTATCTAAAGTTTATTGATGAAGCTTCAGAAAAAGGAATAGAGACATTTCTGTTAACGGCCTCTGCTATTGGGGGTATTATTAAAACGAATGCTTCTATTTCTGGCGCTGAGGTTGGCTGCCAGGGGGAAGTTGGTTCTGCGGCAGCAATGGCAGCTGCCGGTTTAACAGCGGCAATGGGCGGTACAACTCAACAGATTGAAAATGCAGCAGAAATTGCACTTGAACACCATTTAGGCATGACATGTGACCCTATAGCAGGCCTTGTTCAGGTTCCTTGTATTGAGCGCAATGCCTTTGGCGCTATTAAAGCTGTAACAGCCAGTTCCCTAGCGCTTAATGGTGATGGCAAACATTTTGTCCCTCTTGACAATTGCATTGAAACAATGCGCCAGACCGGTCTTGATATGAACTCAAAATATAAGGAGACAAGCCAAGGTGGGTTGGCTGTCAATGTTATTGAGTGCTAGGATCCTGACCCTAGCGCATGATGCATTTTCATGAATTCATCTGTTATGCGCTAAGCCTTTATTCTTACGCGAGTTTTTATCCCATAAGTGAATTCACTTATGGGAAACACGCTCTAGGCGTTTTTCCTCAAATTAATCTTATAATTTTGGAGGCTGCCAATCATAAATCCAATCATAACGATTGAGTAATTTTTTTCCACCCAACAATTGAAGGGCGATATTGCGGCTTTTTGCCATGAACCCTTGCCAATGGTAACGTTTGCCATTTTCAAAAGCCTCATGCCAGACATGGCTTACGCGTTGCTTGCGGATCGTTTCGAAATTTTTAAAGGCCTGGGCGCTAGAAGGAGCTTTAATTATCGTTTGGGCTAAAACTGCCGCATCTTCAATTGCCATAGCGCCACCTTGGGCGAGAAAAGGTACCATGGCATGGGCTGCATCCCCAATGAGAACTTTATTTTCTTGATACCATGATTTTTGAGGATTTACCCCGAAAAGAGGCCATTTTTTCCAATTTTGGATTTCACTCATAAAGTCTGTCACATGTGTTGGCCACGCTTTCATATAAGGCATGATATCTTGAATAGAGGCGGGAGATGACCAAGCATTCTCACACCTTTTTTGGCTGACTATGAAAACAAAATTGAATGTTTTACTTTTGTCTACTGGATAAAAAACAAGATGAGCGTTGGGTGCCATTATCATGGAAAGGCTGTCTTTATTTACCCATTCAGGTAAGTTTTTTGCCTGTATCATGGCGCGAAAAGCAATTCGTCCACTAAAATGAGCTTTTTGCTGGTTTATAGTTTCTCTAACGGATGACCAAACACCATCTGCTCCAATGAGGGGGGCGTTATTAAATGGTGGGCTTATGTAGGATTCTTTTGAAAAAGATTGGTTGAATTTAACTGGTATATTCTGTTCTTGTATTTCATTAAAAAGACAATTGAGTAAATCTTGCCTTTTTATAACAAGATAAGGGGCTTTGTCGCGAATTGCTTCTTGAATATTGGCGCTTAAAAGAGGGGCTTTTTTCCGGTAATCGTATATATTTAAACTGCTTGGCAGATGCCCAAGTTCCAAGAGTTTTTCTTTAAGGTTAAGTTGATCTAAAACCTTAAAAGCGTTGGGTGTTATTTGGATGCCTGCCCCTTGAGTTGTTAATTCTTTTGATTTTTCAATGATATTTGGAGAAAGGCCGCACTTTTTAAGGCACAAGGCAGACGTTAGGCCGGCTATGCCAGCCCCAACAATAACGATATCTTTGACCTTGTCCACCATAGAGATGAATTAAGCTACGCCTTCCTGGTAAAGATTGCCTTCAGGTATCGTTTCAAAGACAGAAAGTGTGCTGTTATATTTGTAAAGAGTAGAGCAATAAGGACACACTTTTTCAGTATCGGCCCCCATATCGATAAAAACGTGAGGATGGTCGAAGGGTGGCTTTGCGCCAACACACATGAATTCTTTAACGCCAATTTCTATTTGCTCAACGCCTTTGTTATTGAGAAAATACGGAATACGTGTTTCGGCCATGATTTTGTACCTTGATTAATATCTGGGATTAATATCCGGAATTAGGATTTTAAACACTTGAAACATAGTGACCAACCAGACATATCTTGACTAGACGGCCATTGGTCGCAGTATAACCAATTCCCTTTACTAGCTGATAGCAAGGGATATGCTTTTTTGTAAAGGCTTTTCAGGAGGTAATTCATGCAAAATTTTTCATCTAATGGCATCGAAATTATCTATTATGACGAAGGGGAGGGGGAGCCTGTCTTTCTTATCCACGGATTTGCATCCAATGCCAATATAAACTGGATTTTTCCAGGATGGTTTAAAGTGTTGAATGAGGCTGGTTATAGGGTCATTGCTCTTGACAATCGCGGTCATGGGAATAGTGAAAAATTATATGATCCCAATCTTTATAGCTCTATAACCATGGCAGAAGATGTAAGGCGGTTAATGGATCATCTTGGCATTTTAAAAGCATATGTTATGGGTTATTCTATGGGGGCGCGCATTGCTTCTTACTTATGTCTTAATCATCCTGAACGTGTTAAAGCTGTTATTTTAGGCGGTCTTGGTTTGGGGCTTATTAAAGGTGTTCCCGGTACTTTAGCTATTGCAGATGGACTGGAAAGTGAAGAACCGGAAAAGTTAACGGATCCGCAGGCCATTGCTTTTAGACGCTTTGCCGATCAAACCAAAAGCGACCGTTTGGCGCTGGCTGCCTGTATTCGTGAATCTCGGTCAACGATTAAAGAAGAGGAGGTTAAAAAAATTTATCACCCAACTTTGGTGGCAGTCGGTACAGAAGACGATGTAGCCGGTGATATGACGGCTCTTGTTGATATTTTACCAAATGGTGAGGCTTGGCCGATTCCAAGGCGTGACCATATGAAGGCCGTTGGTGACCGTATTTACAAACAAGGTGTGATAGAGTTTTTATCGCGTCAAAGCGGTTAACAAAGATCTTTCGGCATTGGTGCATTAAAATAGATAATCATTCCAGTTATCGGTAAAGAAGACGATAAGTGTAGCTTGCACCATATGTATTGCTTTGGAATAGCAGAATGTTTTTCTATGGAAACGAGCGAGATAGTGGCGGATGCGGC
>CALHLB010000027.1 GCA_938034375.1 uncultured Alphaproteobacteria bacterium | reverse complement strand
GTTGAGCAATTTATCCAATGGGTCGTAACTGCAAAAGCTGACAAGCGTGCAAAGGCAACGCATGCCCTCGCACGCGCTTATCTTCAAAACAGTTTTCCTGATGAGGATATGGATGCGGCAGAAGCTGCTTTAACATTCCTTCTGGACGACCCTGCTATTGCAGTACGTGCTTCTCTTGTGGATGTTTTGGCTGGCTCAAAAAAGGCGCCACGACATATTATTTTAGGTTTGTTGGATGATGTTGCTGAAATTGGCTCTTTGGTTGCTGCACGTTCTCCGCTTTTAATTGATAGTGAGTTAGTTGATATTGTTGCTATTCGTGCCAAACCCTATCAATTGGCTGTTGCGGGGCGTATGCCGCTTTCTTCCAGTGTTTCTGCTGCTATTGTTGAGGTTGCATCCCTTGGAGTTTGTGTGCGGTTGCTGTCTAATATGCAGGCAGTCATTTTGCCACAAACATATATGCGCCTAGCAGATCGATTTGGCCATCATGAAATTATTCAAAAATTATTGATGGAGAGAGAAGGCTTGCCTGTGTCTGTTCGTCAAAAAGTTATTGTTAATGTTAGTGATGCCATGTGTAGGGCGGCTATTCATGAAGAGAGAATGGAACGTGAAAGGGCTGAAGATATTGCCCGTGAAGCACGTGACAGGGCAACTCTAACATTGGCAAAAGGATTGTTTGAAGATGAGCTATCAACACTTATTCATTATCTTCGTGAAAGTGGGCAATTAACGACAGCTCTTCTTTTACGTTCCTTATGTGCTGGGCAATTGAGCTTTTTTACACAGGCAATGGCTAATCTATCTGATGTATCTAGCAATCGTATTATGGCTTTGCTGGCTGACCCTTATGCCAAGGCATTCAAGGCAATTTATTTAAAAGCCGGTCTTCCTCAGAAGGCATATCAAGCTTTTGCAATTGCATTTGAAATTTATAAAGATCAAAATATCCTTTCAGATAAAAATGACCATTACTTGTTTACGCGTATATTGATTGAACGTGTTTTGGAGCATTATAAGGAAAATCATAATTATGAGGTTGATGATTTACTTGCAATGATGCGCCGTTTTGCTTCTGAAACAGCGCGTGATGCTGCTAGAGATTATGTTAACATTCAATTAAAGGTTGCATAGATTGTTTTCAATTATCTTTTGAAAATAAATAATATTTTTATATTGTATTTATTCTTTAAATTAATTGGATCGAATATTCTATCATAATTTCTTATTATACTAAAGTATAATGCATGGTACCGAAAGTTTAATTTTCTCATCAAATATTTATTAATTAAATTTATGCGATGGTCCGCGCGGAATATATTTTTGCATGAGGCTTATTATGTTTTTATCCAAATTGCCCTTTTCAGGGAAAATAGCTCTACCAACTGCGATCGTCTTCATTTTAACAATTACCTTATCCTTTTTGGAGTTGAATGGTTTATGGCACGTTATGAAAGAGGAGCGCCTTTCAAGTGTGATGAACATTACAAATACAGCAAAACAAATTGCTGAACATTATCAATCTTTAGAAAAATCAGGGGCATTATCAAGAGAGGAGGCGCAGCAGCGTGCGAAGTCTTCCATTAATGCAATGCGTTATGGTAGTGGGGCAGGGTACATTTTTGTTTATGATTATGATGGTCTCACCTTAGTGCAAGCCAAACCTAAACTTGTTGGCACAAATGGTCTTTCGATCAAGGACCCAGAAGGCAAGTATGTTATTAAAGATCTTATTCGAGTTGCGAAGCAGGGGGGTGGCGAATATTTTTATAAATGGCCAAAACCTGGCTCAGATGCGCCGCAAGAAAAATATAGCTGGGCTGAAGGCTTATCTGGTTGGAATTGGATGATTGGGACTGGTGTTTATGTTGATGACATGACGCAAAGTTATTATAGTAAGGCAATTCGCACTTTTTCGATTGTTCTTGTCGGTTTGATTTTAACCAGTTTGCTTTGCTTTTTCATTATTCGTTCGATAAATAAGCCTTTTTCAAATCTGATTAAGACGATGCAGCAATTAGCTTCTGGAAATAGCGATCTTGTTATTGAGGGTGCTGATCGCAAAGATGAGATAGGCGAAATGGCTAGAACTTTGCAAACATTCGCTGTAAATGAAGAAAAGCGAAAAGAACTCTTGGATCAACAAGAAAGCCAGAAAGATATTTTGGACAAGGCCTCCGCTTTACGGCAACTTTGTGAAGACTTCAATTTGGATATTGCTTCAATTCTTTCTGTGGTTGAAAAATCTTCTAGCGATCTTCAAACGATTTCTAGTGAAATGAGTTCAACAGCGCAGGAAACTTCAAATCAGAGTATTGAGGTTTCCACAGCATCTGAACAAGCATCCAATAATGTTGATACGGTGGCAATAGCAGCAGAAGAACTTGCAAGTTCAGTCAATGAAGTGGCTCGCCAGATGCAAACATCCAATGAGATGACAGCAAAGGCAGCAGTTGATATGGGAAATACCAATTCACGTGTTGAGCGCCTATCCAGTGCGGCTAAGCAGATTAGTGAAGTTGTAAACCTTATTCAGGCAATTGCAGAGCAAACCAACCTATTGGCTTTGAATGCGACTATTGAGGCGGCCAGGGCAGGGGAAGCCGGTAAAGGTTTTGCTGTGGTGGCAGCAGAAGTGAAAGAGCTTGCTAACCAAACTTCAAAAGCGACTGAAGAGATTGACAAAAAAGTAACTGAAATTCAGTCTGAAACAGATGAAACCGTCCATTCAATTTCAGAAATTTCTCAAGCTATTGATAATTTGAGTGCGATTTCTACGCAAATTGCTTCATCTATTGACCAACAGCAAGCGGCTACTAAAGAGATTGCTAGCAACATTTCCCAAGCATCAAGCGTTACACAAACAGTTTCTGGAAAAATTGCCTTGGTTACAGAGGCGACAAGCAATACACGCAATTGTGCTAATATGGTTAGCCAATCCACGACCAATATGCATAATAAAGCAGATGAACTTAAAGAACGCGTGACTATCTTTCTTGAGGATGTAAAGAAACAGTCTGCGATGTAACGTAAAATTATATAGAGTAATCCTTTTAAAATAGTTTAGCTATAGAGTTTATGAAATAAACAAACCCGCTGTTAAGCAATTAACAGCGGGTTTGTTTTTATAAGGCTACACAAATTAGGTGTAGCCTTTAATCATTTGTACAATGAAAAATTATGAGTTTGGTCCGCCATCATATGAAACAATGTCTACAAGCTCGCTTGCTTTTTCACGGTTTTTAGCAATATCGTTTAAAGGTAGTTTATCGGCTTTCAATGTGCCCCAGCTTTGCACGCGATCAGAAATTGCAACATATGGTTTAACAGGATATTCAAAATTAGTTTCTGCATAAAGTTTTTGTGCTTTGTCACCAGATAAGAACTGCATTAGTTTAATAGCATGCTCTTTATTGGGTGCGTGTTTTGTGAGCGCCATGCCTGAAATATTAACGTGGGTTCCGCGATCACCGGCATTAGGAAAAAGCAGTTTGACTGAGTTTGCCCATTCTTTTTGTTCTGGCTCTTTCTCGTTTGTTTGCATGTGGCCCATGTAATAAGTGTTCCCTAGAGAAATATCACATTCTCCAGAAAAAATTGCATTCACTTGAGCGCGATCATTTCCTGTTGGTTTGCGGGCAAGATTATCTCTTAAACCAGTCAGCCATTTCTGAGCTTCTTTTTCGCCATTATGGGCAATGATGGAAGCAAAAACACCTAGATTATAAACATGCTGTCCTGAACGCGTGCAAATTTTGCCTTTCCATTTTGGATCTGCCAATTCTTCATATGTGATTTCATTTTGCTCGACACGGTCTTTTGAGGCGTAAACAATACGTGCGCGTGTTGTTAATCCAAACCAATGGCCTTCATTATCACGATATTGGGAAGGTATATTTTTGTTAAGAAGTTCGTCTGAAACAGATTGCGTAACATCGCTATTTTTAACGGCATCAAGGCGGCTAATATCTACTGTTAGGATTAAATCTGCTGGCGAGTTTTTACCCTCGGTTTTTAATCTTTCAATAAGACCTTTCTTAGCAAAAACAACATTGGTATTGATGCCTGTTTCTTCTGTGAATTTTTCTAAAAGCGGATTGATGAGTTGGGGCTGGCGGTAAGAATAAATATTAACTTCATCTGCGTTTGCTGTATTGGCAGCTGTAATGCTTGTTGCGGCTAATAAGACTAAAAAGCCGGCTTTTATTTTTCTGTTTGAAAGCATTCGTGTTTCTCCTTAAATTTTTCAAAAGGGTAAATGATATGTTTGTGTTTAAATACATGATAAAATTAGTCAAGATAAAATATGAAAGAAAAACATATACTTAATACGATATTTTTTGGAATAGTTCTAAATCGTTATGAAAACTTCAATGATTATAAATTGATAGATTTGAAATTGTAATTTTTAACAAGGCTATCGAATGTTTCGTTTTATTAGGATTTTAAGCTCTGTTCGTCTCAGGACTTATAAATTGAAGTAGAGGATAACCATTGTAACGATGCATATACTTGAGAGATATAGCGTAAGCCTTTTAAAAGGGCTGCGCTACATCAGAATTTATATCTTTGATATAGTGAGAATTTTTATAAAGAAAAAAGTTTTTTGTTTCATAAATTATTATTAAGTAAAGTATTTTTATATTTATAAATATATAATTATTTA
>CALHLB010000026.1 GCA_938034375.1 uncultured Alphaproteobacteria bacterium | reverse complement strand
ATAATCATTTTATATGAGCTTGGCTATATAGCGTAATCCCCCTTTCAAAAGATTATCCTTTCAAAGGGGGTATTCTATACTTACCACTGGATTTGTTCAATTTCATAAAAGTCGATTGAAGACCCGTCTTCAAAAAGTATGCTACCAGAGGCATCATCGCTTAAATCAATATTATCAGCACTTTGGCTTTCAATAGTTCCCTGATCTAGGGTGAGTGTCCAGGATGTACCATCAATTGCATCAGGGGCGCTTCCAAGCTCTACCGTATCTGTCCAGCCGCTGCCTGCACCACCATAAATGGTGTCATTGCCTTCACCACTTGAGAAAGTGAAGAGGTCATTGCCTTCACCCCCTTGCAACACATCATTGCCAAGGCCGCCTGCTAAGGTGTCATTACCTTCCCCGCCAGAGAGTGTATCATTGCCGTTATTACCGGTAATGAAATCATCGCCTTTGGAGCCTATAATTGTGTCATCATGTGCGCTGCCACGTATTTCATCAACGCCATTTAAGGTAATATCGGTTAAATCAAAATTGACTTCATGACCATTGGCTTGAAGTGCCTCACCAGATGTTTGTGTGCCGTCAATCACTTCAATGCCAGAGGTTGCATGAGAGAAATCAGATTGAACGTCATAGGAAACACCGGTTCCCCCTTCAAAAACCAGCGTATCAGTGCCTGTTGTTCCAGTGTCTTGAATTGTGTTGGTCGTTGAACTGTCGCCAACAATCGCATCGAGCAAAATTGTATCAGATCCCTCACCGCCATCAATTATATCGCCGCCGCGACCATCAGATAGAAGGTCATCTCCTGCACCACCTTGAAGTATGTCATTACCTAAACTGCCATAAAGAGTGTCATTGCCGGAATCACCATCAAGTGTGTCATTGCCTGTTGTGCCTAAAAGCGTATCATCATCGTTTGCAAGAACATCATTGATGTCAATTGAAACAGTTTGTGAAACACTTGCACCGCTGGAATCGGTTGCTTCAACAGTTAAATCGTAGATGGATGTAGTCTCGAAATCGAGTGCGGCACCTTCGGCCACAACAATTTGATCATCAATAATCTCGAAATTTTCAGCCCCTGTACCAGAAAGGCTATAGGTGAATGTATCATTTGCGTCCGCATCTTCAGTTGCAAGGGTGGCTACAACGGTGTCAGCGGCAGAATTTTCATCAACCTGGCCACCTGTTACATTAATGTCTGTTGGCCCCTCATTTGTGCCAGCGACTGAAATATCCAGTGTTGCTTGAGCCGTTTCACCTTGGCTATCAGTTACGGTATAAGTAATCGTTTCAGTCGCTGTTTCACCTTCACCTAGGGCTAAAACTGTTGCAGAAGAAGCGTTAACCGCAAAATCATAAGAACCATCAGACCGCAAGGTAATAACACCTAAATCGGTGGTAATTTCACTGCCTGCCGCATGGGCAATGCCATCAACCTCAATTGTTTCAATTGAAAGGGTGTCACCATCCAAATCACTGTCATTGGTTAGAACATTACCCTGGGTAAAACCTGCTGTTTCACTTTCTGCCGCAAGTCCATAAGTTTCGCCAGAAACAGCGCCATCAAAATTGCTAATGGTGGAAAATGTTCCCGTCTCAACATCAACATTATAAAGTGTATTATTTGTATCAATGGCAACAAGCTCGCCATTACCATTTGAGGCGAGGGAATAAATATCAGCCCCTCCCGTAAAGTTATCGATAACGACCGTGGTTGGAATTTGGCCGGTTCCATCAATTTGTTCAAGTTCTAGACGAACAATTTCCTCATTGGCCGTTGCAAGATAAAGCTCACCATTGATTTGAGCAAAATCGCCGCCGGAAGTGCTGTTAATTTCGCCAAGTAATGTTGAATCCCCAGTTTCAAGATCAACGGTATATATTTCTCCATTCGCAAATCCAGCGGCATACACTATGCCATCAGGCGCAGATACCAGAGCATTTGTGCCAAATGGTAAATCCGTTGCGACTGTTTCAATAACGGCCCCTGTTTCTGGATCAAGTTTTACCAGTTCAGGGTTGGGAAAATCAAGAGCAATAACATCGCCATCAGCTGTTACAGTAATATCGGCATAGGTATCACCAGGTGTATCGCTAATAATATTAACCTCACCGGTTTTGGCATCGACAGTACCAAACTGGTTTGCATTCGTGAAATAGAAGGTTTCATTGGCCGCACCAACTGAAATGGCATCGCTATTTGCAATAATGCCCTCATTCACATCCGCGACATTAATGGTTAGAGGGGAAGTTGCTTGCAACCCACCTTCATCAGTCGCCGTTACCGTTAAATCAAAACTGGATGTTGTCTCATAATCGAGTGTTGCGCCATCAGCAATGACAACATTACCATCAACAATGGCAAAGTTTTCAGCCCCTTCGCCTGAAAGCGTGAAAGTGTGGCTATCATTGGCATCTTCGTCTGAAATATTGAGTGTTGCAACGATTTGGCCTGCATTGGCATTTTCATCAACTGCATTGCCAGAGGCGGTGAGATCAAATGGGGTCTCATTAATATCGGCGACATTCAAGGTAAGGGCCTGTTCCGTTGAAAGCCCTCCTTCATCAGTCGCCGTTACGGTGAGATTGAATGTTGGTGCTGTCTCATGATCAAGGGTCACGCCATCAGCCACAACGATTTGATTGCCGACAATGGTAAAGTTTTCCGCGCCCTCACCGGAAAGGGTAAAGGTCGCGCTATCGCCAGCATCCTGATCGGAAACGGCAAGGGTACTTACCACAGTGCCGGAAGAGGCATTTTCATCGACCGCATTGCCAGAGGCGGTGAGATCAAACGGGGTCTCATTAATATCGGTGACATTAATCATGACATCCTCGGTAATGATCCCGCCATGCCCGTCATCCACCTGGATGGTTAAGGTGTGCATATTGTCGGTTTCAAAATCGAAATTTGCACCCTCTTTAACAATGATTTGGTCGCTGACAATCTCAAACTGATTATTATCGCCTACAATAGAATAGGTAAGGGTGTCGCCATCCATATCGGATGCTGAAAGAGTTGCAACGACTGTTCCAGCAGATGCATTTTCTGAAACGGATTGGTTGCCGCCAAAAACCAGATCCATAGGGCCTTCATTCAAGTCGTTGATTTTTAACATCACATCTTGTGATGTTTGGAGACCACCCTCATCCGTTGCGGTGACAGTTAGGTCGAACATCGGCTTTGCTTCATGGTCAAGGGTAATGCCATCAGCCACCACGATTTGATTGCCGACAATGGTAAAGTTTTCCGCGCCCTCACCGGAAAGGGTGAAGGTTGCACTATCTCCCACATCGTGGTCGGAAACGGCAAGCGTGGCAACTATGGTGCCGGATGCAGCGTTTTCATCGACCGTGTTACCAGATGATGTGAGGTCAAATGGTTTTTCATTAATATCGTTAATATTGATTGTAATATCTTCACTGGCGGTTATTCCTCCCTGATCTGTGGCAGTCACGGTGAGATTAAAGTCGGGTGCCGTTTCAAAATCGATTGTTGCTCCTTCTGCTACAACGATTTTTCCATCGACAACAGTAAAGTTTTCTGCCCCTTCACCGGATAGCGTGAAGGTGTGATTGTCAATTACATCGGCATCGACAGCACTAACATTGGCAATGTGTGTGCCAGCATCGGCGTTTTCATTGACAGTTTGTACAGTATCTATGATAACACTGTCTGGCGCTTGATTGCGGGCAAGCGCATTTTCGCTAATAAGGTTTTCAGACGCGATTGTCCCATCAGAGAATTCGAAATTTTCTACTGTAAAGACAGTGTCCGTTCCATCCGGTGATCCGTCTCTCAAGTCTGTAATGGTGAAGGATCCATTTACGTTCTGTTGAATATCATAATCTGCAAGAGTTCCAGAAAAAAGTGCTGTATCAATGCCATCTTCCCCAACCAGTAAATCATTACCGGCGCCGCCTTCCAGTATATCATTACCATCCCCTGTATAAATCAGGTCATCGCCTTCACCGCCATCAACAATGTCAATACCGGTATGGGCATTGGTGGTGTCGAATTTATCATTGCCACGACCGAGATCGGCAATATTGTTTCCAAGTCCACCTCCAACAATGTCATCACCATCACCGGCATCAATAAGATCACTACCTTCTCCAGCAAGAATTATATCGTTACCGTCTCCACCATTTAAAATATCATCTCCATCGTGACCGCTAAGATGGTCATCTCCATCTGCGCCAACCAGAATATCGTTGCCGCTTCCAGCATCAAGAATATCATCGCCGCTTCCACCTTGAAGGTTATCGACACCATCACCTCCAACAAGACGGTCATTGCCGCTACCGCCATCCAATGTATCGTTACCATTCCCTCCAAAGAGAATATCGTTATCCTCACCACCAAATAGGTTGTCATCTCCGTCCTCACCAGAAAGGAGATCTTCTCCCTGGCCACCTATGAGGGTGTCGTTGCCGTCACCGGTATAAATCAGGTCATCGCCAATGCCGCCATCAACATGATCTGTGCCGGTATCAGAAAAAATTGTATCAAATTTATCGTTGCCCTCTCCAAGGTTAACCTGATTATTACCAAGACCATCAAAGACAAAATCATCCCCGCTGCCAGCGTTGATTATATCGTTTCCCTCACCGCCGTTTATTGTGTCATTACCCGCACCAGAGTTGATGATATCGTCCCCTGATAAAGACGAAATGACATCATCTCCACTTGTGCCGGTAAGATTATCATCATCGTTCAGTAAAATATCATTGATATTAATGGTAACTGGGCTTGTCGTTTGTAGCCCACCTTCATCAGTTGCCGTTACGGTGAGATTGAATGTCGGTGCTGTCTCATGGTCAAGGGACACGCCATCAGCCACAACGATTTGATTGCCGACAATGGTAAAGTTTTCCGCACCCTCACCGGAAAGGGTAAAGGTCGCGCTATCGCCAGCATCCTGATCGGAAACGGCAAGGGTGCTTACCACAGTGCCGGAAGAAGCATTTTCATCAACCGTATTACCAGAGGATGTGAGATCAAACGGGGTCTCATTGATATCGGCCACATTAAGGGTGATGGCCTGTTCCGTTGAAAGCCCCCCTTCATCGGTTGCGGTGACTGTTAGGTTGAATGTTGACGCTGTCTCATGATCCAGAGACACGCCTTCTGCGACCACGATTTGATTGCCGACAATGGTAAAGTTTTCCGCACCCTCACCGGAAAGGGTAAAGGTCGCGCTATCGCCTAAGTTAATATCTGAGACGGCAAGGGTAGCAACAACGGTGCCAGCCGTGGCGTTTTCATCAACACTGTTACCTGATGAGGTGAGATCAAAGGGCGCTCGATTTATTTCTATCGGCTCTAAATTATTTATGGTTTCGTTGGGCGCAGCTTCATTGATTTCTTCATCTGTATCATCTGACTGATTACTTGCAGGGTTTCTTGAAAGATTTTCTGGCTCTGGTAAAGGAGCTGTATCAATAATTTGTTCAACAATATCAAGATCCTCGAAAGAAGCATTGTCTGCATCAGAAGGAATTGCGTTCAGATCATCATCTTGCTCATTATTGGTTGTTATAGGCGCGTTACCTGCAAAACCGTCTTGGGCTGCGTTACTGAAATCAATATTGGTTTCAATATCATTTTGTGCATTTGTCGCTTGCGATTGATCTTGACTGTTCGTATCTGATGATTTTGCAGAATTCTCTTCATTCATTTCAATTGTATTTTGGCCCGAAAGGCTGTCATCTTCTGCGGCAACAGCATCCAAACCAAAAAGAACACCAACACCATCAGCATCATTGCGGGTGATTGCCTGATCTGTGAGGTTGAAATCATTCGCCTGGGCAACTTTGTCATTAGTATTTGTACCCGCTGAGGAGCCTTTTGCATTTGTAGTTTCGTCAGCCATAATAAATTCACACACATCCAATATTGAAATTATGAGAAAAGAGAAACCTTTCCCGCGCCCAATAAAGATGAGGCTTGAACCTTGGATAACTAGTTAACAGGAATGCTAAAAAACGTAATTCTTCAAAGGTTTTTATGGCCATCCTTAACGTTATCTTACCATTTTTAGAAAAATTATAGGCAATACAGTGCCATGTAGGCAGAAATAAATTTTCCCTTAAGAATATCAAAAGACTTTTCATGAAATATGTCATCATTAGTAAACTTGGTGACTTGAATGAGACAATTTTTCAACGCAAAAAAAGCGTTGCCAAATGCAAGTGATGGAAAAAAAGTCGGTAACGCGGAAAATGGCCCGTTTGCGACATCTCTTCTGTCGCCTAAGGTTGCGCCAAAGAAGGAAATCACTAAGCAAGTGAATCTCAAAAAAACAAGGCGTTTTGGTGGGCTTTTGAGGGAGCTTTCTCCAAAAGGACTGGCGGAAAAGGGTATTCCTTTTACGGGTTATTTGCGTATGCCAAAATCCGTTTTGTTAGCTTCTGTTATAATTAACCTTGCCGGCTTGGCTTTGCCGCTTGTTATTTTGCAGGTTTACGACAGAATTATCCCCAATCAGGCACTTGAAACTTTTTTCTTTCTTATGGTTGGTCTTTGCGCCGTTGTCCTTTTTGAAGGATTATTGAGAATGGCGCGTTCTTTCGTGATTTCATGGCGAGCGACCCGTTTTACCCAAAAAATCACAGAAGATATTATCAGCCGATACCTTTATGCCAATAACAGCGCTTTTGCAGGTGTTGCACAGGCAAAAATGATTGAAAAAATTTCAAACATCAATCGCATTGCTGAGTTTTATGGTGGCCAGTCACGGTTGATGTTTATTGATTTACCCTTTGCCTTTATTTTTCTCGGCGTAATGTCATTAATTGGTGGTTGGCTTGTTGCTGTGCCTTTTTTTATCCTATGCATTTTTGGGGTGGCAACGGTTTTTTCTAGCCATCAATATCGAAAAACATTGGAAGAAAAAGAAGAACACGAAGCAAGGACTTATGATTTCGTGGCAGAAAGCATTCAGGGCATTACCACAATGAAATGTCAGTCGGCAGAACCTTTTTTTACGCGTCGATTTGAAAGATTACAGGCTAAAAATGCCCAATTGCATTATTTGGTAATTGTATCGGCCATGATGGGGCAGTCTATTGCCAGTCTGCTTGGAAATGGCACGATGATAGCTATGGTGACTACAGGGTCTGTAATGGCCGTTTTTGGTGATATTTCAGTGGGGGTACTGGCTTGTTGTTCACTCCTATCAGGCAGGGCCGTTCAACCTATTTTGCGTGTTGCAAACACTTGGAATGATTTTCAGCGCGCGCGATTATCAGTTGATGAAATTGCCAAGCTCTTTGAGCTGGAAGACACAGCAACCTTTTCAAAAATTGAGAAGGAAGCGCCAATCCCCCATATTTCGGCTCAAGGGCTTTGCATAGATATTGGGGCGCAATTACCAAAACTGGTTGATATTAACGTCACCATTAAAGCGGGGGAGGTGGTCGCTCTTATGGGGCCTGATGATTCAGGTAAAAGTTCCTTGCTCGATGTTTTGATAGGTCTTGCAAGGCCGCAATCTGGTGAGGTGACAATGGAGAATGTAAGTGCTTATGATTTCCGCTGTCAATACCAGTCTGCTATTGGTGTTTTTAAAGGCGACAGCAACGTCTTTAAGGGAACAATTTTCGAAAATCTAAGCCTTTTCGGTCATGGTGCTTCTGCGGAAAACGTGCGTTGGGCCGCTGATATATTAGATATTCAACGAGAAATTGATAAATTACCAGAAGGGTATGACACGATGCTTGGTACAGGTATTACCGAAACATTGCCCATTGTCTTCATCCAGCTTTTATTAATGGCGCGTCTTTTAGCGCAAAAACCAGTCGTCTGGGCGCTTCATAACCCAATAGCCAATCTTGATAATCATGGCAAAAAAGCATTTATGAATGCATTGGAGAATGTGCGCGGTTGGCAAACTATTATTTTTACAACCAATGATGATAATCTGGCACAAACGGCAGATAAAATTTTCTACGTTCAAAATGGTCATTTGACCCAATATCATTCAATTGCTGATATGAAAGCGGAACTGGCTAAAAAAGATTTCGATCACCTGGAATTAACAGAAGACGGCGAGATCATTCTTTCTGCCAAAGGCTAGAGGGAATACAAGAAATATGGCAGATAAAAATAACGATAAGAAAATCTTGGAAAAACTTTCCAAATCTTTAGAAGGATTGAACCATCAAGATTTTTCTAAACTTGGCTTGCCGATTGCTGATGAAAATGAGCAAGATCAAGAACGGGGCCAAAGTGAAATTGAAAACCAAAGAGCGAATATAAAACAGGCATTCTCGCCCTTGGTTCAAAATCAAAATAAAAGTAAAAGCACAGCCTATAGCCTTTGTTTAAGGTCGTTATTAGTGGAATTGAAATGGCCGGGAGAAGAGCGCCATATAGAGCAGGCTATGCCTCATTTCCAGGAAGTTGATAATATTATTCAGTTTCGAGGCGTTTTGCACCATCTGGGTTTTTCAACCAAGGTGTTATCTGTTAAAAACATGTGCGTGCAAAAAAAGCTGCCTTGTCTGTTGCTTCTGAATGAAGCAACGCCCATGATTGCGCTTCGTATGTCGCCTGAAGGCAAATTGGTTGTTTTTAATGGGCGCACAGATAATTTTGAAGAAATTGAATGCCCGAAAGGTCAGGCAACCATTTGTGTTGCAGAAGTCGAAAACATTGATCATACGGCCTTGAGAAATCGTAAAATTAGCTGGTTTTATGAAGGGCTACGAAATTTTAATAGCAAAATATGGATTGTGGTTGCTTTTACTTTTATTGCCAATTTATTAGCGCTTGCAACACCAATTTATACAATGAATGTTTATAATCGTGTTATTGGTTCCAAATCTCTGGATACGCTTGCGTTTTTTGCCGTAGCGATTTTGGCGGTATTAGCCATTGAAATTTATATACGTGGGGTGAGAGGGCGCTTGATTGCTTATATTGGCGCGCGGTTTAATACACAATTGCTGGTGCGGGGTTTTGAGCGCATTTTAAGTCTGCCCATCCGAATGACAGAAACGGCTTCCGTTAGCCAACAGATTGTCCGGTTACGGCAGTTTGAAAATGTGCAGAATTTTTTTACAGGTCCCTTGGTGAGCGCTGTTTTGGACTTGCCTTTCACAATAGTTTTTGTCCTGGCCATTTCATTCATTCATCCAACACTTGCACTTATACCGGTTGTTTTAGCTGGTATCTTTGTGTTAATCGCCCTATTTTCCATGCCCATGACTAAACGCAATGTACTTGTCACAGGCAAGGCGCGTCAGGATAATCAGAATTTATTAATCGAAACCGTCAATAAGCGTGATAGTATACGCCAGTTGCGGGCCGAAGATATTTGGAAAAAACGTTGGAAAGAAGTAAGTCTTCAGTTTTCCTCTCGTCGTTTTTCAGCGCAGTTTTTTGATATGGCCATGCATACACTTGCCCAAAGCCTTGTTATGGTGGCAGGTATTGCGACTTTATGGGTAGGGGCGCATCTTGTGATGGAAGAAGAACTTTCCATTGGTGCTATGATTGCTGTTATGATGTTTGTGTGGCGGATTTTATCTCCCATTCAAACCGCTTTTTTAAGTCTTAATAGAATTGGGCAATTTTCAGAAACAGCCAGACAAGCCGATTTGTTAATGTCCTTAAAGCCTGAACGGGATTTCGCCAATGCGCCAACATTGCGCCGTAACTATGAAGGACGCATTACATTTGATAATGTGTCTTTTCGTTATAGCGCAACAAGTGATCCAATTTTTAGGGGGCTTTCTGTTGATATTCCTGCAAAACAGATTGTTGTTGTAACAGGCGATACAGCTTCAGGAAAGCAGACCCTCTTGAAGCTGATACTCGGTCTTTACAGGCCACAAGCTGGCTCTGTTTATCTGGATGGTTTGAATTTACAACAACTTGATGTTGATGAAGTAAGAACATCCATTGGATATGTTGCCCAAAAGCCTGAATTTTTTTATGGGACTGTTGCCCAAAATATTCGTTTATCAAGTCCTGCCGCCAGCGATAGCGATGTTGAAGAGGCGCTTTCTGCCGCAGGTGTCTGGTTACCCCATCCATTCTTGGAAGAGGGAATTGAAACGCGTTTGACAGCTCAAAAGCTTGCAACAATGACCATGACGCTGAAACAATCTATTTCATTGGCAAGGGCTTTTGTCAAAAAAGTACCCATTTATCTTTTGGATACTCCGCAAGCTCTTTTAAACCCTTTCGAGAAGCAGGCGCTTTTTGATAAACTTGAAGATTTAAAAGGCACTGCAACAGTTATTATTACAACAAAAGACAGAGAGCTTATTTCAAGATGTGACAGGGTTCTTTATTTGCGTGCTGGGGCTGTTGCTTTTGATAATACGCCTGAAAACTTTTTTAAGGCGATGAAGGCTGTCAGCTAGGGTCTTGACCCTAAGTTCGTGCTATGACCCAGAAGCATTT
>CALHLB010000025.1 GCA_938034375.1 uncultured Alphaproteobacteria bacterium | reverse complement strand
ACTCTTCGTCTTCACTTGGCTTGTAACTGTTTAAAACATCAATATTCATAGTCACTCCAGGGAATTAACCTTTTGATCTTGCACTCTATAATCTTTTAATCACATTCACACAACGCGATATTTATGACAATTCAACGATAGTGTATAAAATTCCTAGATAATATTTACAAATAGTTGTTTACGAATGGTTTTTTAAAACTCTTTATAGAAAATCTATTATATTTTTCTGTTTAAAAGTCATAAATGCCTAATTTGGCAAGCTCAATCCTAGCGCGCATGTCAATATCAGAAATGATAGAATCAAGATTTTCATCTCCCGTTCGACTAAGGTTTTTTATTTTCTGAGAAATTCTTACCAACTGTACAGAAGATAACTTGCCTGTTAAGAGACCTAACTGCATTTCCTCTAAGCGATCTAACAAATCAAACCCTTGTTCAACGGCCCGCTTTTTACCAGTGGCTGAATCCTCAACCGATTGAAGAGCTAAAAGTGCATCAAGAGAAGCAACATTCGTTAAAGGGGCAGCCGTTTGTGCTGCCACAGTTTCCTCCCCGCTATCAAGAGAAAAGCCACCTTGTGCGGATGATGTTTTAGCAGCTGATTTTTTTTTACGAAGTGCTGCCGTTGAATTTGTATTATCAATACGCATCCAGTCTCCCCCTCCATCAGTTATTAAAGTCAATTTTTAAAGTTGGCATTTGGAGGGCATAACTTCTCCAAATAGTATGAACAGTTTTTGCCCTTATAGTTAACCAGCCGTTAACAACTAGGTAAGTTTTTCCCTGTAATCTTTTAATAAGTAGGGCATAAGCTGATTCTTTTTAAAAAAAATAGTTTTATTTCAAATGGATAAGCTTTTCTACAAGTGCAAAAAAACTGGCATAACTCCTGCATATTTAATTGTGATTATTGATAAGCTGAAATGTAAAGTAGCTCTATGATGAATGAAAAACGACCTTCAAGACACACCGCAAAAGAAAAAGCCTTCATCGATTCGATTTATTTTTACTTGCGTTTATTCTGTGCTGTATTTGTCTTAATCGGCTTATGGTTTACAGCAATTAATTCTGCTGAAGCCACATCCCGCATTAAAGATATTGTTGATTTTGAAGGCATCCGCGAAAACCAGCTTGTCGGCTATGGTTTAGTTGTTGGCCTTAACGGCACAGGCGACAGCTTGAACAATGCTCCTTTTACGGAGCAAAGCCTACGTGTCATGCTTAATCGTCTTGGTGCTGGTGTTGGGGATAATGATTTTTCTACCGCAAATGTGGCAGCCGTTATGGTAACCGCGAATTTACCTCCTTTTGCAACGGCTGGTTCGCGCATTGATGTAAATGTTAGCGCACTAGGAGATGCGGGAAGCCTGCGTGGTGGTACTCTTCTTGTAACCCAGCTTCTTGGCGCCGGTGGCGATGTTTATGCTTTGGCGCAAGGCCCAGTTGCAATTGCCGGCTTTGCGGTTCAAGGGGATGCAGCAAGTCTTGTGCAAGGTGTACCAACATCAGGCCGTATTACCAATGGTGCAATCGTTGAAAGGGAAATTCCATTTCAATTGGCAAGTTTAAGAAAAGTGCGCCTTGCCTTACGCAATCCGGATTTAACAACATCCCGCCGCATTGCCAAAACAATTAATGCTTTTATCGGAAGAGGAACAGCAGAACCTCTGGATCCAGCAACAGTGCAATTACGCCTAACGCCCAATTTTGACGGTAATATTGTTGATCTTTTAACAGATATTGAACAATTAATCATAACACCTGATCAAGTCGCCCGCGTTGTCATTGATGAACAAACAGGAACGATTGTTATGGGACGGGATGTCAAAGTATCCCAAGTTGCAGTTGCACAAGGCAATTTAACTTTGCTGGTTACAGAAAATCCACAAGTAAGCCAGCCAAACGCCTTGGCAGATGGCGATACAGTTGTCGTACCGCGTACAACAATTCAAGTAGATGATCCAGTTGACGCCAAACTTGGCATTATTGATGAAGGCGTAACTTTAAAAGATTTGGTAGACGGTCTTAATGCACTTGGTATTGGGCCACGTGACATGATTACAATTCTGCAATCCATAAAATCTGCAGGCGCCCTGCAGGCAGAAATCGAGGTCCTTTAATGAGCGATGCACGAATACAAGCAGCCCTACCCCCCTTAAGCAATATTCAAACGGGAAATGCTTCAAGGGCAAATAACAGCAATCAAGCTAATCTTGAAGCCTCTGCCCGCCAAAAAGCCAATGAATTTGAAGCAAGCTTCATTGCAGCTTTATTACAGCCCGTTTTTGAAGGCCTGGCAAAAGATAGGACATTTGGCGGCGGTTTTGCAGAAGAAACGTTTACAGGCCTCCTAACTCAAGAATATGCAAAAGGCATTGCAGGCAATGCCAATCTGGGTGTTGCCGACCAGGTTTATGAACAATTGATAAGATTGCAGGAAAACCCGGAACAAGGGAAAACACCAACACCCCAAAAACCATATGGACAATAAAATGACCTATGCAGCGCCCGTAAAGCATGAAAGTCTGGCCATTCAAAACCAAGAGGATGCTAGCGTTCTAATGGCGCGTCTTGAATCTTCCATGGAAGGACTGGTTGAACTGATTGAAGCTGAAACCAAACTGCTAAGAGACGGAAAGTTATTTGCGACAGCCGAATTGGAAAGCAAAAAAAACGATTATGCGAAAGCCTATGTTGATCTAATGAAAAGCGCACAGGAACAAGAGCGGATTTTAAAAAGACTTATTCCAGAGCAGATTGAAAAACTGAGCTTTCGCCATGAAGAATTTAAATCTCTCTTACAAATCAATCTAACAGCGCTTGCAGCAGCAAGAGACGTTACCCGCGGCTTAATCGGAGGCGTAGCAAGGCAAATGGGCCAAACACAAGCACCCGCAACCTATGGCGCTCATGGCCGCATGACCAGTACCCAACATTTAAACGCGCCAGGAATAACGACCGATAAAAATCTATAAAAAATCAGGCTTTTAACGATTAAGAAAGTTTTTTTGTCTAACTTCATATTTTATGTAAATTTTCATATTTCTTCTCATCTAAAATTAACCATCTTTAAAAATCTCTGCTTAAGGTTTTTGCATTATGCTCAAACCATAAATTTGTAACGTGCTATCAGAAGAGATAGTTACTTATAAAAGGATGGTGAGATGGAAATCGGAAGAATACCGAACATCGCACCGGGCCCAAGTGCTACTGTAAATAACGGCACTTCGGTGCCAACGGTGCAAACAATATTGCCAGAGTCGCAAACAGTTACAAGCTCAGCGCGTACTGAAGGGGCAAACCTTACTTTTCGTGAAATTCCTGTTCAACAAAATCTGCCACAAGAAAATCCTGCAGAAGAACAACGCCAGGAAAGACGACAGGAAGAAATACGCCAACGCGAAATACGCCGTGAGTTTGAAGTCGACCGCGATACTTCTGCGCTTGTTTTTCGCGCTATTGATGTTGAAAGCGGCGATGTTTTAAGGCAGTTCCCTGAAGAATCGCGTTTAAAATTATCAGCCTATCTCGACACGGTTTTTAGTGAATAAATAAACTAAAATTACGCCATCACTTACAAATTATAAAAACCAAGAATATGCCCTGAATTAAGGATTAACCCTCTTTGCACATTAATATGTGAGATTTAACTTACACCCTTTATTAAATTCTTAAAGTTTTATTAACCAGTTTTAGACTCACCTCGTTAAGCAAAATAAAAAGTTCTCCAATAAAAATAGACTTTTACATTTTATTAACCAGTTTTTTTAAGACGGCTTTTAACCCTTTTCTCCAATGTCGATCCTGTCGTCTAGGAAGGGCGGCATTGTAGCGTACCTAGAAAAGGAACATATAAATGTCTGAAGTAAACCTATCAAATTCCGTTCGCACAAGCTTAAGCTCACTGCAAACAACGGCGGATCTTTTGTCTGATACACAACAACGTCTCGCGACTGGTAACCGTGTTAACTCAGCCCTTGATGATCCAACTTCTTTCTTTACTGCATCTTCTTTGAATTCACGTGCTTCTGATCTTTCAAGCCTTGTTGAAGACCAGCAACAAGCCGTTCAAGTTGTTGAAGCTGCTAACGACGGTATTTCCGCTATTGAAGGCTTACTCGACCAAGCAGGTTCACTAGCTCGTTCAGCTCTTGCAACAGACGATCTTACTGAGCGTGCTGATCTTGCAAGCCAATTTGATGACATTTTAGGCCAGATTGAAGATTTGGCAGGTGATGCCGACTTTAACGGTATTAACCTTCTTGATTCTGAAAACTCAAGTGACCTAACTGTTGTTTTCAACGAAGATAATACATCAAGCCTGACAGTTGAAGGCGTTAACTTCACTGATATTACGGAAGCTTTCGGTCTTGACCGTATTTCATCCGTTAACAATGCAAACCCGACAAGCGGCACAACAACAAACGCTCAAACACGGGTAGCAGCAGCCGACTTCAACACAACAGACACCTTCTCATTTTCTGTTGGAAACTCAAACGGTTCAACAAGTAACTTCAATGTAACATTGGAAGACGACTTTGTAGCCGCAGCCGATGCCACACTGGATGTTGATGGTGCAGACTTTGCCGATGGTGATACACTGGATGTAACAGTTGGAACAGGAACTGCCACAACTGTTACTCTAGTCGACGATGAAATTACTGAAGGC
>CALHLB010000024.1 GCA_938034375.1 uncultured Alphaproteobacteria bacterium | reverse complement strand
CCTGTTCGTGATAATAAAATTTATCACATCATCATTTTAAAAATGTTCCATATATAAATTATTTTGGCAAGACTTAACGTTAATATTTCTTCCGCATTGATTATTATCATGAATATTTTTTAGGCATTTTCGTTCAATTTTGAATTAGTTGGAAAAAAATGTTCTTTTTACCTCGCAATTAATCAGCAATTAACGCTTCAATGCGAATTTTATTTTAACTGATTATGGGGTCCAGTAATGCAAGCCAAACTATATAAATTTGAAACGATGCACCAGCCGGTAGAACAAGAGGTTGGTAGCACCTCTGCCAATGCTGGCATTAATCGTGAAATGTACCAGAAGATCATGCAGGAAATCTCTATATTAAGGGCCCATATTTGCCCTGATGTAAGTGAGGACGATGAAAATGGATCAGGCTCGAATGTTCCGGAAAAGCCAAAGCTTAACAGCAATTTAACAGAAGCATTAAGTTTGAAAGCTGAGTTGGATGAAATCTATAAAGCGATTTCTGATACAAAGCATGAAATTGCTTCTATTTCTTCCATGGGTTTTGATACGTCCAAAGGGCGCCCTGTTGATGAACTGGACGCTGTTGTTAAAGGCACAGAAATGGCAACAGAGCAAATTTTGACAGCTGTTGAAGCCGTTGAAAATGATGCAACCATCTTGGCCGATAGTTTGACAGGGGATGAAGGACTTCTGGCTTCCAATATTCAAGAACAGGTTATTTCAATTTATGAAGCCTGTAACTTCCAGGACATTACAGGCCAACGCATCACAAAAGTTGTTGGGGCTTTGCGCTTTATTGCAGACCGCACAGATAAAATGATTGAAATTTGGGGAGGTTCAGACAATTTCGAAGAGGTGGACCCTGATGATGCACGTGGCCGTGAAGGCGATAGCAAGCTTCTCAACGGTCCAGCCCTTGAAAGTGATGGAGCAACCGCATCTCAAGACGATATTGATTCCTTATTTTCTTAATCACATTTAAAATGTTCCTCATTTTAAATGTGATTAAGCTATATGAAATGTGAATGATACCCTGATACTAATCAGGGTATTTTTATTGGAAAGATAAAGATTATGAAGCGTTGCTGGTGGCCTGGTGAGGATGAAACCTATCAACATTATCATGACCATGAATGGGGCTTTCCTGTTGATGATGATAACAGGTTATTTGAAAAGATCTGTTTGGAAGGTTTCCAATCAGGCCTTTCATGGCTCACAGTATTAAGAAAACGTGATAATTTCAGGAAAGTTTTTACAGGTTTTGATTTTGAAAAAATAGCTCTTTATAAGGACGCAGATGTTGAAAGATTAGTGCAGGATACAGGCATTATTCGACATCGAGGAAAAATCAACTCAACAATCAATAATGCTAAAAGGGCTATAGAGTTAAAGCAGGAATTTGGAACATTAGCAGCTTACTTCTGGTCTTATGAACCATCAGAAAGTGAGCACCCTGAAAAGATAACAAAAGAAAATATTCCAGCCAAAACAGAGTTTTCAACGGCTCTTTCAAAAGATTTGAAAAAGAGGGGCTGGTCATTTGTTGGCCCCACTACTTGTTATGCCTTTATGCAGGCTATGGGTCTTGTGAATGACCATGTGGAAAGCTGCGATGTAAGAGAGCAGGTGAAAGAGGCGCGAAAGAATTTTCAAAAGCCGTTACCACGAAGGACTTAAAGCCTTGAAGCGCGTGGAATGATGGGCTAGGAAAGTCTGAAAACTCTAATATCTGGTTGAAACGATCCACGCTTATGTCCGCTTCCAAATCTTCAAAGAAAAAACAACAAAAAACCAAGGCCCGCTTGCCGCGCGGATTTGTTGATCGCAGCGCAAATGATATTCACGCAACAAATGCAATGATTGCAAAAATTCGCGAAGTTTATGAGCGTTATGGTTTTGACCCTGTTGAAACACCTTTTTTTGAATATACAGATTGTCTTGGGAAATTCCTGCCAGATACAGATAGGCCCAATGCTGGTGTCTTCTCTTTGCAGGATGATGACGACCAATGGATGAGCTTGCGTTATGATTTAACCGCCCCTTTAGCGCGTCATGTGGCCGAAAATATTAATGAAATTCAAATGCCGTTTCGTTCATATCGCGCTGGTTATGTGTTTAGAAATGAAAAACCAGGGCCTGGCCGGTTTCGTCAGTTCATGCAATTCGACGCCGATAGTATCGGTGCGCCTGGCGTGCAGGCAGATGCCGAAATGTGCATGATGATGGCCGACACCTTGGAGGCTTTGGGCATTAAGCCAGGGCAATATGTTGTGCGGGTGAATAACCGCAAGGTACTTGATGGGGTGTTGGAAGCGATTAATTTGGGCGGCGATGAAGATGCCGACCGGCGCCTTAGTGTTTTAAGGGCGTTAGATAAATATGATAAATTTGGCAGTGAAGGGGTGCGCTTACTTCTTGGTAAAGGCCGCAAAGATGAAAGTGGAGACTTTACTGAAGGCGCTAACCTTGATGAAAGACAGATAGAAATTCTGGTGGAGTTTTTAGAAGCTGCGTCTCTTAATGCCGCACAAAACAAAATTTCTGGTGTCTCATCTGTTGAAGAACAAGTCGTCAATGATCTTTATAATCAATTTGATCTGCCGTCAAATGCTGTATCCTTATTACACAAATTTACAGAAAAATGGGGGCTTGTTTCGCAGTTGCTTGAGGATGGGTTGCAGTTGCTTGATGAAGCAAAGCTTTTAGTTAGCTTTTCTGGTTATGGAGATGACCGTATTTTGATCGACCCATCGGTTGTACGTGGCCTCGAATATTATACAGGCATGGTCTATGAGGCTGAGCTTTTATTCGATGTGACCAATGAAAAAGGAGAGAAAGTTCAGTTTGGTTCTGTCGGTGGTGGCGGACGTTATGATGGCTTAATCAAGCGTTTCACAGGGCGTGAAGTACCTGCAACTGGTTTTTCCATTGGTGTTTCCCGCTTAATGACGGCTTTAAAAAATCTTGGCAAGCTGGAAGATTCAAGCGTTCCAGCCCCTGTTCTTGTAACAGTAATGGATGGCGATACGAAAAACCTGGGTGCCTATCAAAAGATGGTTCAGTCGTTAAGACAGGCAAGAATTCGGGCAGAGCTTTATCAAGGAAATTGGAAAAAATTTGGCAACCAATTAAAATATGCAGATAAACGGGGGTGTCCCATTGCTATTATTCAAGGTGAAGACGAACGGCGAAATAGTAAAATACAGATAAAGGATTTGATTGAAGGGCGTCGTCAAGCTGAAGCTATTTCTTCTAACGAAGAATGGCGCGAAAGCCGACCTGGTCAATTTGAAATTGATGAAAAAGATTTAGTTGAAGAAGTTAAAAAGCTTCTGGAAACGCAAAAGGTTTTATAAAATGGACCTTGGCGCCCTTGAAAATCTATTTATCAAATCTGATTGCAAAAAAACTGAGCCAGATATTTTGCAACCAGCCGAGCCATTTTTAAATTCTGCCGGTGAATCTTTTCGTAAAAGTCTGTTTATTACACAGAGCAATAAAGGGCAAACACTTTGCTTGCGACCTGAATTTACAATTCCCGTTTTTCTTTCCGGAGGCAGGGGAGGCGGAGCTAGAAGAGAAGGGAAATATTATTACTCTGGTAAGGTTTTTCGCCAATCAAGCGATGCAAGGCAAGGTGCATTGCAGGAGTTTATGCAAGCTGGTGTCGAATCTTTTGGTGATAAGAATGAAGTAAAAGCAGACGGTGATATAATTTCTTTAGCGCAGCAATCTGTGAAATTATTGAGTGATTGCGAGCCGTTGATCGTAATTGGTGATCCTCATTTTTTCAAATCATTAGTAACGTTTCTGGGTATTTCAAACACGTGGCGGGATCGATTGTTACGTGCTTTTGGTGATGAGACATTAATAGAAAAATTATTAGAAAACATGCTTAAAAAGCCTCAAGAAGAACCATCAAATTATGATAAGGATGATTTTAAAACACTTAAAGATAAAGTTCAAAATTTGATGATAGCACATGGTGTTTTTAATGTAGGTGGCCGTACACCAGAAGACATTGCCTCGCGCTATTTAAATAAACGAAATGAAGATGTTGAAATTAATTCAACAATATCAAATATATGCAAAGAGTTCTTGAATCTTGAATGCAACAATAATGAAGTTGCTCATGTTCTTGAATCTTTTTGTAAGAAACATAATGTGAATTTTTCTCAAGCTCTAGACCGTTACGAGATGCGTAATGAATATTTAAAAAACCTGGGAGCGCCTATTCGCTTTTCTGCCCGCTTTGGAAGGCGACTTGATTATTATTCAGGTTTCGTTTTTGAGATATATGATAAAAATAATCCGCAAAATGGTCCTTTAGCAGGCGGTGGTCGTTATGATTATCTAAGCGAAATGTTAGGAAATGATCCGTTGCCAGCAGTTGGATTTTCTCTATGGCTTGATCGTATTGGGAAGGCGTGATGAGTGATAAATTAATTCTTGCTATCCCTTCAAAAGGACGTTTGAAAGAAAAAACGCAAGAGGTTTTTCGGTTGGCCGGTTATGAAATTTCTTCTCCTTTTGGTGATAGAAATTATCGGGGACTAGTTAAAGGGCATGAAAATATTGAGGTCGCCTTTCTTTCTGCATCAGAAATAGCACGTGAAATTGCTCGAGGTAAAGTTCACCTCGGTGTAACCGGCGAAGATTTGGTTAAGGAAAATATTTCAAATTATCAGACATATATCTGCCAATTACAACCGCTTGGTTTTGGTCATGCTAATGTCGTTATAGCCCTTCCAGAAAGCTGGATTGATGTTTTAAATATAGATGATTTGGATGATGTGGCTGCTTCCTATCGCAAGAAATATGGACGGCGTTTGCGAATTGCAACAAAATACTGGAACCTTACGCAAAGATTTTTTGCACAACACGGTATTGCCTCTTATCGCATTGTTGAAAGTTTAGGAGCAACAGAAGGCGCACCTTCTGCCGGTCTTGCGGATGCAATCGTTGATATAACTTCAACAGGATCTACGCTGAAAGCAAACCATTTAAAGACACTTGATGAGGGTATTATTTTGAAATCACAAGCCAACTTATTTAGTTCGAAGGCGGCTGATTGGTCCAAAAAACAGTGTGACTGTGCCGCTGAAATTGTTGAATCTCTCTCTCAAAGTCTTAGTAATAACTCGACTGAAAGAGTTGTTATTGAGGCTGCAAGGTTGGCAAAAGATAGTTTTTTAAAGAGCTTGCCTTCTTAAGACAAGATAAGTGGTAGGTTTATTGATAAAAGTGCAAGTGTTAAAAAGTAGATTATTAAATTTGGCTTACTGCTATAATATACCCAAAATGTAAATGGGCTGATTGCCAATAAGCAAAGGCTTGAGAGATGATTTGATAGGCTGCCGTCTTGTGAAATTATCATGAGTGATTGGATCCTTTCGAAACTTAAAATGCTTTTTATAACAAGCTGGTTTGGTAAATCTGGGATTAGCATTTGATAAAAGCCATAATAAATTTGTGATGAAAGTGAATGCAAAAAAACAAATAGCATCAAACTTAATATGCAATCAATCAGAGATGTTAAGATTAACAAATCAGCCCTCAACATAGTTTTTCTAGAAAGATATTGGCTTTTAATAAATAGAATCTTGTAAAATAAGCTAATTAAAACTGTGCTGATTATGATGATACCAGCATTGCCAAATAGATTTAGAGTAAAAAAACTATCTTGAGAATAGCCATTTAAAATAGCCTGCCATAGGGCGGGCGTTGCTATTATTACAGCAAAGAAATGAGCTATAAATTTATAAAAACTAAGCTTTTCCTTACTCGAAAATTTCCAAACGAGGATTAAATAAATGGATGAAAATGCAAATGATAGAAATGTCATTAATGAATTAAGTTGAGTTTATATGAAAAAGGGCGCTTTGAAAGCGCCCTTAAAAATTTTAAAGAAGCGGGGCAGGCTTACATCATGCCGCCCATGCCGCCCATGCCGCCCATGTCAGGCATTGCAGGTGCGCCACCTTCTTTGGAAGGCTTGTCTGCGACCATAGCTTCCGTTGTGATAAGGAGAGAAGCAACAGAAGCGGCATCTTGAAGTGCCGAACGAACAACTTTCATTGGGTCAATAATACCCATTTCTACCATGTTGCCGAATTCGCTTGTTTGAGCATTATAGCCGAAATTGACATCAGATTGATCAGAAATCTTACCAACAACGATAGAGCCTTCATCACCAGCATTTTCTGCAATTTGACGAATAGGTGATTGAAGCGCACGACGAACAATGTTTACACCAGCTTCCTGGTCTGCATTTACGCCTTCTGCTTTAATGGCCATAGAAGCGCGAAGAAGGGCAACACCACCACCAGGAACAATACCTTCTTCAACCGCAGCGCGGGTTGCATTAAGGGCATCATCAACGCGGTCTTTTTTCTCTTTCACTTCAACTTCTGTAGCACCGCCAACACGAAGAACAGCAACACCGCCAGCTAGTTTAGCCAAACGTTCTTGAAGTTTTTCACGGTCATAATCGGATGTTGACTCTTCAATTTGCGCTTTGATCTGCTGAACACGTCCCTGAATTTCTTCTTTAGCGCCAGCACCATCAACAACGATCGTGTTTTCTTTAGAGATAGAAACTTTTTTCGCTGTACCAAGCATCTCCAAAGTAACGGCTTCAAGCTTGATGCCAACTTCTTCAGAAATAACAGTACCACCTGTCAAGATAGCAATATCTTCAAGCATTGCTTTGCGGCGATCACCAAAGCCAGGGGCTTTAACAGCTGCTACTTTCAAGCCACCACGTAGCTTGTTAACAACAAGCGTTGCAAGGGCTTCCCCTTCAACATCTTCCGCGATAATGAGAAGTGGACGGGAAGACTGAACAGTTGCTTCAAGAATTGGCAACATAGCCTGAAGGTTTGAAAGTTTTTTCTCGTGAAGAAGAATGTAAGGATCTTCCAGATCAACCAACATTTTTTCAGAATTGGTAACGAAATAGGGTGAAAGGTAGCCACGGTCAAACTGCATGCCTTCAACCACTTCAAGCTCTGATTCGAGAGACTTGGCTTCTTCAACAGTAATAACACCTTCATTGCCAACTTTTTGCATGGCATCGGCAATGTCTTTACCAATTTGTGTATCGCCATTGGCAGAAATTGTTCCAACCTGAGCAACTTCTTCAGATGTTGTAATTGTTTTTGCAGCAGAGCTAAGGCTTGCTACAACATCTTCAACAGCAAGGTCGATGCCGCGCTTAAGGTCCATTGGGTTCATGCCAGCGGCAACGGCTTTTGCGCCTTCTTTAACGATAGCTTGGGCAAGAACAGTTGCTGTTGTTGTGCCGTCACCAGCCACATCATTGGTTTTTGAGGCAACTTCGCGCACCATTTGGGCGCCCATATTTTCAAACTTGTCTTCAAGGTCGATTTCTTTTGCAACGGAAACACCATCTTTTGTGATGCGTGGCGCACCAAAAGATTTTTCCAAAACGACATTACGTCCTTTAGGACCAAGGGTAACTTTTACGGCGTTGGCCAAAACATCTACACCGTTTAGCATTTTTTCACGGGCTTCTGAGCCAAATTTTACTTCTTTAGCCATGAGGCTTACTCCAAAATTTATTTGTTAAAGCTTGATTAAGTGACAAGGGGGTGCAACTGGCTTAGCCAATCACGCCCATAATGTCGCTTTCTTTCATAATGAGTAGATCTTCACCGTCGATTTTAACTTCGGTGCCAGACCATTTTCCGAAAAGAACGCGGTCACCTGCCTTGACATCGAGGGCAATAACATTGCCGCTATCATCACGGGCGCCATTACCAGCGGCGATAACTTCGCCTTCCATTGGCTTTTCTTTGGCTGTGTCTGGAATGATAATGCCACCGGCTGTTTTTTCTTCTGTATCAACACGGCGTACAACGACACGGTCATGTAAAGGACGAAACTTCATCGTTCGTATTTTCCTCTTATGCTATAAAATAAACCCGTTTTAAAACGGATGGCTAATCATAATTTATACAATTAGCACTCGTTAAGTGTGAGTGCTAATTGCATTCATTGAAATATGAATTTTAAGCAAAACTGTCAAGGAGTATTTCGCACGCAGTTATACTTTTGTGAGGATGAGTGGCAAATAAGGTTAAAGGAAAAAGGTATTTCAGTTATAGCTAAACCACTATAAAATGATTATGAA
>CALHLB010000023.1 GCA_938034375.1 uncultured Alphaproteobacteria bacterium | reverse complement strand
TTTGATCGTAAGATCGCTTGTCTCCAAAATGCGCAGTGCTTCGCGTTTAAATTCTTCCGTAAATTCTCGTTGTTTCATCAAAACCTCCTGATAAATAAAACTTATCAAAAAGTCTCTCCATTAAAACAGGGTAAGTCCAGTAATCGTTCTATAAGAGCCGTATAATATCTTACCCCGTCGTTGGGATTGCTGATATTACGAACTCTCATTCTTATCCAGTATCAGGATCATTTAATAAACTCACCCTGCCAGCCTTCGGGTTTCCAGTAGGGATCATCCAGCCAGATTTGCAGGCCGATATTTTTACGCTTGTCCCCCGCCACAGCCTCACGGCGGGCATCGCGCAGGGCATATAGTTCATCGTCTACAGGTGATCTTGTTAGAAAACCGACCGTTATAATATATCTGTCCGGATAATCTGCCGGCAGCGGTTTGCCTGCAACAGGAGGTATAGAAGGACCGGACGGCAGAGAATTATAATGTTTGATCGTTATATAAGCTTGGAATTTCTCATGGCCACAGCCGTAAAGATCGGCATAAAAATGCCGTGGCAGGCCACCCAGATATTCAGCAATGGATTGTTGGGTGACTTTGGGTTTGTACCGTTTTGTTTGCCACCCCGCTTTGACAAGGGACTGATAAATTGCCTCCGCCATGGGAACGATTTCTTCAAATGATGTGGGTTCCAAAGGTAGGGTAGAGCTAATGCTATCAAAATAAAGGCCTTGATATCCAATTTGAATATAGCGGCCTGCGGGCAGTTCTGTCTGACATGTGCTATTATCATACCGTAAGACGTAGCCAAGCGGGTCTTCAGGGCGCGAAGCAAAAGCCTGAAAGGCTAGTATTCCCCAATCACCAGTGTTAGGTTCTTTATGTTGTTCAGTTTGATTATGATCCAAAAAATCTACCATGTTTTGGTAGAGATGCGTTGAAATTGTTACCAGTTCACGCGGCTTGGTGTTCATTGGGTAATATCTCCAAAAATAAAGTGTGAAAATAGAAGCAACCAGGATTACAAGAATAAATGACCGATATCGCCTCATCGTATACCCTCAACTTCATACAATCGTTCTATAAGCGCTTCATAATATCTTACTCGATGTTTTGGATTACTGATTTCACCTTGCAAAGGCACTAAATTATCCCTCGTACAGGTTTTGGCGATCGAAATACTGGTCTGGTCACCAGGGATCAGACCTTCAGCCGTTTGAAGATCAGAAAAGGTTTCTTTGTGCCTCTCATAAACAGGTTGAACAACATCTTCTTGTTCATGTTGTGCAATCCGATCGGAAGCACCCCGCAAATCACCGTCTCTCATTTTTTCCATGGCGCGGACGATAGCAGGATCAACCTCAATCTCGCCCTTCTCGACACATTCGAGAAACCGGTCAATGCCGCAGTTGGCCGCCATGCGGTTGGGAGGATAGATGCTTTCAAAGATTGACACATTCGCATCCCCTAACGCTTCCAGTGCCTCATCAGGGTTCACCACTGCGCGTCCAACCGTCTGTGCATCCCAGTCCTGGGTGCGTTGCATGGCACAGCCGCCCTGCACTGAGACGTAAGAAGCAAGCCGCACCCAGTGATTATCCGGCATGTCATTGGCAAGATCCGTATAGGCTTGCGTGATATAGCCATTACGAACAATCTCGCCCGGCACGACCCTTGCCCTGCCTGCTTCCAAATCAAAATCAGTAAGCGCAGGCCCCTGACGCTTAATGCGGTCCACCTCTTCGCGCGCTATCGCATAGGCTTCCTTGCAATTGTTCGGGCAGGTATAAACCGCCGTTGTGCTGCTGCGCCTTGTACTGAGCAATTCTGACATTTAGGACATCTCCCGATTGATCGGATAGGCGGTAAGCAATTGACGGCACTTATCCTCGCGCGATGCGCTTTGCCTATTGATAATACGTTGAAAAAGAACTTCATGGGTAACATTGCGTCCGTGACACCACAACAGGGTGCATAAATCGAGTAGATGCTGATCTGAATGAAAGTCATAGTGGGTTTTGATAAGAGGACGCATGGATTTCACCCACTCAAGACTTATCGTTTCTCCCTCGGATGAATGCGGATGATGCTCTTCAAGATAGGCGAAGATTTTCTCATTTAAGGCCCGAACCGTATCTTGAGAAACAATCGCCAACTGCTCCGTATCAAACTGTAGCAAGCCCGCATCAGCAACAGCTCCTTCCGGCTTCATGGCTTTGCGGATGATAGAGCCAGACCAAGATGGATGATCCGGCGCAGGAAAGAGGAGGATACTGGCAGGGCCGAAAAGCCGTGCAAACTGTGCTGCATCCATTTCAGGCATCAAGGGCGCTAAAACATTGCCGTCCGCATGGCGAAAGAGAACCGTTTCATAATTCTCTGCTTTTTCCAATTCCTCTGCTGACATTTCAGGGCTGGCATAAGCTTGCGGGATGGACACACGGTTGATTGTTCGCAAATGCTTCCACAAGGCTTCTTCTGTTAGCGTTCTGTCTCCTATCCAGAAAACCACTGCCGACATATCGCCTACAAGTGAAACAACCTTTTCAAGTTGTGGTAGGGGATCGGAAACAGGGCGGGGTTTTGGTTCTGGTGGAATAAGCCCGCCGCCCGTCTCATCGCCCCGTGCAAAGGCTTCATCCACAATGGCCTGATAGCGTGCAGCTCGTCTTAAAAGGTTTTCCTGAGATAGATCATCATCATCCAGATCATCAAAGACGCTGAGATCAAACTCTTTCTCTTCCGGTGCAAGATGATAAGGGTCAATTAAAAACGCCCCTGTCAGAATATGATCTTGATCTGTATCTTTCAGATATAAAGAGCGAAAGCTGAGTCCATGTTCTTCCAGAAGATCAGGCAAATCATTAAAGCGTGCGCCATCCATCACCGCGTAAATACGCTGATTCGGTATACGACTCAGCGTTTGTAAATCTGATAATAGTCGATCAGTGAAAGAGACAGATTGCATTAGAACAATCAGCCCTTTACTAGGGAAGACCCATGACTTGCCGCAGAGCGATTACAGGAAGATGTTGCCTGAGCATTTGATGTATCGCTGCCTTCCGGCCCTTTATCGCCGATGAAGACATTGGAAGACCCTGTTTGCGCCTTGCCGCCGCAATAAAAAGCATCACCAACGCGACTTGCAGGAATGCCATTGATAAAGACAGAGCTTGACCCTTCGGCCAGTTTAGGCACATGCGGATGGGGCGTATGTTCATCCCCCACACGCATGGCAGGTTTCCCATTGATAAAAACATTACTACTGCCACCTGTGGCCGTTGTTGGGCCGTGTTTACCGTGACCGGAACCAACATCACCCTGTCGATGTGCCTTTGGCATGAAAACCTCTTGAAAATATCTCTAAATAAAATGATATTGAAATTACATAACACACAATCAAGACTTGTAAATAAGACAAGTAAAAAAAGACATGGAAACGACTTTATTCAAAAATAGGAATTCATAAAAAAGCATCAACTTCAATGGCAGCTTAGGCCCCGCTTTCCCAATTACTCATATAATCTTGAGTGTCCAGTTTTGGGCACGCCGCCATAGGCGGCCAGGCTGTCGTACCGAGCATCAAGCCAATAAATTGTCTTGGCCCATAAGGGTAACAATCCCTCATGCATATGTTGAGATGATCTGCTTTGGTGAAACCAGATCATCGCTTGTTTGCGCGCATGGTTCCATGCGCTTGGGAACCCGTAAACCAGCTTATTTCAAAACCTGAAAACCGATGAAGGGTCAAGATGAATAAGTCCTGCCAGCCGCCTTTAAAAAAGGCGGGGCAGGCCTAACCCTTCACAGTGGACTTACCCGTTTAAAGTGGAGAGCCTTTCTTGTTTTTTGTTTGCGTTTTTCTCAAACGCATTGGGTGATTGATACCCCAAAGCCGAATGTCTCCTTTTCGGATTGTAAAATCCATTGATGTATTTTCCAAGTGCGT
>CALHLB010000022.1 GCA_938034375.1 uncultured Alphaproteobacteria bacterium | reverse complement strand
CTTGCTTTAAAGATACAGGATTACTTGGCAGATGATATTGAGCAAACGGTTGGCTTGTTAAATAAAGTTGCCAAGCGTCTGGATTATTTAGGATAATCTTACAATTTAAAACTTGTTAGAATTGGTGCATGATCTGAAGGTCTTTCCCAACTTCTTGCATGTTTGATTACTTTGGTTGCGACAATCGTGTCTGTTAAGTGTTCGCTTGCCCATATGTGGTCGAGGCGGCGCCCTTTGTTAGAGGCTTCCCAATTGCGTGATCGATAGCTCCACCATGTAAATAGTTTTTCTGGTTCTTTTATAAGGTGGCGTTGGGTGTCGATCCATTTTCCTTGCCTTCTAATCTGTTCAAGGGCTTTACATTCAATGGGTGTATGGCTGACAACTTTCAAAAGCTGTTTGTGTGACCATACATCGCTTTCATAAGGAGCGATGTTCAAATCACCAACGAGAATGGAAGGACGATTATGTTCCCCACCACTAATCCAGCTATTCATTTCATTTAAAAATTTTAGTTTGTGGTCGAATTTTGGATTTTTTTCAATATCAGCTTCATCACCTCCCGCGGGAACATAAAAATTATGAAGCCTAAGTCCTGGCCCAATTTTAACATCAGTTGCGATATGGCGCGCATCGCCCATTTTGCAAAAATCTCTTGAAAAACTCTCGATAAAAGGAATGCGGGAAATGGTTGCAACGCCGTGATAGCCTTTTTGACCAAATTTAGCGATATAGGGATAGCCAGCTTTTTTTAATGCATTTTCAGGAAATTTATCATTGGGGCATTTGGTTTCTTGAAGGCAAATAACATCTGGATTTTCTGCTTCAAGAAGTTTGATTAAAAGCGGCAAGCGCAAACGGACGGAATTGATGTTCCAGGAAATGATTTTAAACTGTTGCATGTTTTTCTGTTTTGGCTCTGCATTATTCAAGTTATCAGAAATATGGTCTAACTTAAATTTCAAATTCTTGCGAGTGCGGTGATAAAAAAACCGACAGAAAAACTGCCGGTTTAAAAATTTCATAAAGGCATTTCCATAGTTAAAGTATTGTAAAAGGCTTACGTTAAAGCCAAGCCCCTATAAATTAATAAGAGATTTTGGCTATATTCCTTTGTGTGCGCTCAGCTTTTCTTGTAAAATGCTCATCATTTTATAAGGCTTACGCTGTATTTACGGGTAGCTAATTTTAAAAAGATTTTCGTTGATGTTTTTATCTGGTTTAACACCAATCAGCTCAACAGACGTATCAAGTCCCTGGGCATCTGTAACAATCCATTGTTCAAGATTATAATTGTCTTTATTGAAAAATAGACGTAACCGACTTTCGTTAAAGGCCTCTGGATCTTCAATGATGACAACGATATTGTTCCCTAATAGACCAACATTTTTAATGCTATCTATTTTATTAAGATTGAGTTTGCGGCGTAACAGATAGCGTAGGGGGGTCTTTTTCAAGGGTAGAAGATCTTGCGTCTCAAGCTGTTTATTAATAACGGCAACGCTTTTGCCATCCGAAATAATATCAATGGCTGAAGGCTCTTTATATTTGAAGCGCATTTGACCTGGACGTTTCAGGTAAAAGGTACCTTTTGTTGTTTGACCATTTGGCCCTGTCTGAATGAATTCACCACTTAGTGCTTTGTTTTCATTCATCTGTTTGCTGATTTCTTTCAAAACTGAACGTTGATCGTCTGAAAGTTTTGAAAGAGCTGCATTTGCAGTCATAAGACAAAAGCAAAAGGCTATCAATAATAAGGAGGAGACCAACCATAGTCGTTGCAAATTAAGAGAAAGGGTGTTGATTTTATTTGCGATATTTTTTTTAGGGGCGATGGGGGAATTCATTTTAATTGTCTCGTTAGATTTCTTTTTAAAGAGTTCACATAAAAGATAGTGATTAGAATATGACCCTACTATGAATAAGTGTTCCAGTAGCGCTCAAAAGGGTTATTCCTTGAAATTAAAATCGTCTTCAGGGTCGCTTCCGACAAGTATTTCACGCTTTCCGGCGTGGTTTGCAGGGCCTATAACGCCTTCTTCTTCCATGCGCTCTATAAGGGTGGCTGCACGATTATATCCAATACCCAGGCGCCTTTGAATATAACTGGTCGATGCTTTTTTGTCTCTCAGGACAATTGCAACAGCTTGATCGTAAGGATCTGCTTTATCAGATACATTGCCGGATGTAGTGCCTTCTTCTTCGGATCCTTCTTCTTCCACTTCTTCCGTCACAGCACCAAGATATTGAGGGATACCTTGATCTTTTAGGTGATTGACAATGTCTTCTACTTCTTCATCGGCAACGAAAGGACCGTGAACACGTTGAATGCGTCCACCCCCTGCCATATAAAGCATGTCGCCCATACCAAGCAGTTGTTCTGCTCCTTGCTCTCCCAATATGGTGCGACTGTCGATTTTTGAGGTGACTTGAAATGAAATTCGTGTTGGGAAGTTGGCTTTGATTGTGCCTGTGATAACATCGACCGAGGGGCGCTGCGTTGCCATAATAACATGAATGCCGGCAGCGCGCGCCATCTGCGCTAAACGTTGAATAGCGCCTTCAATATCTTTTCCGGCAACCATCATAAGGTCGGCCATTTCATCGATTATGACAACGATATAGGGAAGGGGGGAAAGATCGAGTTCTTCACTTTCATAAAGCGCCTCACCTGTTTCAGCGTCATATCCTGTTTGAATTGTTCTTACAATCGGTTCATCTTTTTCAGTGGCTTGTCTAACGCGGGTATTAAAGCCATCAATATTACGAACACCAACCTTGGACATTTTGCGATACCGGTCTTCCATTTCCCTAACCGTCCATTTAAGGGCGACAACGGCTTTTTTAGGGTCTGTTACGACAGGGGTTAAAAGATGCGGGATACCGTCATAAATAGAAAGTTCCAGCATTTTGGGGTCTATCATGATGAGTTTGCATTCTTCTGGTGTCATGCGAAACAGAAGGGAGAGAATCATTGTATTGATTGCGACAGACTTACCAGATCCTGTTGTACCAGCTACCAGTAAGTGGGGCATACGGGCAAGATCGGCTATGACGCTTTCACCGCCAATGGTTTTACCCAAACAAATTGGCAATTTTCCTTTGTGTTTTTCAAATGTATTGGAAGCCAGACTTTCATGCAGGTAAACGGTTTCCCGTTTGGCATTGGGCAGTTCAATACCAATAGCATTTTTGCCAGGAATAACTGCAACCCGCGCGGCAATTGCACTCATTGAACGGGCAATATCATCTGCCAGGCCAATAACGCGTGATGATTTGATGCCTGGCGCAGGTTCCAGTTCATAAAGGGTTACAACAGGCCCTGGCCGGACGTGAACAATTTCACCTTTTACGCCAAAGTCATCTAGAACACCTTCAAGTAGATGGGCGTTTTGGGCGAGTATATCATTTGAAAGGCCTTTATTACCTTGATCTGCTGGCGCTTCTGCTAAGAGGTGAAGAGGGGGAAGCTCAAAATCGCTTTCATTGTCGAAAACTGGAAGAGAGGGTTGGGTTTCTTTTAAGATACGTTTACCAGGCATGGTTTTTAAAGCTGCTTTTCCAACTCTTAAAAGGGAAGATTTTCCCTGTTTTTCATCATCTTGTATAGGTGTTGCCTGCTTTAGTGGTTTTTGTGAAAATGTCTCTTTCTCTTGTGTAACCGTAATTGGATCTTGAGATATAATAGGCTCAGCTTCTTTTTTATGCTGGTCATTTAAGTCATTCAGGTAATCGTTTAATCCATCATCTGCAACGGCATCATCTATTAGTTTGCGTTTCATTGATTTTATAAATGAAACGGCTCTAATAGCGATAGTTTCATTTTCATCATCACTCATGGTCAAATCATGTGCAGGGACGTGTTCCAGGCGCATTTTTTGTTTTTCGGTCATGAGTAAAGTTTTAATGCGCGCTTTGCCAGAATAGAAAATATGGCTTGTTGCCCCCATCACCATGGCAAGAAAGGCATTCTCTTCTTTTTCTTCTTTTTCATCAGTAAAATCATCGGTTTGCGCGTTTCTGGCAATTTTAATATTATGGGTGTTTTTTGTTGATTTGGCATCAGCTTTTTTATCTGAAATGTGAAAGGTTTTTAAAAAAAGGAATGGTATTGGCGCAAAAAATAAAAGCGCAAAGATTAATTTTAACAGACTTGTCATTTCGCTTATGAAATTTGCCGGTATTGATAAGAAAAGGTTGCCAGCCAAGCCGCCAAGACCAGTTGGCATCGGCCATGATGGAGGGGCGGGAAGCAAGCTTGCAAGAGCAGATGTTAAAAGAACAATGCTGAAAAAGAACAGAAATTTTTGGCCGGTTAAGATTGAAAGTTTTTGTTTTAAAAACTGGTAACCCCAGATAAGTGGTAAAAAGGCAAGTGCGGCAGCACCAAGTCCAAAAAACTGGATTAGCATATCTGAAAGAGAAGCGCCAAAAAAACCTAACCAGTTTGTAACGGGTTTATCTGTTGCATGGGTTAGGCTTGGATCTTCAACATTCCAACTTGCGAGAGAAAGGCATAAACCAATGCAAATGAGGAGAATAACTATTCCTGTTATTCTTTGGCTGAATTTGCCAAGGAAAGTAGTTTCATCGTCATGAAGCGGCGGTATATCATTATAGTCGGCACTGTGTGTCATTTTATCATCTAAAACAGGGTTTTGAATTTTACCTCCATTTTAAAGGAGTCTGGTTAAGTTGTTGTTAAGCAAAAGAGATGAACACATTTAAAAATAAAAAGCCCGACATGATTGCCGGGCTTTCAATAGTTTGCGTGATTATATAGCCAAGCCCCTATAAATTGATGGTGAATCTTGGTTATATCTTTTTGTTTGCGCTCAGCTTTTCTTTTAAAATGATTCTCATTTTAAAAGGCTTACGCTTTATTTTACATTTTGGAACCAAATTCAGGGTAGGCTTCAACACCTACTTCAGCTTTATCAAGTCCCATCATTTGCTCTTCATCTGATGCACGTACACCGATTGTTACTTTCAGGATTGTCCAAAGGATGAAAGAGGCAACGAACGTGAAAGCACCATAAGCTAAAATACCAATGAGTTGTGTTCCAAAGCTTGCATCTGTATTTGAAAGTGGCACGATGAATGTACCCCAAATACCGGCAAGAAGGTGAACGGGAATTGCGCCTACAACATCATCGATTTTTAATTTGTCTAGAAGTGGAACTGTAAAGACAACAATAGCCCCACCAACGCCACCAATAAGAATGGCAAGAACCGGCGTAGGAGCCAAAGGTTCAGCAGTAATTGAAACAAGACCAGCTAAAGCGCCGTTTAATGCCATTGTTACATCAATCTTGCCATAGAGTAGCTGTGTTAGAATAAGTGTTACAACAACGCCACCTGCAGCGGCAAGGTTTGTATTGGCAAAAATGCGCGATACATCGGAAACATCGCCAATAGATGCCATTGCTAATTGTGATGCACCGTTAAACCCAAACCAGCCGAGCCACAAAATGAATGTGCCGAGTGTGGCCAACGGAATTGAAGAACCAGGCATCACGGTAACGGAACCGTCTTTACCGTATTTACCTGTACGAGCGCCAATAACAAGCGCACCAGCCAAAGCTGCCCAGCCACCAACAGAGTGAACGATTGTTGAACCAGCGAAATCTGAAAAGCCCATTTCAGACAACCAGCCGCTACCCCATTGCCATGAACCGGTTATGGGGTAAAAAATGCCGGTTAAAATGGCTGTAAAAATAAAGAATGGCCATACTTTAACCCGCTCGGCAACTGTGCCAGAAACGATTGAGGCTGTAGCGGCCACAAATACCATTTGAAAGAACCAGTCAGAAGCCGTTGAATACCCTGTATCCAAGGCATTGCCCCCAACTTCATCCCATGAATACGGAAGAGGTGTGCCGAACAAGCCGCCATTATCGCTAACACCAGTATACATCAGGTTGTAACCGACAACCCAGAACATCAGACCTGCAATTGAGTAAAGGCCAATATTTTTAAGACATTGCATGGATACGTTTTTAGAACGTACAAGGCCTGCTTCAAGCATGGCAAAGCCTGCTGCCATCCACATAACAAGGAAGCCGCCAATAAGGAAGAGAAGCGTATTGAAAATATAGGCTACTTCTGGATGAACAGCTGGTGTTGCATCCTGTGCAAGAACGGGTGCTGCCACAATACTACCCAGTGTTAATGGCAGGGCAAAAGAAAGTGCTTTTGTGCTTTTATTTAAGAGTTTCATAAAAGTCCCCTTATGAAAGAACGAAATACGGAAAAGATTAAAGGGCTTCGCCACCAGTTTCTCCGGTGCGAATACGAACAGCTGTTTCAAGGTTGTAGACGAAAATTTTTCCGTCACCGATTTGACCTGTCTGTGCTGCTTGTGAAATTGCTTCGACAACTTTCTCAGCCAAGTCATCGTTAACAGCCACTTCAATCTTGATTTTTGGAAGGAAACTTACGGCATATTCAGTGCCGCGATAGATTTCTGTGTGCCCTTTTTGGCGACCGTAGCCTTTGACTTCACTAACGGTCAAACCCTGTACCCCAATGCTGGTTAGTGCTTCGCGCACATCATCAAGCTTGAAAGGTTTTACAATGGCCATGATTATTTTCATTTGCCTATCCTGTTTTTACGCGCAGAAAATCTGCGATTGTCCCTTAATGGGCATTACCCTATGTTCAGAAAATCTGAACTGGATACGTAAGTACAAGGATCGTGCCAATTTTGTATTTGTATCGTAAATTATTGAATTTCAAAGTAAAATATACAAATTAGAAAAAAGCTTCTTTCTTGTGCAACTTGATGTGGTTAAAATTTATGCAAAATAAATTATTTTGATTAAAAAATGATCACTGCGTATTATCATGGTGTGTTCTCTCATGAAAGTGTTATGAAAGTGCCTAAGTATTTAGCGTTTTTACAGCTTGCGAATGAGTCCTTCCTGGGCAGTTGATGCGATAAGCTTGCCATCCCTTGTGTAAAGCGAACCTCTTGTAAAACCTCTGGCACCAGAGGCGCTGGGACTGTCTTGTGCATATAAGAACCAGTCATCAAAATTAATTTCTCGATGAAACCACATTGCGTGGTCAAGGCTGGCTACCTGTAAGTTTTTATTAAAAATGTTTTTTCCATGGGCAAAAAGCGATGTATCAAGCAAGGTCATATCAGAAAGATAGGAGAGCGTAGCAGTTTTTACTGTTGGCTCATCTGGAATGGGGCCTGTGGTTTTTATCCAGACATATTGTTTGGGCTCTAATTCTTTTCTGGAAATATAGTGATTAAGAGAAATGGGCCTTAATTCTATCGGGCGGGGCTTGCCCCAATAATCTTTAACATTTTGTGGTGCTAAGGCTAGGAATTGTTTTTTTAAATCTTCTTCGCTTAGCAAATCTTCCGGAGGTGGAATATCGGGCATGTTAATTTGATGCTCAAACCCTTCCTCTGCAATTTGAAAAGAGGCTGCGAGAGAAAAAATAGCTTTATCAAGTTGGGTGGCAACAACACGCCTGGTCGTAAATGTTCTGCCATCGCGTATTTCATCAACTTCATAAATTATGGGATGATCTGGGTCGCCTGGGCGCATAAAATAACAATGCAGGGAATGAAGGTCGCGATTATTTACAGTGCGGCTTGCAGCAATAACAGCCTGTCCAATTACTTGTCCGCCATAAACTCTTTGCCAGCCAAAAGATGGGCTTTGTCCAACAAATTTATTATGATCTACTTGTTCCAAGTTTAAAATATTAATAAGTTCTTGAACAGCTTCTGACATCTCATTTTCTCATGATTATTAAGTCTTTTATAGCCAAACCGTAAATTGGTGCATAGGTCAATAATCTTACCTATGGGAAGGACGCTATCAATTTCATTTATGTTGTTTTATATAGGTCCAGACCCTAGTTATTATCTGGCTGATTATTGGAAATGAAAGTGCATTATGGAAAAAGTTGATATTGTCATTGCGGGCGGTGGCTATGTTGGTCTTTCAACGGCTTTGGCTGTTAAACAGGCTGCACCTCATCTTGAAATTCTTCTTGTTGACCTGGCGCCACCGGTGGAAAAACGCACACAGCAAGATTTAAGGGCTTCTGCTATCGCCCTTGCTGCAGAAAAGATGCTAAGGCAGCTGGGTGTTTGGCAAAGCCTTGCTGATGAGGCTCAGCCTATCCATGATATGGTTATTACCGATTCAAAGACAGGGGATGCCATTCGCCCGGTCTATCTTACTTTTCAAGAAGAAGTGGAAGAAGGCAAGCCCTTTGCCCATATGGTCCCAAACCATGCAATGATTGCATCATTGGAAGAAAAAGCACGTGAAAATGGTGTCCAATTTGTTCATTATGATTGTGTTGTTGATTTTGTTGCAAACTCATCTTTTCAAACAGTTTATTTAAAATCTGGAAAGAAAGTGGATACCCGTCTTCTTATTGCGGCAGATGGCGCGCGGTCGCGTTTGCGCGATCTGGCAGGTATTCGCACAGTTCATTGGGATTATGGTCAATCTGGCATTGTAACAACTGTGCGCCACGAAAAATCCCATCACGGGCAGGCTGTTGAGCATTTTTTACCTTCTGGTCCCTTTGCCATTTTACCCTTAACTGAAAACCGTTCTTCCCTTGTTTGGACAGAAAAAACGCCAGATGCACAAAAACTGGTTTCAGGAGATGATTTTGTTTTTGAACTGGAATTGGAACGGCGTTTTGGTAATCATTTAGGGGCGCTTGAAGTTATTGGCGGTAAAAAAGCTTTTCCGCTTAGTTTGACACTGGCTAAAAATTTCATCAAACCGCGTTTTGCACTTGTTGGCGATGCGGCTCATGGTATTCACCCTATTGCGGGGCAGGGCTTGAATCTTGGGTTTAGGGATGTTGCAGCACTTTGTGAAACGCTGATTGAAGCAGATCGCTTAGGCCTTGATATCGGTGCGCTTGATGTTTTGCAAAAATATGAGGAATGGCGCCGTTTTGATACTTGGTTAATGGGCTTTACGACTGATGTCCTCAATCGTCTATTTTCCAATAAAAGCGATGTCTTGCGTTTGGCGCGTACAATTGGCTTGGGTGCTGTTGACCGTATACCTTCTATGAAAAAATATTTCATTCAACAAGCTGCGGGAATAGCAACGCCTAATCAGCCTAAATTATTAATGGGGGAAGCCATTTAGGTCCTGATCCTAGTGGTTACCCATTGATTCATATCTTCACCAAGTTTTGTAAGACTTTTTGAAAGATATGTTTTATCTTTTGATGCTTGAGCCAAAATAATAGCTCCCTGCCAGCGGGCTATGGCTTCTTGTGCGTGTTGTGCAGGATTTGCATCGCCTGCTTGTTCTAGTTTGTCTTTGAGCCAGTTTATAAGCATTTCAAAAACTTGATTGGTTTTTTGAGAAGCTTCAGGAGCATTTTTTGAAAAATCCCGAATGGCATTGGCTAAAGGGCAGCCTTTTTCGGTTCGGCTTTCAGCACTTTCTTTCAAGAGGTTTATAAAGGCTGTTAATTTATGTTCTGGTTTTTCAAAATTTTTATCAATCGCTTCAAGAGCTTCTTTTGATGCAGTTATATAAATTTCAGCAACGCCTTCTGCAAAGGCGGTTTTGGTTTTGAAATAATAATAGATATTACCAAGTGAGATGCCAGATTGATTTGCAATATCTGCCAAGCTGGTTGCGGTATAGCCTTTTTGCCAAAAAGCTTCAGCTGCTGCGTTAAGAAGTTTTTCCCGTTTATTTGATCGTTTAGTCATGACGGGTATTCCAGCTTCCTTCAAAAATCAGTTCATCAAGATCAAACCGTTTTGCCCAACCCTTAATTTCCAGTTCCGGTTTTTCGTAAAGTTTGTCAACATAACCCAGGCATAAATAAGCTATAATATCAATTGTAGGCGGGATATTGAGGGCATTTTTCATTTCTTCTTCGTGAAAAATGCTTACCCAACCAACGCCAATATTTTCTGCGCGGGCTGCAAGCCATAAATTTTGAACCGCACATACTGTAGAATAAAGATCCATATTTTTTTGGTGTGTACGACCCAGAACAACATCCCCTCTGCGATTTCTATCACATGTTATGCATATATTGAGGGGGGCTTTCAGGATACCTTCGAGTTTCAAATTGCTATAAAGTTCGCGTTTTTCGCCTTCAAATTTTAAGCAGGCTTCTTTATTGGCTTTATCAAAAAGTTGTTTGATGGCTTGTTTTTCTTTTTCCTGCCTTATCAGAATAAAATTCCATGGTTGCATTAAGCCAACAGAAGGGGCCTTGTGAGCGGCTTCTAAAATACGTCTTAAGACACCTTCTGGAATGGGTTTTGGTAAAAATTCATCTCGTACATCACGGCGGCTTTCAATGATTTGATAAAGAGAATCTCTGTCTTTGTCGTTAAATTTTTTAATTTTTCTAGGTATTTTAGACAAGGTGTCTCACACTTCATCATCCAGTTTTCGCGCTTCATCTTCCAGCATAATGGGAACCCCATCACGAATGGGGTAAGCCAGTTTGGCAGAAGTGCTAATTAATTCTTGATTTTTTTTATCATATTCAAGGGGACCCTTTGTTAGGGGGCAAACTAATATTTCTAGTACTTTTGGGTCTAATGCTTTATCTTTTTGTATATTTTCCGGCATGGCCGTTAGTTTCTCTAACTTGAGTTTATGCAATGATTAAGAGGGTATTTTCTTTTATTGAAGCACAATTTCTTCATCCCTGTCACTACTGGCAAGGGATAATTGTGTGAGAGTGATTAAGGTTTCTGCTCGTTTTTTGATGTTTTTTGCTTCAAGAAGTGCTTGCTTTTCAGCTGGCCCGTAAGGTGCCATCATGGAAAGAGCATTGACTAGAAATTCTGTTTTGGCCTTTTTAATTGCGGCCCAATCTGCCTCTATGTGTTTTTTTTCCATGAATTGGCGAACTATGTCTAAAAGTTCTTCCCTTCCTTCTTCATGCAGGCTTTGGTCTGGTAGAAGGTCTTTTTGATAAGGTTGCCAATTCGGTTTTATTGTTCTAAAGGGCATTTCCAATTCGTCTTCCTGCTCAATTTCAAATCGAGAAATGCCTATAAGGGAAATATGATAGCGACCGTCACCGGTTTCACTGAATGATATCAAGCGTCCAGCACAGCCAATTTTACATAGGGACTTTTCCTCTTCTATTTTACCGAAAGAGGGTTGAACCATGCCAATAAGGCGGTTGTTGGCAAGGGCATGGTCAATCATAGTAAGATAGCGCGGCTCAAAAATATTGAGAGGTAAATAACCGCCTGGCAATAATAGGGCGCCCTTGAGCGGAAAAACAGTCAATGTTTGAGGTAAATCATCGATTGTTTTATAGTTCTTGTTGCTACCGACCATATTTTTTCCTGTTTTATTTTAAGAAAACATGAGCGATGATAATTTACGCCTAGCAGCTATAGTTGCAGGGTCTTTAACGCCCCATGCTTCAAAAAAAGTTAAAAGCTCCTTACGAGCGCCATCATCATTCCAATTACGGTCGCGCTGGAAAATTTCAAGAAGGCAATTCGCCGCCTCTGTTCTTTTTCCTTGTGCATTCATGGCAAGAGCAAGGTCAAAGCGGGCTTGGTGGTCATCAGGATTTTGTTCAATTTTTAACAGAAGTGGCTGGATATCCCCTGTATCAGCGGCTTTTTCCAAGAGGGTGATTTGGCTCACAAGAGCTTTTACCCGGGTGTCTTCCCGCTCTTCTTGTGGAATCATGTCCATAATTTTTTCAGCCTGTTGTAAATGACCAAGACCAATGGCGACTTTTGCCAACCCCACTATAGCTCTTAAGTTTTTTTGGTCGGTCTGTAAGACTGCGTTAAAAAGGCCGGCTGCTTCTTCCAGTTGATTTTCCGTTAGAAGTTCTTCGGCTTTTTCAAGATATGTCTCTTCAGCGCTAGGGCCTGATGGACCGCTAATTTTTTCAATAAGTTGTTTGATGGCGCTTTCTGGTTGGGCGCCCATAAAACCATCAATGGGTTTACCATTTGAAAATGCAAAAACGGCAGGAATGGATTGTACACCCATCTGGCCTGGTATTTCTGGGTATTCATCAATATTCAGCTTAACCAGTTTTACCTTGCCTTTGGAATCATTGACGGCTTTTTCAATTGTTGGCGTTAGTTGACGACATGGCCCGCACCAGGGTGCCCAAAAATCAACTAGAACAGGCTGATTTTGCGATTCTTCAATCACATCTTTAACAAAGTCCTGCGTTGTTGTGTCTTTAACCAGGTTTTGTGATGGGGTGATGGACAAGTCATTCATGATTGACTTCCTTATACTTCTGTTTCGATTAGGGGCATAATTAAAGGATTATGGCCACAGGCTTTGATAAATTGAATAAGATCTTCTTTTTAAAGTGTGATGGTTGCTTTATTCGTAAGAGGATAGCAATTGATAAAAGCATTTTTCATTAATATTTCATCTAGAATAATTTGAACTTCTGTTTTTTCATTGTTGATGGCACTATAGCCAAGTCCCTATAAATTGATAACAAATTTTGGCTATGTTCCTTTGTTTACTCTCAGTCTTCCATTAATAAGGTCCAGACCCTAGCTGTCATTAGATGTTTTTACTCTTAGAAAAATTGAAAATTTTTTCCGTTCTCTAAGGCTTTTTTGCTTTCCTTACAATATTTTGAAAAAAACCTCTTGCATTCTGCTGAATGATTGGGCATAAACCGCCCTCATGAAAGATGAGCTTATTTTAAAAAAGTTCAAAATGGATGCGGGCGTAGCTCAGGGGTAGAGCGAAACCTTGCCAAGGTTTAGGTCGTGAGTTCGAATCTCATCGCCCGCTCCAATTTCATAAAAGTCTTATTATATTTTCAAATATTTATTGATGACCTTTCAGGCATAAACCTGCAATTGTGCATTTTGCTAAATATGATTTTCTATGTGGGTATTCCTGCTATATAAAAGAAAATTCACTAACAATCTTACATATAGCGTAAGCCTTATAAAATGATCATCATTTTATAAGAAAAGCTGAGTGCAAACAAAAGAGTATAGCTAAAACTCATAATCATTTTATAGTGTTTTAGCTATAGTAGGAATTTAGGTTAAGTAATTTCATGATCTTTAAAAGAAATGAATATGGGGCGACCAATTTTGTTACAGGTATGCGGGCTTGGGCTGCGATTGGTGTATTGCTAATTCATTCAGGAGGTGGCGGACTTAGGAATTTCGGTGATTTGGGTAACAATATTGCTGATTTTGGCTCAACAGGCGTTTATGCATTTTTTGTTATTTCTGGTTTTAGCGTTTGTCATTCATATTTAAGTTCCCTTAACTTTCAATCGTATATGTGGAAACGGTTGGCTCGAATTGTGCCTATATATTTTATATTCATAATTTTGTTTGGATTTATTAATGGTTCAGACATTTTAACGATAATGTTGCACTTAATATTCTTGAGTTGGCTCAACCCTGAGACGGCAAACTCAATACTTTCAGTAGAGTGGTCAATACCAGTTGAGGTTTTCTGGTATTTATTCATTCCTTCAATGCTGATATTTGCAATGAAAAGTGTTTGGAATTGCATTATTTTGTTAGTGGTGTCCTTTTTTTCTTATTCTTTATCCTACCAGATAATTGATATATTAGAAATTTCACCTTTGGCGCTTCATTGGTCTCCATTCCGATATTTTTTTGTTTTTGCTTTAGGTGTCGTTGTTTTCTCAATGAGGGGGAAGGTTATACAAAAAATCTCAATTCATGTTAGAATTGATGAAAACAAAATTTCAGACTTTATCATATGCTTAACTGCATTTATTTTCATCATACATTTGGTATTTAAAATTTGGGAACCAATATTTGTTGCTGGATGCTGCACTGCGTTGTTAATCTCACTCGTGAATAACAATTCATTTCTTAGCAGATTACTTTTTAGCAATTGGTTGATTCAATTTTTAGGTATGATTAGTTATAGTATTTACTTGTGGCATGTTCCCATAATTGGCGTTCTTAAACATAATGGGTTGGAAATTGGAGGACTAGCTATTTTCATGAGCGCGCTGTTCGTCTCATCGGTATTAGCTACGATTACATATTATATAATCGAAAAGCCATCTATAAAACTTGGACGGATATATCCTCCATTTCTTGCTCGATAGCTTGCAGGAACGTATTTTTGGTTCACGAGAAAGCAATTTGTGTGCATTGAAGTTCACACATATAAAATAATTGGACTTGGTGCTTATAAATAGATTTGTTATGCTATTTTATGAGTTGTCCCAAATGTCGGAGCACCGTCCGCACCAAAAACGGTATTGTTCGTGGTAAGCAGCGCTATAAATGCAAAGCTTGCGGATGTAATTATACTCACAGTTCAATGAGCCGAACC
>CALHLB010000021.1 GCA_938034375.1 uncultured Alphaproteobacteria bacterium | reverse complement strand
CGATGATGAAAACAAAAAAACCATTTATACTGGCTCTTATCCTTAATTTCTTATGGATTAATCTTTCAGAAATCTTTCGGTATTTTGTTTTCATCATGCCCATGATGCGGGATGCATTTCCTGAAATTGACAATATTGCACCCATGGATTTGTCCATTTTCATGATTTGGGGTGTTTGGGACACGATCCTGATTATTTTTTCCACGTTTTTTCACTGGCTTTTTCTTAATCAGTTTGGAACCAGCTATCAACGAGCCCTACTTTCCGGTTTTTGTGTCTGGATGGGTGTTTTTGTTATTTTATGGCTTGGGCTTTACAATATGAACCTTGCCACCCCGATGATTGTTTTTATCGCCCTTTCTTTAAGCTTTTTTGAAATGGTCATTGCAGCCTTTATTGTTAATTGGTGCCTTCTTAAAAAACATAAAATCGCCTAAAACCTGCACTTTTTAAGATTACATTTAATAAAAGGCGTTATTTTAACGTTATGGCTGGTTTTGTTGCTGCCACTGTTGCGTCCCAATCTGAACGGCTTCTTTTTGCAAGAAATGCCGAACAGTCTTTTATTGCCAATCAAAATCTGCTCTCTCAAAACCAAAGAAACACAGCCAGCAATGCACCGCGCGGGGCCATTAGTGTTTTGGATAGTCCTGCCGTTTCTGCTTCCAACCAGTCTTCAACACAATTGCAGGAAGAGCCAACACCGCTTGAACAGGCGCGGCAAAGTAACGCAACAGAGGAAACACAAGAAGGGGCGCCATCAGGCAATCTGGAAGCGGCAGAATTAACAGATGAAGAACAGGCACAAGTGCGCGAATTGCAAGCGCGCGACCGTGAGGTACGCGCCCACGAACAAGCACACGCCCTTGCAGGCGGACCTTATGCCAGCGCTCCAACATATGAATTTCAAACGGGTCCGGATGGCCAACAATATGCCGTTGCCGGTGAGGTGCAAATTGATTCAGCCCCCATTGAAGGCGACCCTTCTGCCAGTATTGAAAAACTTAGAACCGTTATTCGCGCCGCCCTTGCCCCGCGAGAACCTTCCCCCCAAGATAGAGCCGTTGCCCGCCAGGCACAGGCTGATTTACAGGAAGCCCAACAGCAATTGCGCGAAGAGCAGCAGGCAGAATTGCAAGGAGGAGAGGAAGAAGGCTCGCTTTCAGCCTTCAACCTCAATAATGAGGAAGCTGAAAGAGCTGCCAATATCTACCAATCCGTTGATAATATTTTTTCTGCCGCTACCCTTTTCGGATCAGGCGGCGTTTTGGCATAATGGGTGAAATATAGCGTAATCCTTTTAAAATGATCATCATTTTAAAAGGAAAGATGAGCGCAGATTACGAAATATAGCCAAAATTCATGATCATTTTATATGAGTTTGGCTATATGTATCTTTTCACAGCAACAATAATAATTGAAATACCGCAAGAAAAGAAAAAGGCTGTGATGCTCCAGCCTTTTAAGGGTAACGGCTTATCGCGCCCAGCATCGTGCTTCCCGTACACCCCTTTGAAGCGATTGTACTCTCATGAATAACAAGATTCAAGAACCGAGATTTTGAAAACCCATCCGGATGAGAACGGCACGTGGCTTTATACTCAGACTTGGACGCTATAATTCCAATGCATCCGTCTTAGTCCGCGTACAGGCGGTACGTGGCTTTATACTTCCCTTCTGTATATTCTGTCAAGAAATATATATAATTCCATGTTTTCCACTGTATATACCATATATTCTTATAAAATATCATTTGTTTTTAGGGTTAGTGGATTTTACTGCGTTTTTTGATTTTTTTAAAGCATTATTATGCAAGCGTCTTTTTTATAAAAAAGGCAAAAAGAAAACCCCAAAGCATTGCTTTGGGGTTCTTCATCTTAAATTTTATAGAACAGATTAAGCTTTTTCAAAAAGCTCTGTTACATATTCCCAGTTCACAAGGCTATCAAAAAAAGCTTCCAGATATTTCGGGCGAGCGTTGCGGTAATCAATGTAATAGGAATGTTCCCAAACATCGCAGCCCAAAAGCGGTGTGGCGCCATGCACAAGCGGATTTTCACCATTTGGTGTTTTTATCACTTCCAACTTGCCATCTTTTAGCGCAAGCCAGCACCAGCCAGAACCGAATTGGGTTTTACCGGCATTAATAAATGCATCGCGAAAAGCTTCAACAGAGCCTAAATCTTCCTTGATTTTCGCTTCTAAATTACCAGGAATAGCACCACCGCCATTTGGCTTCATCCATTGCCAGAAATGCACGTGGTTGAAATGCTGGCCAGCCTGGTTGAAAAGGCCTGGATTATCGCTATGGCTTTTCACCACAACCTCTTCCAAACTCATATCAGCATAGGGTGTGCCTTCAATCATGCCATTGCCTGCTGTTACATAGGCATTGTGGTGTTTATCGTGGTGAAACTCTAAGGTTTCAGCCGACATATAAGGGCCAAGTGCATCATAGGCATAAGGCAAATCAGGGAGGGTGAAGGCCATTTTTAAAATCTCCAAATGGTTTGTGCTATCAAAACACGGGATTAGATGATTTGGAAAATAGTGCGCTCTTTTAACAAGAGCAAGATGGTTTATGAGAGAAAATCACTCTATTGAGAACTTTTTAAAAAATAAATTACAAGAGAAAAATCAAAAAGCTCTTGTTTAATGTGAGTTAACAATATATCTTAAGTTGAAATTTATTTTCAATAAACTAATAACATGATAAATAATACAAAACAGACACCCTTGAAACCGCCCTCTCACAAATAGAAGTGGCGGCGACTAATTTTACCTATAGATTTATTAATGATGGAACAATTAGAATAAGTTACATTAATCAAGTAAAGCAGTTATCTTATGAATATAAGTTTAAAGTATCTTCTCACCAAATCTCAGTCCAAAATGCAGCTATGCAAGTAAACTTAATTCGCAATGAAATACTTGAAGCACAGCGCTTAAAAAGTAGTGATATTGGACGTGCAAAGGCTGTTGGATTAAAGAAAACAGGCCTAACGTTAAATGAGTTGACAGAAAAATACTCTCAAATAAAGTATGATAAACAATTTTTTAAATTATCTTCTCATCAAAAGAATCAGGTTTATCTGGAAATTATTGAAAGTTCTGGTAGGCCACGTGATTCTGTCAGTGCTGCAGCATCAAAACTTACAAAATTAGGCCAAGGATTAATTGTCGTGACACTTGGAATAGCCGTTTATAATATTGCATTAGCGAAAGATAAAACCAAAGCAACAGCTAAAGAAGGCCTTATTATTGGTGGTGGTTTCGCTGGAGGAGCTACTGGAGGCGCTTTAGCTGGAATAGCTTGCGGTCCTGGCGCACCAGTTTGTGTGAGTGCTGGTGTGTTTATTGGCGGTGCTTTGGGTGCCCTTGGTGCAGGCATCTCTTTTGGCTGGTTTTTTTAATGCAAATTATGGAAATATCTGATTTTAAAGTCAAAAGAAGAAATAAATCCGACAATATAAAACCTAAAATAATTCTTGAAAATTCAAAAATTGAAAAAAGTATAGAATTAACGGGTTTCATTTTAGAAAAACAATATAAATTTAAGGATAATTATTTATTATTTATAACAGAAGGCACGCCAGAAGAAGAAGATTTATATATATATTTTCTTGATAAAAACATGAGAATACAAGATTTACTGGAAGTTTCCGCAGAATATACAGCGGGTATACTTAAAAATATTTCTTATTCGCAACTCAATAAAATAACATTTTCATTTTTTGATGAAGAAGATTGGATGCTTGAAATATTTAATAAACCGAGATTTTTATTACCATTTAGGGTTTATCCAATAAAAAGGCATTTTACTATACTGAAAAAAAGTTGGTTCAAATTAAGAAAAATTAAACATTCATGAAATTAAAGCATTTTCCCCAAGCTATAAAGTGTGCTTCCTATTCATCTATGGGCAAAATCCCAATAAAGCGCACGCGCAAGTTTGGTTATTGGTCCTTTATCAAAATCCACATGGTCAACCTTGGTAACCGGCATAACCTTGGAATGATTGCCGGTTGAAAAAACCTCGTCAGCTTTATGCACTTCTTCCATCGTTAAAGATTTTTCAATCACATCCACCCCGTTTTTTCGCAACAATTTTATAACGCGCTGGCGGGTAATGCCATTTAAAAAAGTGCCATTGGGTATCGGGGTATAAGCAACATCCTCTTTCACAATCCATAAATTGGATGTTGCAAATTCAGCAACATTGCCTAGCCCATCCAGAATAATCGCGTTTTGAAAACCTTGTGCCTGCGCTTCCTTCATCGCCAAACCGCCTATGGGATAAAGACAACCCGCCTTGGCAAAAACCGGTGCCTGCTTGGGGGCTGGCCTTATTATTTTTGATGTCATGGCCGTAAAGCCCTTTGGCTCTGGCATGGGTGTAACATAGGCAGATAGGCAAAAGCGCGTGCTTTCTTTTTCAGGTGGTACACCCATAAAGCCACCCTCTTCTGCCCAATACATGGGGCGAATATAAAGCGCTTCATTGCTCTTGAATTTAGTGACTGCCTCGCTAACAAGCGCCAGCATATCCTGCGGTTTCATAAAAGGATTCAGACCCAAAGAAGCCGCAGAGAGGTTTACCCGCTCGCAGTGCAAATCCATATCGGGCATCACGCCTTCAAAAACCCGCGCGCCATCAAAAACACTGGAACAGAGCCAGGCAGCATGGCTTCTAACACCCAGCATCGGCATATTGCCTTCATGCCATTTGTCTTCACACCATGTCCAGGTTTCTGACCAGTCTGCCATTTCTTTTCCTTTTAAGATGCAAGTTTATCCAAAATACGAACCCATGAGCGAATGCCTTTATGAAAACTTGAAAGCTCATATTTTTCATTGGGTGAATGAATGCGGTCATCTCCCAAACCAAAGCCGACCATAAGGCTATCCATGCCTAGATGATTTTTAAAATCTCCAACAACAGGAATAGAGCCGCCAATGCCGCTGAGCGCGGTTTTTACGCCCCACTCTTCATCCAACGCGCTTTTGGCTTTTTGTAAAAAATCGCTATCAAATGGCAAACGGGTTGCGGTGCTGGCCCCGTGGGCAATGAACTCAACCCCGCAATCTTCCGGCAAAGTGGCTTTTACCAAGGCACGAAAACTTTCTCTGATTTTGTGGGGATCCTGCTCTCCCACCAGACGGAAAGAAACTTTTGCATGAGCCTTGGCGGGGATGACTGTTTTAAAACCATCGCCAGTATAACCGCCCCAAATACCATTAATTTCAAAAGTTGGTCTTGTCCATGTTTGCTCCAGAACGGAACGGTCTTTTTCACCGGCTGGGTGCGATAAACCAACGCTTCCCAAAAATGCTTTTTCATCGAATTTGAGATTATCCCAGATTTTCTTGACATCTTGCGGAATTTCCAGAACACCTTCATAAAATTCAGGAATGGTGATGTGACCATTCTCATCTTTAATCTGGCCCAAAATTTTGGATAAAACCTCAATCGGATTTCTGGCTGCTCCCCCGAAATATCCTGAATGCAAATCCATATCTGCTGCTGTAATAACCAGCTCTTCAGTTAACATGCCGCGTAAAGTGGTTGTAATCGCGGGGGTATTTCTATCCCACATATTCGTGTCACATACGAGAGCGACATCGGCCATTAATTCTTCTTTATTCGCGTCCAGAAAATCATCCAGACTCGGTGAGCCTGATTCTTCTTCCCCCTCGAAAAAAATAGTTACCGAACAGGGCAAATCATCCTTAATTGCTTTATAAGCGCGGCAAGCTTCCACAAAGGTCATCAACTGGCCTTTATCATCTGCCGCCCCTCTTGCCATAATGCGTTTTGATCCATCTTCCATAGCTTTGATTTGGGGGTCAAAGGGATCTCTATCCCAAAGATTTAACGGATCGACCGGTTGCACATCATAATGACCATAAAAGAGGACATGCGGTTTTTTACTCCCTTCATTACCTTTATCATGGGCGACAACCATTGGGTGACCTGATGTTTTGCGTACCGATGCTTCAAAACCAATGCCATTGAGTTCTTCAACCAGAAATTCTGCTGCTTTAAAACACTCTTCCTTAAAAGCTGGATCTGTTGAAATACTCTTTATTTTCAAAAGGCTAAAAAGCCTCTCCAGGCTCTCATCTAACCCGTCATCAACAGCTTGTAAAACATTTTCAAGCATCATTATCTTCCACCTTTCAAACTTCCCAAAATTCCGCGTACCAGCGCTTTTCCAAGCGAGGTTGCAATAGAGCGTGCCACAGATTTCATGGCTGTTTCAACAACCGATTGGCGATTGGAGCGTCTTCTTGTGGATTGTCGGCGTGCGCGTCTGGTTGGCCTGTCATCACGGTAGCCATATTCATCACGGTAACCTGTTCGTGAGTGTTTCATACGCCCTTTTTCTTCACGCTCTCTTTCTTCCGCTTGTCGCTGCTCTTCTTCCAGTTCAGCTTTTTTCTCTGCCCGCTGTTTTAAAATCTCATAGGCTGATTCCCTATCTTTTGCCTTGTCATAAAGACCGAAAACCGGACTGTTGCTTATGGCTTTTTCCCGCTCACTTTTTGATAGCGGCCCCAAACGGGAGGAAGGGGGGCGAATCAGTGTTTTTTGCACCATTGTTGGCACGCCCTTACTTTCCAGCACTGAAACAAGCGCTTCCCCAACGCCCAATTGCATTATCACATCATAGGCATCAAATTCCGGATTGGGTCTAAAAGTATTAGCGGCCACTTTTACCGCTTTTTGTTCCTTTGGCGTATAAGCCCGCAAGGCATGTTGAATGCGATTTCCCAATTGCGATAAAATGCTATCTGGAACATCAAGCGGATTTTGCGTTACAAAATAGACGCCCACCCCTTTGGATCTAATCAGTTTGACGACCTGTTCGACTTTTTCAATCAAGGCTTTCGGCGCTTCATCAAAAAGAAGGTGCGCCTCATCAAAAAAGAAGACAAGACGGGGTTTTTCCGGATCGCCCACCTCTGGCAATTCTTCAAAAAGCTCTGAAAGTAACCATAAAAGAAACGTGGCATAAAGACGGGGAGCGCCCATTAATTTATCTGCTGCCAAAATAGAAATTAGTCCTTCTCCTTTTCTGTTTGTTCGCATAATTTCCATAATATCCAGAGCTGGTTCGCCAAAAAACATGTCGCCACCCTGCTCCTCCAAAACGAGAAGCTGGCGCTGGATAGTACCAATGGAGGCTTTGGATACATTGCCATATTCGGCAGAAATTTCAGCAGCTCTTTCTGCCAGATTAACCAATAAGGCCCGCAAATCCTTCATATCAAGAAGAAGAAGCCCTTCATCATCAGCAATTTTAAAGGCAATATTCAAAACCCCTTCCTGTGTTGGATTTAAATCCATCAACCGAGCTAAAAGAAGAGGTCCCATTTCTGAAACTGTTGTGCGGATCGGGTGGCCCTGCTCGCCAAATAAATCCCAGAAAACAGTCGGGAAAGACGTATAATCATATTTATCGGCAAAGCCTATATCCTGTGCGCGCTTGGTGAGAAAATCCCTTTTTTCCCCTCTGGCATAAAGTCCCGATAAGTCACCCTTAATATCTGCGCAAAAGACGGGAACACCGGCCCTTGAAAACCCTTCTGCCAGAATTTGCAAGGTAACAGTTTTACCTGTACCTGTTGCGCCTGTTATAAGGCCGTGACGATTTGCCCTCTTTAAATCAAGGTATTCACCCTGAACACTTGTGCCAAGATATATTTTGCCTTCTTTATACATCTGCCCCATCCCCTTTTATGAGCAAGTTTCTTAAAGGCCATATAAGCGAATGTTTTCAAGAACAGCAATGCAGCTTTTTTAAAATTGGGGGGATTTCTTTTTTAAACAAGTTTCACTTGTTAAAGTGAAACGAAAATGCTCAATATAAAACTAACGTAGACGTAACGGAGATTATAATGGAAGAACTTATTAGCAAAATTGCCACCAATGTTGGTATAGATGAACAATTGGCTCAAACAGCTGTTGGTATGATTTTGAATTTTTTGCAACAAGAAGGCCCAAGTGACAAAGTTTCTACCTTGATGGAAGCCCTACCTGGCGCGCAAGATCTCATTTCTGGTGTTTCTTCTGATGGTGGTGGCATTATGGGCGCTGTTGGTGGCCTGCTTGGTGGCGGCGGTGGCGCTATGGCGCTGATGGGTCAACTAACCGGTGCAGGCCTTGGTATGGGTGATGTGCAGGGTGTGGCAACGGAAGTCGTTTCTTTTGCCAAAGAAAAAGCAGGTGAAGAATTGGTAACAGAAGTTTTAGGATCTATTCCCGGCATCAGCCAATTTGTATAATAAGAATTATAAAAGTTATAGCGCAATTCTTTTAAAATGATCTTCTTTTTAAAAGAAAAGATGAGCGAAAAAAATAATCAAATAGTTTAGGCTCATGATCTATTAAATCCATTATATGACGATCGCCGCGATCGTTATTGCAGCGAAGAAGATGTCTGCGCATCTGTCGTATCTGGTCGCAATTCTGCGCTAATCCTTGATCCTATTGAAGGCATTTTCAACCTTATAACGTTGTTATATAAGGTTTTGCTGTATGTAGCTGGTGTATTACGGCCTGACCTTGGCGGAATACAGGCTTTGATGTCTTTAGCTCTCAGTGCTGCGCGAAACTCATCGCTGTCATAGCCTTTGTCACCGATAAGCACCTCTGCGTTGGGCAATGCTGGATAAAGTAACTTTGCTCCAATATGGTCTGATACCTGCCCAGCAGTCAGTGCCATGATGATTGGTTTGCCCTCGCCATTTACAACAGCGTGGAGCTTGGAGTTCAGGCCGCCTTTTGTGCGGCCAATATGGCGGGGAACATCCCCTTTTTAGAAAGGCTGCAAGCAGTCCTGTGTGCCTTGATATGGGTTGCATCAATCTGCAGTGTCGTAGGATTGCTTTCAGCCGCCAACTCACTGAAGATACGATCAAATATACCTAATCTGCTCCATCTCACAAACCGATTGTAAAGTGTCTTGTGTGGCCCATAATCTGCGGGTGCATCACGCCAGCGAAGACCATTTTTGATCACATGAATGATGCCTGACAAAACTCGTTGGTCATTAGTGCGCGGAATGCCGTGGGAGAGTGGGAAATACGGCTCAATCAAGGACAATTGGCGATCAGACAACCAGAACAAATCAGACATAAAAAAACTCCTTCGTTTGAAACCTTGAAGCTGATTTGCAATGAAAATTAAAGAGAAAAATTAATAGGTCCTGAGCATAGGGTGGATATATCTTGGTGGTTCATAAGCTGCAATTTGTGCTGCAATTTCTGCTGATGTAAAATTGGAATAGGTGACTTCACCCCCCGTTGCCTCCAATAGGGCATCAAGCCTTGTTTGTGCTAGAGTTTTACCAAATGCCGGTTCGTCTGGAAGGTCAGTATTACCCCCAATTTCTAATGCAAAGCCGCTATTAAAAACCTCTGCAACAACTTCGTCATTAACAGAAACGGTGGCAAAAAGATTGACAGGATGATTGTCAGGAACTCTTGCAATCGCATTGTTAAAATCTTCCAACAGTTGCAAATAGGGAAAAGAGGGTTTGGGAGGGTTAAAGGAAGTTTCTTCTTTCTGCAATTCATCTATTGATTGTCTTTGAGATAAGCCATCTTGAAAACGCAAAACCTCATCAGCCTTGTGCAAATTATTTTGTAATGGTGCAAAATTAAAGTTATTTGTAAGAGAGTTTAAATTTATGGCAGACATTTTCCAATCTTGTCATTTGATTTTGAAATTACACAGGCAAGAGTTGTTCCAATTTTAAGTATTTGTTTTTAAATATATTATTTTTCTGGAAAGTAAAATACCAGGCAAAAAATTCCTGAATGGGTAAGTTTTACCTGGTAGCATTTATATTGGAAGTAAACACTTAAAAGTGTTTATGCCAGCTCATAAAAAGCGCCATTATAAATGAGAGTTGCATCAACTGTTTCTATGGTTTCAATTATATGATCTCCACCAAAGATAAAATTATCAAGTGTAACGGAGTTGGCTGCTGAGCCTAATTGCTATTCTTCTGAAAATGACGTGATAGTAAGGTCTCCATCGCCTGTTATCCTAAAGAATAAGTCTTCATAATTAACATTTAAGTTTAGCGTATCGTTGCCGCCGCCAAAGCCATATGCGCTTCCTTTGCTATTTAAATCATCTGATATGAAATCGCGTCCTTCATTCAAATGAAAATTAAAGAAATATTCGTCATTACCTTCATTGCCGATTAAAATATCGTTCCCACCTTGTCCAGCAATAAAGTCTTTATGGTCACCGCCTGCAATATAGTCGTCTCCGTCTCCACCAAAGATTCGATCGCTACCTGTTCCACCTAAAATTTGGTCATCACCATCCAAGCCATTAATCTGATCGTTACCTTCTTCTCCAAGAACAATATCATCTGCATTTGAGCCTACAAATAAATCACTCCCTTCATCCAGAAAAATGAAAATGCCTCCATCGCCAGGAAACGGTGATTCAAACTCGCTAAAATAATATTCATCATTGAAGCGCGTTGCTGAATGGATGGTTGTTATTGTTGATGTACCGAAATCAAAGTCATGATAAACAATTTATGTATGATCTTCGACTGTGCCTGTTAATGAATCCATTTTTATATCTCCTTGTTAAATAAATGAATCGCAATAGTGCGCGGAGATAAAAAAAACTTTTGATTGAATGCAATTGTAAAAGGGCGAAAGTACTCCTTCGCTAGATTAAAGTCTAGTGAGTAACTCTCGATTGTTAAAATGAGTTCAAAGCTGTTTTTACGGAAAGAGTGGTAGTTGCTCTAGCCCTAATGTTTCTTCTAGTCCGAAAGCGATGTTGAAATTTTGCAAGGCTTGGCCTGTTGAGCCTTTGACGAGGTTATCGAGTGTGGAAATAATGATAATGCGGTTTGGCACTCTATCTTCAAAAACATTGATGACACAGTGGTTTGAACCGCGCACCATTTGGGTTTGTGGAATTTTACCCTCATCAGCCACATGTACAAATGTTTCATGCTTATAAGAGTTTGTGAGGGCTGCCCGCACATCGTGAACCGTTTTTCCTTTTTCAAGGCGGGCATAAATTGTGCAAAGTTCACCACGGCTCATCGGGATAAGGTGAGGGGTAAAGTTGACGATGACATCCTCGCCGGCTGCTTTTGAAACTTCCTGTTCAATTTCAGGGGCATGGCGATGTTTGCCAACGCCATAAGGTGAAAGACCTTCACCGGCTTCAGCCATGAGCATGGCTTGTTTTGCACCACGTCCGGCCCCTGTTGTGCCTGATTTGGCGTCAATAATTATGTCGCCGGCATCAATCAGCCCTTCTTTCACCACAGGTAAAAGGCCCATCAGGCTTGCTGTGGGGTAACAGCCCGGGCAGGCAATAAGGCGGGCATCTTTTAGTTGCTCTTTATAATGTTCTGAAAGGCCATAAACAGCCTCCCCTTGAAGGTGGGGCGCGCGGTGGGTAAGGCCATACCAGTTGGCATAGGTTTCAACATTGCGGAGGCGAAAGTCAGCAGACATATCAATGACTTTAATGTTGTCATTTACTTTGTGGATGGTACTGGTGATATCTTGTGTTGTGCCATGGGGCAGACCACAAAAAACAGCGTCAACATCATTCCAGTCCACGGCCTCCCATGGCACAAGACCAGGAAGATTGAGCATATAAAAATGCGGAAATACATCGCTTATTTGTTTTCCTGCCTGTGAATTGGCCGTAAGGGCGGTAATTTCAATATTGGGATGGCGGCTTGCAAGGCGAATAAGGTCTGAGCCTGTATAGCCAGAAGCTCCCAAAACACCAATTCTGATTTTCTTGTTCACCATGTGCCTGTTTCCTTTTTCAAGTTACAGAATTTTTACGCTGGGCCATAAAAAAGAGCAAGAAGAAAGAAAGTTTTATGGGGCGGGTTTTTTAAATAAAATCAGGCCATTTAAAAGTTGTAAGAGGCCTTGTATAAGAATAGCGTAAATTGCCCCTTTAACACCAAAAACTGGAATGAATGTAAAGGCGGCCAAAGCCGTTCCAACAACCGTGATGATATTAACAGTAAGGTGAAATTTGTAAGCTTGAAGGGCAGGGGGAATGAACCCAAGTAAAGACCCCAGATATATGGGCAAAGAAGTAAGACTGATGGCAATAATCAAGTCTTTTTCCATGCCAATTTGTGAGCCATAAAGAAGGGTTAAGAGAAGGTCGCCCCCCACAAAAGCAACGAGAATAAAACCCGTGGAAGTGAAAAGAGCTGCCGCTGCACCAAATGTAATTTCTTTATAGTAATTTTTAAAATCATGGTTTGCAAAATGGCGGGAAAGGCGTGGTGTTAAAGCTGAACCTAACGAATTTACAAGCATTGTGCCAATAAGAAGAAGATGACTGATAGCGGCAAAAATGCCAAGCGTTGCCGTGTCTTCAAATTGGTCAAGAACTATGCGTGGTACTGAAAAGGTAAGATAGATCGTGGCAGCAGAAAGCGCCATGGGAAAAGCAAACTTGAATAGGGAGGTACTATTACCTTTACTCTTCTGGGGTTCTGCTTGTTTTTCGAATTGTTTGTCACGAATGCAAAAATATAACCACCAGGTGAGTGAAAAACCTAAAAGAGCAAAATCAAGCCTGCCAGTATATTCTAGCGTAAAAGCCAAAATAATGGTTGATAGGGCAGCTCTGCCAATCATGGAAAGGGCAATAGGCTCCATGTCGCCTCGTTTATGCGGAATAGCGTAATTAATATCGCTAAGATTTTCAGCAACCTTCCAGCTTGCGGCTAATAAAATGATTGTCAATGTCATATCGCGGTAGCCAAGTATGAAGCCTGTGCAAACAACAATAAGAGCACCAAAAGGTAAAGATATTCGGCGTAAACGTTTGTAAGTTTGAAAAGACCAGCGTCCTTCCTGGTCGGTAATATAAACCATGCGAAGCATTAAGCTTGCAATAGCCATAATAGGGTTGGCAATGGCAAGGCCTAATGTATAAAGGCCAACGGCTTCTGGCCCCGATAAGCGGGCAAGAAAAATCATATTTAGCCATTGCAAACCGTAATAACCAATTTGAGCTGTGAGGCTCCACCCCGCTTGTGAGAATAATCCTGATTTAACCATGAAATTTTATTTTCAATCGATAAAGCAGATTTTTAAAGGTGTTGATTGCTTGATTGGGTGTGCAATAGGCAAGAATGCTGCGTAAAATACCCCAAAGGGACCATATGTTAAAAGGTTCAAAATTTTGCCATTGCACCCGAAGACGGGAGGCAATTTGAGCGCGGCGTTTGGAAACCGACATGGACCCCTGTCTTACATGATATTTTAAAATTGGCTGAGCCAGATTGCCAACCTTTAAACCTTTAGCTAAAATACGTGCGGTCATATCATAATCAAGTGCATAATAACCTTCGCGATAAAAACCGATAGTTTTAAACACCTCAGCGCGATACATAACCGTTGAATGAACAAAAGAAGCGTTTATTCTATGTTTGCGATGAATGTCGGCGTTTTTCAATGGATGTCTTGTTTGCCACAGCGCACGACCTGTTTTCTCTTCAACAAAATCAGCCGCACCGCCTAGCATCATCAAATCATTATCTTGATCAAAAGCTTGAAGTTGGTCTTGAAAACGGTTGTCATAAGAAATATCATCTGCGTCATTTATGGCAATAAAACAAGCACCATCAGATAAAGCCTGTTTTATACCGCGATTTAAACCAAAAACAGGCCCCTTATTTGTTTTATTTCTTAAATAATGAAACCATGGCTTCTTGCCATATTTTTCAAGAACTTCTGTCGGTGGTTTTGAAGAACAATCATCAACAAGATAAAAATTAAATGGTTGCGGGGCTTTAGAAATAGCGTGTACTACATCATCGATTGTTTCGATTTCATTGTAATAGGTTGTTACAATGGCAAGGGTCATTCTTTCCAGCTCGTTAAGATTATTCAGTTAACCTATTAAAACAGATAGATGTTAAATTACGCTTTCTTTTTGGGAGGTAAAATAAAAAGCGCGGTAAAGCCGCGATTTTCTGATAAAAATCATACTATTCCCAAACTCATATTAAATGATAACGGATTTAGGCTATATTACCTTTCAATAACGGAATTACCCTTAAATTCTGGTATATCTCCCTTAGGGTCATCACCAAACCTGTTCTTTCCGTGTGTTCCTTTTTTGATTAACCAACAAAGCAAAATAAGCATACCAATAATGGGAATGAAAATAAGTAAAAGCCACCAACCACTTCTGTCAGTATCATGTAATCGGCGAATGCTTACTGAAAGCCATGCGATGAAAAAGAATACATGTATCATGAAAAAAGGGATGGAGACAAATTCTAATTGAATATCAGTAATAATAGCGCTTGCATTCGAAATGATTGCATTGCTTATGATATAGTAAATGAAAAAAGTTAAAGGAAAAAACCAGTATTCTTTTCTTGCTGCGCGCCCAGAGAAATTATCAAAGTTTTTTAGTGCATCAAACATTTTGAACTCCTATAGACATGAGAACAAAACGTTTAATAAAAAAACAGGCCAAATTATGGGGGCCTGCTTTTTTCTTTTCAAATTTAATTTTAAAAAGCTTAACGTTTTGAGAACTGGAAGGAACGGCGAGCTTTTGCGCGACCGTATTTCTTACGTTCAACAACACGGCTATCCCGCGTTAGGAAGCCACCTTTTTTAAGGGAACTGCGTAAATCAGGTTCATAACGTGTAAGAGCAAGGGAAAGGCCATGGCGTAAGGCACCCGCTTGACCAGAAAGACCACCGCCAGAAACAGTTGCCATAACATCATATTGTGTTTTACGATCAACCAGTTCTAAGGGTTGGTTGATGACAAGCTGCAAAACAGGACGAGCAAAATACTCTGTCATTTCCTTGCCATTAACAATGATCTTACCAGAGCCAGGCTTTACCCAAACGCGAGCAACAGCGTCTTTACGTTTGCCTGTTGCATAGGCGCGGCCATGCTTGTCTAGTTTTTGCACATATACAGGAGCTTCTTCCTGTGTGTTTGCTTCACCGCTCAATGGGGCTGCTGTTGCATCCATTGCAGAACCCAGATCTTCGAGGGAGTTTAATTCTTCAGCCATTATGCGACCCTCTTATTTTTTGAATTCATCGCGCTAACATCAAGCATTTCAGGGTTTTGCGCCTCGTGAGGGTGCTCACTTCCGGCATAAACGCGCAGATTTTTAAGTTGTTGACGTGTTAATGGGCCGCCTGGCATCATACGTTGGACGGCTTTTTGAACAACACGTTCAGGAAACTTGCCTTCCAAAATGGCGCGGGCTGTACGCTCTTTAATACCGCCAGGAAAGTTTGTGTGCCAATAATAAACTTTATCTTCATATTTTTTGCCGGTAAAGACAACTTTATCGGCGTTGATAACGATAACATTATCACCCATATCAACGTGGGGTGTAAATGTTGGCAAATGCTTGCCGCGAAGACGGGTGGCAATAACGGCTGCAAGGCGACCAACAACAAGGCCTTCAGCATCGATAACAACCCATTTCTTCTCGACCTCTGCCGGTTTTTGAGAGAAGGTTTTCATAAGATTAATACCTATTTTACGGTAAGAAAAACAATTAAGGGCAAAAATTACCCTTTGTTGGGGGTTGAATAATTGAGTTTTGTTGTAACGTCAAGTTATAATTTTTAAAATAATTTATATAAAACAAATACTTAAAAAATAGGTATTATATTACCACAAAAAATAAAAGGCAATTGGACAGATAATTGAAATGGGAATAATAAATATTACTAATCAATCAGTCGATTTGAGTCCATGCCATTGATTGTCATTATTGGGTTTTTGTAACCAGCTTTTATAAATAGCATTTTTTTCTTTCATTTCTTCATAAAGCCAGACCATTCGGTCGCAAAACCAGATTTTGAAGGTAATAAGTAAGAAGAGCCCCATCAATGTTGGCCATATTTGCAGGGCATAAAGGCCATAAGAAAGAATAAACAGCGGAAGAATCATTAAGAGTGTCAAAAGCATAGCCATACGCTGGTGGTGTTGGGGAATTGGAACCTGCCCCCGATTAAGCCAAACGCATTCGCCAAATGTTACTTTGGCAGGCCAATTGTCAAAATCATGAGGTTCATTGAAGATGCGGGGATTGAGCCATGTCCATAATAAAGCAAGAAAAAGGAATAAAAAATACCAATAACCAACCCATTCCCGCGACCAAATGGCAAAGCAGATGAATGGCAGGCAAGTAAAGCGTGTACCAACCGACCAGGGGCTTGCATGGCGGCGCCATGTCTTTTTATCCATTTTCATGGTGGTGATGATTGCTTTTTCAAAAACAGACTCACCTTTTATATTTTCTACTTTAGACATAAACCCACTTAAATTTCTGGTTGCTTCCCGTATCGTTAAAATAGTATGCCTAAATAACTTGGAGATAAAAAGGCTGCCCTATAAAAAGCTGAAAAGAAATTACGGTAAGTGAATTTAACTGGAAATCATCGGTCCGCTTTGCTTTTTCACATAAGAGCCTGGCGCTTCTTCCAGTATTTTATACTGTTTGTTACCCAGCTTTCTGGCCGACACTTGTTCATTATCTAATGATTTTATCCATTTATCCCAATAAGGCCACCAAGACCCTTCATGTTGGGTTGCGCTATTTACCCAATAATCAAGATCATCTGCTGCTTTGCCTGCCTTGCCATCTGTCATAAAGCCGTATTTATTTTTGGACGGCGGGTTGATAACACCGGCAATATGCCCTGATCCTGCTAAAACAAATTCCACAGGCCCCCCATAAAAACTGGATCCCAAAAGCACTGATTTGGCGGGTGCTATGTGGTCTTCCTTCGCAGCAAGGGTAAAGACGGGAATTTCAATCTCTCCAAGGTCAATATCTTGGCCTGCTAAATGCAGCCTATTTTGGGTAATATCATTGAGCATATAAAGATGACGTAGATAAAAAGCATGATTTTTGGCCGTCATGCGTGTTGAATCAGAATTCCAGTGCAACAGGTCAAAAGCAGAAGGGTCTTTACCACGCAGATAATTATTCACAGCATAAGACCAAAAAAGTTCGTTTGATCGTAAAAGGTTAAAGGTGGTCGACATGCGCCCTGCTTCAAGGTAGCCTTTATCGTCCATCACCTTTTCCAGGGCGTCTATTTGCTCTTCATCTATGAACACAAGCAATTCGCCTGCATGGGCGAAATCAACTTGCGTTGTATAAAAAGTGGCAGAAGCAATGCGGTCATCACCGGTTTTTGCCATGTGGGCAAGCGCAATGGAAGAAAGTGTACCGCCGACACAATAGCCTGCAAGGTCTATTTTGGTGTTAGGGCAAATGGATGATACCACATCGCAAGCCGCAAAAAGTCCTCTCTCCATGTAAATATCCCAGCCAGCATCGGCGAGAGAATGGTCGGGATTAACCCATGAAATGACAAAAACAGTATTGCCTTGATCAACCATCCATTTGATAAGGGATTTTTGTGCATTAAGATCGAGGATATAATATTTATTAATCCAGGGTGGGACAATAAGAATAGGGCGTTTTCGTACCTTTTGCGTTGTGGCTTTATACTGAATAACTTGGCATATCTCATTTTCAAAAACGACACTGCCAGGTGTTGTTGCAAGATTTTCACCGACTTTAAAAGCGCCTGGCATGGACTGGCGCAATCGAATGGCGCCATCACCAGCTTTTAAGTCTTCTGCCAACATTCTCATGCCGCGCACAAGATTTTCGCCTTTGCTTGATAAGGTGTCGCGCAACACTTCAGGATTTGTTGCCGCAAAGTTTGAAGGAGAGGCAGCATTTACAATCTGTGTCATATAAAACTTGGCTTTAAGCTTTGTATGGTCATCAAGATTATCTGCTCTTTCGACAAGGTCATTAGCCCAATTTGCAGTAATGAGATAAGCTTGTTTTAAAAAATCAAAAAGTGGATTGTCATTCCATTCCCCATCGTTGAAACGCTTGTCATTGGCGGCTGGTTCAACAACTTTTTCAGTTGCTTCCCCGGACATGCGTTTAAGGGAGGATGACCATAATTCCATATATTTTGAAGTGATTTGGGTTTGGGCTTCCAAAACGCGTTCCGGTTTTTCAATCCAGTATTTACCAACTTCTGCCAGAGTGGAATAAAAGTCGTTTAATCTTTCAGTATTATCCTTCTCGCTACCATGTTCTTCGACCGGTTTTACAATGGCAGCGAGGGCTTTGCCAAGTTCTTGGACAATTTCAGCTGTATTGCGTGCAAAAGTCTCCGGATCTTCAATCAAATTTTGAATATCATAGGTGGTTTTGTTGGGGGCATCTTTTTTGCCGATTTCAGCCTTGTTAGAACTCATAAAATCCTCTCAATATGCTATAAGGGTTTTGAATGAAAAAATCGATTCAAACAGCCTCAATGCAAAGTATGTTCTTCTTGTTTTTCAATGTCAATTTTACAAAATGCCATTATCTGGTCCAAATTTCTTATAATGAAATAAGGGGAATTTAGAATGAAGATTCCCTATTCTGTATATATTATCAATGACAGTTTTATTTATATTGATAATTCATATAAAAATACAACAGTAAATAAAGGTTGATAACGGATAGAAAATGAATAAAGTTTTTTTAATGCTCCTTTTATTGTTTGTTGCTGGCTGCACTGTCACAACTGAACAAGGGGCTTTTGATGTGGAAAGCGATAGAACTGGGAAAGTTGATAAAAACGGGTTTCCGGTTTTTGTAGGTGCCAGATATGACCGTGATGTAGTTTTAAAACAAGTAGATGAACGTTCAGAGATTGAAACCGAGCTTGAAGCAATTGCCAGCAGTCGCAAAACCCCCTCTGTTGATGTTGATAAAAAGCGCAACGAACTTTTGCAAAAACGCTTATTAGATATAGCAAGAACCCATAGCGATGATGCACAGGCAGAAATAGATGCCGCTTGCCAGACAGATGAAAACGGTGTTGTGCATTGTAAGGGCGATTAGGGTTAAGGGTAGTTGGAAAGAAGGAAGATTTAAATCCAGTTTACATTACTCATAAATATTGTAGGTTCTGTTATTAAGGTCAATATAAACACTTTTAGCGGACCCAATATATGGATGAGTTTCATGCAACAAGACGGTTGCCCCCTTATGTTTTTGAACCTGTAACAAAATTAAAAGCTGCCGCAAGAGCGCGCGGGGAAGATATTATAGATTTGGGTATGGGAAACCCTGATTTACCGACACCAGATCACATTGTTGAAAAAATGATTGAAACGGTAAGGCGACCCAATACCCATCGCTATTCGCAATCACGGGGGATTCCAGGCTTAAGAAAAGCGCAAGCTGCTTATTATGAAAGGCGTTTTGGTGTAAAGCTTGATCCTGAAAGAGAAATTGTTGCAACGCTTGGCTCTAAAGAAGGTTTTGCGAATATGGCGCAAGCCATTACCACACCAGGCGATGTGGTGCTGGTACCTAATCCAACTTATCCCATTCATGCTTTTGGTTTTATCATTTCAGGGGGGGTCATAAGGTCAATACCGGCGATACCAAATGACAACTTTTTTATTGCTTGTGAAAAGGCGGTTAAACATTCTATCCCAAGCCCGCTTGCCCTAATATTAAATTATCCATCCAATCCAACGGCTTATGTAACGGATTTGGATTTCTATCGTGAAGCTGTTGCCTTTGCAAAAAAACATGATCTTCTGCTTTTATCTGATCTGGCTTATTCAGAAATCTATTTCGATGATGTGCCACCTCCTTCTCTTTTTCAGGTTGAGGGTGCAAAGGATGTTGCGGTTGAATTCACATCACTTTCCAAAACCTATTCAATGCCTGGATGGCGTATTGGTTTTGCCGTTGGGAATGAACGTTTGATAGCGGCCTTAGCGAGGGTCAAATCATATCTTGATTATGGTGCCTTTACGCCTGTTCAGGTTGCTGCAACGGCTGCGCTTAACGGGCCGGATGATTGTATTGAGGAAGCGCGCGCAATTTATCGTCATCGCCGCGATGTTATGGTAGAATCATTCCAGCAAGCCGGTTTTCATGTGCCGTCACCTCCTGCAACCATGTTTGCCTGGGCGCCAATTCCAGAAAAATTTAAATCCCTCGGCTCTTTGGAATTTGCTAAGCTTTTGGTTGAAAAAGCAAGCGTTGCAGTGGCGCCAGGCATTGGTTTTGGTGAATATGGTGATGATTATGTGCGTCTTGCACTTGTGGAAAACGAGCAGCGCATCAGACAAGCAGCAAGAAACGTGAAGCGATTTCTTGCGTCTGAATGAAATAATGTGCAAAAGAAAATCTTAATGTTTCAATTCGTTTAAAGCAGGAAATTTTATGTCTCATCCTCTCCGCTTGGGTATTGCCGGTCTTGGAACCATCGGTGCAGCCTTGGTGCATATTATCCAGTCAACTGATAATCGACTTTCAGTCTCTTCTCTTCGTACCGTAGAAATTACAGGGGTAACTGCGCGCACGCGTAATAAGGAAAGGGACTTCTCACTTGATGGCATCACATGGTTTGAGGATGCATCAAGCCTTGCAGTTAGTGAAGATATTGACGTATTTGTTGAACTTATTGGTGGTGATGAAGGGCCTGCACGCGAAAGTGTTGAAAAAGCGCTGCAGGCTGGTAAGCATGTTGTAACAGCCAATAAAGCCCTTTTGGCAAAACATGGTGTTGCGCTGGCAAAACTGGCAGAAGAAAAACAAGTAAGCCTAAATTATGAAGCGGCTGTTGCCGGTGGTATTCCAATTATCAAAACAATGCGGGAGGCTATGTCTGGCAATAAGGTCAATCGCGTTTATGGTATTATGAATGGTACCTGTAATTATATTCTCACCCGCATGGAAGATGAGAAGATAACATTTGAAGATTGTTTGAAAGATGCTCAACGCCTTGGTTATGCAGAAGCAGATCCAACCTTTGATATTGGCGGCCATGATACAGCACACAAATTATCTCTTTTAACCAGCCTTGCTTTTGGATGTGAAGTTTCGTTTTCTTCCATTTATCTGGAAGGGATTGAAGAAATTACGTTGTCTGATATTGAAGCGGCAAATACGCTTGGTTATCGCATCAAGCTTTTAGGTGTCGCACAAGAAACCGAAAGCGGTATTGAACAGCGTGTTCACCCTGCGATGGTTTCAAAGGAAAGTGCTATTGGACAGGTTTCAAGTGTAACAAATGCAGTGGCCGTTGAAGCTGATCAGGTTGGTTCACTGTTATTAAGTGGTCCTGGTGCTGGCGGCAAGGCAACGGCTTCAGCTGTTGTTGGTGATATTGCCGATATTGCGCGTGGCTTGAAAGTGCCGGTTTTCGGTCGCCCCTGCGCGAGTTTAAAACCCTATGAACGCGCCCGTATGCGCCTGCATGAAGGGGGGTATTACATTGCTCTTGATCTTCTCGATAAGCCTGGCGCCTTTGCAGGTGTTGCTACCAGAATGGCTGAGCGCGACATTTCACTGAAAAGTGTTGTGCAAAACCAGCGCGGCAAGGAAGTCGATGGCATCAAAAACCAGGCTCAACATGTTGTTATTATAACCCACGAAACTACAGAAAAAGCTATTAGCGAAGCGTTGGAAAGCTTGATAAATGACGGCAATGTTGTTGGTAAGCCCAAAATGATCCGCATTGAAAAGCTTGACTAATGAATAAGAACTGCCAAAAAGGCAGAAATTTATAAAAACAGGAGGGGTGCGTGAACCCACAGGAAGACAAGTGTCTTGAAAGTCTGGACCGTAAGTTGACCATGGAACTTGGTCGTGTAACCGAGGCTGCTGCCGTTGCAGCGGCAACTTTGAGAGGGCATGGCGATGAAAAGGCTGCCGATCAGGCAGCTGTTGATGCTATGCGCCGGGAATTGAACTATTTGCCCATTGATGGCGTTGTTCGTATCGGCGAGGGGGAGCGCGATGAAGCACCCATGCTCTATATAGGTGAGGAAGTAGGTACAGGGGATGGCCCAGCGCTTGATGTTGCGCTTGATCCGCTTGAAGGCACAACCATATGCGCAAAAAATACGCCAAATTCTCTGGCTGTTATCGCGCTTGCGCGCACAGGAAACCTGCTTTATGCACCTGATGTTTATATGGACAAAATTGCCATTGGCCCAGGTTACGCAAAAAATGTGATTGATCTTGAAGCGCCGGCCTCTGAAAATATTAAAGCATTGGCAAAAGAAAAAGGCGTTAAACCTTCACAAATTAGTGCCTGTGTGCTGGACCGCCCGCGCCATGCTCCAATTATTGAAGAAATTCGCTCGACAGGAGCTTCAATCCGTCTGATTGGCGACGGGGACGTTGCAGGCGTTATTCATACAACCAATTCTGAAGAAACCGGCATTGATATTTATATCGGCACAGGTGGTGCGCCTGAAGGCGTTTTGGCTGCGGCAGCGCTGCGCTGTACGGGTGGGCAAATGTTTGGTCGTCTTGTTATTAAAAATGATGAACAGCGGGAACGCACCATTGGTATGGGTATTTCTGATCCCACCCAGATTTTCTCTATGGAAGAAATGGCCAAAGGCGATGTTCTTTTTGCTGCAACTGGTGTAACAGACGGTAACTTTTTGAAGGGTGTTAAATTCAATCAGGATAATATCGTAACAGATACGGTTGTTATGCGCTCTTCAACAGGAACTATTCGCTACATTAAAGGTGTACATTCTGATATATCCAAATTTCATTTGAAAGATTAATCGGCTCTTATGACAATAGATGAGGGACGAACCTTTCTTGGTGTTAAACGGTCACTTGGCAATAGACGCTGGGTTGACCGTTTATCCCCTCAACAAGCCAATATTGCTTTGGCTATTGCCCAAAAAAATGACATATCAGATCTAGTTTCCCGCATTCTTGCTGGGCGCGGTATAGATATTGAAGGTTCAAAAGATTTTTTAAATCCCACTCTCAAACAACTTATGCCTGATCCTTATTGTTTGCAGGATATGGAAAAGGCGGTCGAAAGGCTTTTTCTTGCCATTAAGAATCAGGAAAGTGTTGCTATTTTTGGTGATTATGATGTTGATGGGGCAACCTCTTCTGCAATTTTGTGCCGTTTTTTAAATCATTTTGGTGTTAAAACACGTATTTATATTCCTGATAGAATTCTGGAAGGATATGGACCAAACCCTTTAGCTATCAATCAGTTAATAGAGGATGGGGCGGGCCTGATTGTCACCGTTGATTGTGGTGTAACAAGTTTTGAAGCGCTGGAAGAAGCTGCAAAGAAAGACATTGATGTTCTTGTGCTTGACCACCATCAGGTGGGTGTCGATTTACCAAAAGCCCATGCAATCGTTAATCCCAATCGTCAGGACGATGTTTCAAATCTTGGCCATCTGGCAGCGGTTGGTGTTGTATTCATGACATTGGTTGCTGTGCAGCGTTTAATGCGTGAAAGAGCGCCTGAATTTGCATCAAGTAATTCTTTTAACCTAATGAATTTACTAGATATTGTTGCGCTTGGAACTGTCTGTGATGTTGTTCCATTAAGAACACTTAATCGTGCTTTTGTTATGCGTGGTATTGAAAAAATGCGGGCCATGAATAATGAAGGCCTAAAAGCGCTTTCCCGTGTGGCGCGGGTGGATGGCCCAATTCTCCCTTATCATCTTGGTTTTTTATTAGGACCACGCATTAATGCAGGGGGGCGCATTGGAGATGCCGCGCTTGGCGCAAGGCTTTTAACATTGGATGATGGGTTCAGGGCAGAAGAAATCGCCCTTAAACTCGATGCTTTAAATGCAGAAAGGCAGGCGCTTGAAAAAATTATGCTTGAGGAAGCTGATGCGCAGGCATTCCGTGAAACGGGGGGAGAAGAAGAGGGAGGCCCTGCCGTTTTAATCACCTCTAGTGAGGAATGGCATCCTGGTGTTTTGGGAATTGTTGCGTCTCGCCTTAAAGAGCGTTATCGCCGTCCTGTCTTTGCAATCGGTTTTGATAAATCAGGTAAGGGAACTGGTTCTGGTCGCTCAATCACGGGGGTTGATTTAGGAAAAGTGGTACGTGAAGCGGTTGAAGAAGGTTTACTTTTAAAGGGTGGGGGGCATGCAATGGCTGCCGGCTTAACTATTTCATCCAGCCAATTAGATGATTTAAAAGCGTTTATGGAAGAAAGATTGAGCATGAGTATTCAAAAAGCACGCGCTGATAACGCGCTTTCCATTGATGGCGCTTTAAGCGCGCGAGGGGCTACCCTTGATTTATTGGACGAGATTGAAAAGGCAGGCCCTTATGGCGCGGGTCATCCAAGTCCGGTTTTTGCTTTTCCAAGTCATAAAATAACTTATGTCGACCGTGTTGGTAATGGGCATGTTAAGCTATCAATAAAATCAAGCGATGGTGTAAGCCTTTCTGCCATTGCTTTTCGTGCGGCAGAAGAACCATTGGGCAAAGCTCTTTTGGAAGGCCGGCAGCAGGTTTTCCATTTTGCAGGGCAGTTAAGTAAAAATACTTGGCAAGGACGCGTAAGCGTGCAATGCCGTATCATGGATGCGGCACCCCCTGAAACGTTTTAAGGGGCAGAAAATTTATTATGACAGAAATTTTGGAAGTCGAAACAGCAATTATTGGAGGCGGCCCTGCCGGTTTAATGGCTGCTGATAGCCTTTCAAAAGCTGGATATAAGGTACATATTTTTGAAGCAAAGCCCACTGTGGCCAGAAAGTTTTTGATGGCCGGAAAAAGCGGGCTTAATCTTTCAAAAAAGCAAAATACCAGCGACTTTTTAAAAGCCTATAGGCATGATAGCATTACTTTTGAAAGCGCCTTATTATCTTTTCTTCCACAAGATGTTGAAAATTGGTGTGAGGGGTTGGGCATAAAAACATTTTACGGCAGTTCCAACCGCCTTTTCCCGAAAGTTATGAAGGCTTCCGCCCTTTTACGTGCATGGCTTGCGGATTTAGCAATTCGCAATGTTACAATCCATACGCGCCATTTTTGGAAAGGTTGTAATAAACAGCATGAACACCATTTCACAAGGCCAGAAGGAGACTTGATTGTGAAAGCTCAAGTAACCATTTTTGCCCTTGGTGGTAAAAGTTGGGCAAAATTAGGTTCTAATGGCAACTGGGAAGGGGCTTTTGATGAAATGGCAATCAGAAGAACAGATTTTCAGCCATCTAATTGCGGCTTCTTCTGCGATTTTGATGAGCATTTTATAAGCCGCTTTGCAGGGTTACCAGTTAAAAATGTTCGTCTAACGACAGGTAATCACACAATTATAGGTGATTTTGTCATCACGCAAACGGGCATTGAGGGTGGGGCGCTTTATCCGATTTCCTGGTTTTTACGTGAATGTTTGACGAATCAGAAAGCTGCAAATTTGGTGGTTGATTTAAAACCAGACTGGGAAATTGATAAACTTATTAAACGGTTAAGTGAAGAAAAGGGAAAGCAGTCTTTTTCAAATCATTTGAGAAAGAAAGCAAAGCTTACAGGTGTCAAAGCAGGTCTTTTAAGAGCGCAACATAAGCAATGCAATAGTTTCCCCCCTGAAAAATTGGCCCATTATATTAAAAATCTTAAATTACCTGTTGTGTCGCCCCGACCCATGGATGAAGCGATAAGTACTGCTGGCGGTGTTTTATTGAGTGAACTCACGCACTCTTTCATGCTTAAAGATTGGCCAGGTCTTTTTATTGCCGGTGAAATGCTAGATTTTGATGCCCCGACCGGTGGCTATCTTTTAAATGCATGTTTAGCAACAGGAAAAGCAGCAGGTGAGGGGGCAGCTGAATATATAAAAACTATTCGGCAGCGGCCATAAAAATGGCTGGTGTGTTTCTAGTTTCATAATCTTCATGCTGCACAAAAGGAATAATCGTGCGGGCATAGTCTTCATGTAAAAGAGTACTCATCGCACCTTTAAGCCAAATTAACTGCAAGGCTTCATAGAGGCGTTCAATTTTTTGCTTGTGTTGAAAACCATTCTGGCTTGCAACATGCAAGGCAAATTGCATGGCCTTGTGAATAGGGTTAAAAGCAAAAAGCCGCGCGCGGGCAGATATATCCGCATCAAGGCGATGATTAATGAAAGAGGCTGTTTGGGCCGCATCATATAGCATTAAACGACAGGCATGGAGCGCTGCTTCATGCAGCATGAAAATCTTTTCATATGCAAGTTTCTCAACATTTGGCCGGTATTTGCTGGCTTGTTTGGTAGCAATCTGCCTTGCCTCATGAAGAGCAGAAGATGAAAAAGCCAAAGCCATGATGGCTTCCCCCATATGGCGGCTTTGTAAGAGTGCATTTTCAAAAGCCATCTCATCAGAGAAATAAACGCGGTGGTGCGCTGGAATGATGACATTATCAAATGTTAATTGAGCCGCCGATAAGCCGGAAAGTGTTTTCGGGTTTTCAATATTTTTAATTGATAGACCATGGGGATGAATGTCGCGGGCAGGTTGGCGCGCCATAATAAAAGCTGCAAGGTCCTTATCTTTCTCATCTTCAATGAGGCGGGCCAGAACAATATAAAAACTGGAAATATCACCACCGATAACAGGGGTTTTCACGCCATTTAAAATATAATGATTGCCTTGCTTGCGGGCTGTCATTTCAAGTGCGTTGAGACTTGTATTTTGCCCTTCCTCAAAACATAAAGCCGGCTTATCACCTCTGGCTAATGTTTCAGCAAGCAGTTCCTTTTGTTCAGTCGTTCCAAATTCATTGAGCGCAGACGAAATACCAAGATTGGCTTCAAGCGCCAAGTAAGCGCTTTGAGGGCAATGATAGGCAAGTTCCTCTATAATAAGCAATGTGTCGTGAAGGCTTGAAAATTCATGACGCCAGCCATCTGTCAGGTTAACGCCCCAAAGATTGTTTTCATTCAATGCCTTGATATTCTTGAAACCATATTTTGACTTGCGATGATAGAGTGCCGCGCGTGCCTCTAACGGTCCTGCAGCCAGCTTTCGCGCCTTTTCTTGATGGGGTGTTTTAAGTGTCAGCACGTTTCAAGAACCTGTAAAGTTACAATTCACTTAAGTGTCATGATGCAAGATTTGCAAATTGCATACAATGGAATTAATATGCACTTTATCTTTAAGAAAGTTGTATTTATGAATTTGCGCAGTCTTGAAACTCTTGTAAGAATATCAGAATTGGGTTCTTTTGCCAAAGTTGCAGAGAATTATAACATGACCATTTCAACTGTTAGTATGCAAATGAAAGCGCTGGAAGAGGAATTGCAGGTTAGTCTTTTTGACAGGGCATATAGACCGCCCAAATTAACACCTATGGGCCGTGTGATTGCGGTTGAGGCAATTGGTGTTTTGAAAGCTAGCAAAAAGCTATATGAAAAATGTCGACCGGAAAGAGGGCTTGCCGGTGAATTTCATATTGGTTTTGTTTTAACATCCAGCATACGCCTTTTGCCTTCCTTTCTTGAGAAAACAGCACGCAAAGCCCCTAACGCGCAATTCCGTGTTGAAACGGGCCTTTCAGATGAGCTGGCAAGCAAGGTTGCATCAGGCCAATTGGATGCCGCAATTGTTACCGGTGGCAACCTGCCACAAGCCATTGCAGAATATCCGTTACAAGAAGAAGAAATGCTTTATTGTTTGCCAAAACGTGCCAGAAACTGGGCAATTGAAAAAGCCATGGCCGAAATGCCCTTTATTCATTTTCTACCGCAAACAGGGATCGGTCGCTTAATTGAACAATATTTAAAACAGCAATCCTTAAAGCCAGCCAATGTTATAACACTTGATAGTGTGGAGGCCGTTTGTGAATGTGTCAGAAAGGGAGTGGGGTTTTCCATTCTACCTGGACCTGACGTTTTAAGAAATAAAAAAGTGGAAAATAAAGACGCGGAAATTATAACGCGTTCTTTATTAAAAAAACCATTCATGCGTAGTTTAGTCTTAGCCTATCTGAAAAATGGTGTTTTATCCGAAAAGATCGAAATAGTTGCAGACATGTTGAAATTAGAGGATTTATCTGAAAAATAATTGTTGTTCAGTTTTTAATCTAATCAGTTACAAGCTTGCATCATTGTTTTCTTGAAATATAGTAAGAACCCGGTAATCATATACATGGATAAAGCAAAGAGATAAAAAGAGGAGGGTTTTTATCTTTGCTATCAAAAGAATTTCTATCACAAAATTTCCAACTTCCTGAAAAGTAAAGGAAATTATAGATTCGTAAATAAGATAGAAAATGAACCTTTTTGAATTTTGAAGATGTGCTGATTATTTGGTAAATTTCCATAGTACCAGATTTTGTAAAAAAGCCTTAGTTTGAACGTGAAATTGGAATTTCAATCAATTATTGATAATTGCAGTCTCATTTATTGACTTATTAGTTTAAATCTGGTTTTAGATTTACAGCATTTTGGTCCTATCGATAAAGGCCAATATGGCGTTCACGTCTTTCGTGACATTGTGTTGACCATTACACCGTCTGTAAGGGTCTAATTTTCCGGTTTTGAGGAGACTTGCCATCATGAAGATGACAACTGAAGAAGCTTTTGTAAAAGTATTGCAGATGCATGGCATTGAGCATGCTTTTGGTATTATCGGTTCTGCGATGATGCCGATTTCCGACCTTTTTCCAAAGGCTGGTATTAAATTTTGGGACTGCGCCCACGAATGTAATGCAGGCATGATGGCCGATGGTTTTACCCGCGCCTCAGGCAAAATGTCCATGATGGTTGCTCAAAACGGTCCTGGTATTACAAGTTTGGTAACACCTGTTAAAACAGCATACTGGAACCATACACCCCTTCTTTTGGTAACACCACAAGCTGCTAATAAAACAATCGGGCAGGGTGGTTTCCAGGAAATTGAACAAATGAAGTTGTTCGAAGACATGGTTTGCTACCAGGAAGAAGTGCGTGACCCATCTCGTATGGCTGAAGTTCTTAACCGGGTAATCGAAAAAGCATGGCGTGGTTGTGCGCCGGCACAAATCAACATTCCGCGCGACTACTGGACACAGGTAATCGATATTGAATTACCTCCAATCGTTCGCCTTGAGCTTCCAACAGGTGGTCCAACTGCTATTCAGGAAGCGGCTGATCTTCTTTCAAGCGCAAAATTCCCTGTTATTCTTAATGGTGCTGGTGTTGTTATTGGTGGGGCTATTCCTGCCTCTGCTGCATTGGCTGAAAAACTTTCAGCGCCAGTTTGCTGCGGTTATCAGCACAATGATGCTTTCCCAGGCAGTCACCCGCTTTCAGCTGGTCCTCTTGGCTATAACGGTTCAAAAGCTGGCATGGAATTGATTTCAAAAGCAGATGTTGTTTTAGCTTTGGGTACACGTTTGAACCCGTTTTCAACTTTGCCAGGTTACGGCATTGATTACTGGCCAAAAGATGCCAAAATCATTCAGGTTGATATTAACTCAGACCGCATCGGCCTTACTAAAAAAGTTACTGTTGGTATTCAAGGCGATGCAAAATACGTTGCTGAGCAAATTTTGTCTAAACTTTCTGCCAATGCTGGCGATGAAGGACGTAAAGAGCGTGAAGCCCTTATTCACCAAACAAAATCTGCTTGGTTACAAGAGCTTTCTTCTCTTGATCATGAAGATGATGATCCAGGTACAAACTGGAACGAGCGCGCCCGCGACCGTGAACCAGAGCGTATGAGTCCTCGTATGGCTTGGCGTGCAATTCAGTCTGCGCTTCCAAAAGATGCAATCATCTCAACTGATATTGGTAATAACTGTGCTATCGGTAATGCTTACCCAACATTTGAAGATGGTCGTAAATATTTGGCTCCAGGTCTTTTTGGTCCTTGTGGTTATGGTCTTCCAGCCATTTGTGGTGCAAAAATTGCTAAGCCAGATGTACCAGTTGTTGGTTTTGCCGGTGATGGTGCATTCGGCATCTCTATGAATGAAATGACAGCGGTTGGTCGTAATGACTGGCCACCAATCACAATGGTTATCTTCCGTAACTACCAATGGGGTGCTGAAAAGCGCAACACAACATTGTGGTTTGAAGACAATTTTGTTGGAACAGAGCTTAACCTTGGTGTGAACTATGCTGAAGTTGCTAACGCTTGTGGTGTTCGTGGTATTCAAGCAAGATCTATGGATGAGTTGAAAGCAGCTCTTGATGAGGCGGTTGATGCACAAATGAATAAGGGCGAAACTGTCTTTATCGAATGCGTATTGAACCAGGAATTGGGTGAACCTTTCCGTCGTGATGCGATGAAGAAACCTGTTTCTGTTGCTGGCATTGATCCTGCTGACATGCGCCCACAGCCAGGTGCATAAGGACTGGTTTTCGTGAGCACAGTTCAAGAAAAAATCAAGACGGCGGCTCAAAAGAGCCGCCGTCATGTCGTTTTGGCAGAGGGTGAAGATGACCGCATTATTGAAGGTGGTCTTAACGCTCAAAAAGATGGTGTTGCTCAAATTACTTTTTTAGGAAAAGAAAACAGCATCAATGAGAAATTGAAAACGGCGGGCGGTTCTTCTGCCGATTTCGGGGTCATCGATCCAGCATCTGCGGATGTAAAAACTTATGCTGAAGCTTTTCATGAACTTAGAAAGCATAAGGGTATTAGTATAGAAGATGCTGAAAAGGCCATGCGTAACCCGCTAAACTATGCCGCTATGATGGTGCGCTTAGGTGATGCGGATGGAACTGTTGCCGGTGCCGTTGCAACAACGGCTGATACAGTGCGGGCCGCTTTCCAAATTATTGGTAAAGCAAAAGATGCCAGTATTGTTTCAAGCGCTTTTATGATGGTGTGTGAGGGGGATCATTTCAAAAAACAAGGAACCTTCATGTTTGGTGATTGTGCTTTGATTATCGACCCCTCATCAGATGAACTTGCCGATATTGCCATTGCATCAGCTGAAAGCTGTAAACGTTTTATTGGTGAAGAACCACGCATTGCGATGTTGAGTTTTTCAACGGCTGGATCTGCGCGCCATGAACGTGTTGACAAAGTGGCTGAAGCCGTTGCCAAGGTGAAGGAAAAACGACCTGATCTCACTATTTTTGGTGATATCCAATTTGATGGTGCATTCGTGCCAGAGGTTGCTGCTAAAAAGGCGAAAGATAGTCCTATTCAGGGGGATGCCAATGTATTTATTTTCCCAAGTCTGGAAGCAGGTAATATTGGTTATAAAATCGCCCAGCGTATTGGTGGCGCCATGGCTGTTGGCCCTGTCTTACAAGGTCTTGCCAAACCGGCTAACGATCTGTCGCGCGGCTGTTCTGCGCAAGATGTTTATGATCTGATTGCAATTACAGCTGTTCAGGCACAAGATTGAAATTTGATGATTAAAAAGAAAAAACCCCGCTGAAAAATTTAGCGGGGTTTCAAGTTAGATATTGTCTATTTTAATTGAGCAATACCTAGGGGAACGTTAAATTTGCGGCACCAGATGTAAACTTCGTTGAAGTCTTTAATGTTCACATTGGCTGGTACAGCATAGGCTTGTAAACCATCTTTATTTTGTAAAGCGCCAAGGTCTGAAGCTTCAATGAATTTACCGTCTTTACCAAAACCAACGCGTGGATCTGGGGCGCCATCAAGGCTGAAATCTTTATCCAGAATAACAACATAGCCACCAGCTTTTGTTTTTACGATGCTAACGCTACCTGTGGTGATGTGCTCGCTGGCACCAGTAAATTCTCCATGCAACTTTGCGCCCCCAGCAGAAGCTGAAAGCGGAAATAAGACGATGAAAAGAACGGCAATAAGGCCGATTGTAGTTTTAATAAAGTTTATAACAAATTCCTATCGGTTCAAGATCAGATAAAACGCATTTACGTTGATATGATGAACCTAAAATAAGGAACTAATTGGTGCAAAACAAATATTTGTGAATTGTGAACTAATTGGTTTATTATTGTATTTAAACTACAGTATAAGCCTTTTAAAATGATGATCATTCTAAAAGAAAAGCAGAGCGTTAACAAAAGCATATAGCTAAAACTTTTTATCATTTTATAGTGTTTTAGCTATAAGAAACAAAGATTGAGACTGAAAATGGCCAGACCACGTGAATTTGAAATGGATAAGGCAATTCAGGATGCCATGTATGTTTTCTGGGAAAAAGGGTATGAGGGTACCTCTTTGCCGGACCTTTTAGCAGGCATGTCCATTAGTCGTGGCAGTTTATATAAAGCCTTTGAAGACAAGAAAAAACTCTATCTTATGTCATTGCAAAAATATGATGAGGAAGAGGTGGCAGCAGCTATCACCTTTCTTGAAGCAGCCGATCAGGAAGAAGGCTTAGATAAGATTCTAAGCCTTTTTAACCAAATTATCGATTGTGTCGCTTCAGGTGATAGAAGAGGGTGTCTTGTTTGTTCCGCTTCTGCAGCCTCTTATGATGGTGAGATAAAAGAAGCCGTACAATTAATTTTAATTAGAATGCGAAATGCTTTTGAAAAAGCGCTTGAAAATAGTTGCGCTTTTCAAAAAATGAACAGGCAGGAGATACAGCAACATGCAGAATTAATAACAATCCATTATGTTGGACTGCGCGTGTTAGCCCGTTCCCATGCTCCTGTTGAAAGTTTGAAGGAAAGTATTCAAGCCCTTGAAAAACTGCTTAAGAAATAAATAAGCCGCCTTAAAAGGCGGCTTATAATTTATTAAGCTTTAACCCGTTCTGATTTCGGGTCATAAAGCGGTTTAAGAGATGGTTTGGCTTTAACGCGCGTGCCTGCCACTTCAATTTCATAAGTGGAAGCGAGAACCTCATCAGCGCTTTCACCTTCACATGGAACGTAACCAAGGCCAATTGCCCCGCCAAGATGGTGGCCATAATTACCAGATGTGAGGTAAGAAATAAACTCACCATCCCGCAAAACAGGTTCATGGTGATAAAGAAGGGGTTCGCTATCTTCCAGAATAAATTGGACAAGACGGTTTTTTAGCCCTTCTTCACGGCGTTTTAACACGGCATCACGGCCAATAAAGTCGTTTTCTTTTTTGGTTTTTACCGCAAAGCCAAGACCGGCTTCCACTACATGGTCTTCATCTGTGATATCGTGACCAAAGTGACGATAGCCTTTTTCAATACGACAAGAATCCATCATATGCATACCGCATAGTTTCAAGTCCATATCTTCACCGGCTTCCAGCAAGGTTTCCAATGTATGGGCTGCCATATCGGAAGAGGTATAAATTTCCCATCCAAGTTCACCTACATAAGTTACACGGTGCGCGCGGGCAAGACCCATACCCAGTTCAATATGGTGGGCTTGACCGAATGGATGATTCTCATTGGACCAGTCGTGTGGAGAAACTTTTTCCAGAAGCTTACGGGAATTTGGCCCCATAACCGCCAGAATGGATTCAGACGATGTCGCATCCAGAATAATAGCGTTAAAGTTGCCTTTATGTTTGTTAAGCCAGTGCAATTCACGTTGAACAGTCGCAGCCGGTGTAACAATGATATAAGATGTCTCAGACAGTCTTGTAATAGTAACATCAGCTTCAACGCCGGCTCGGTCGTTCAAGAATTGTGTATAGACGATTTTGCCATTTGTAACAGCAAGATCATTACCGCACACATAATTCAGGAATTTTTCAGCATCAGGTCCCTCAATACGTATTTTACCGTAAGATGTCATGTCATAAATGCCGACATTCTCACGAATGGCAATGTGCTCCTCGCGGGAGTTTTCAAACCAGTTTTGGCGTTTCCATGAATATTCATATTCAGGTTTTTGGCCTTCTTTAGCATACCAGTTTGCGCGTTCCCAACCAGAAAATTCACCAAACACAGCGCCTTTGGCTTTAAGGTGTTCATGCAAGGGCGAACGACGCACACCACGGGCTGTTGCCATTTGGCGGTAAGGGAAGTGATCGGCAAACAAAAGTCCTAAAGTTTCTTTTGAACGTTCAAAGAGGTAATGCTTATTGCCTTGGAATGGCTGCATGCGACGAATGTCAACGTCTGACAAATCAAACGGTGCATGGCCATGTTCCATCCAGTAGGCAAGCGCCATGCCGGCTCCACCAGATGACTGGATACCGATTGAGTTAAAGCCGGCGCAAACAAAGAAATTCTTCAGGTTTGGAGCTTCACCAAGGTGATAGGCATCATCAGGCGTGAAGCTTTCAGGACCGTTGAAGAAAGTGTGGATGCCTGTTTCTGCCAAAGCAGGAAAACGGTTAACCGCTTGTTCCAGAATAGGTTCAAAATGGTCAAAATCTTCCGGTAATTGGTCAAAACAGAAATCTTCAGGAATACCGTTCATCGCCCATGGCTTGGCCACAGGTTCAAAGGCACCAAGAAGCATTTTTCCGGCATCTTCTTTATAGTAGGCGCATTCATCTGGCACGCGAAGAACGGGCATCTGTGGCAGATTAGGCATATTTTCTGTCACGATATAGAAGTGTTCACAGGCATGAAGCGGAACGCTAACACCTGCCATTTTACCTACATCATGCGCCCACATGCCACCACAGTTAACAACATAATCAGCTTGAATAGAGCCTTGATCTTCATCGCTTTCCCAATCAACACCTGTTACACGGCCATCTTTTTGATGAATATCTGTAACCTTGATGCCTTCAATAATTTGGGCGCCTTTCATTTTAGCGCCTTTGGCAAGAGCAAGGGCAATATTCGACGGGTCGCCCTGGCCATCTTTTGGCAAATAAACGGCACCAACAACACCATCAATATTCAGATGTTCATAACGATTTTTGGCTTCTTGCGGTGAAATTTCTTCCACTTCAACGCCAAAAGCCCGCGCCATGGAAGCTTGGCGATAAATTTCTTCCTTACGCTCTTCAGTCAAGGCAACAGTGATGGAACCGCAACGGCGAAAACCGGTTGCTACTTCTGTTTCTGCTTCCAGTTCGCCATAAAGTTCTTGGCTGTATTTAGCCAGTTTTGTCATGTTTTTGGAAGCTCGCAATTGGGCGATAAGGCCTGCGGCATGCCATGTGGTGCCGCAGGTTAGTTGTTTACGTTCTAAAAGAACAATGTCTTTCCAGCCTTGTTTCGCCAGATGATAGGCGACAGAGCAGCCCGCAATACCACCGCCAATAATGACGGCACGCGCTTTTGATGGAGGAGTTTTAGCCATTATGCCCGTAACCTTTCATTATCTGCATCCCATAAAGAAGCGTTTTCTTGAACAACTGCTTTATAACGTTCGCCGTAAAGTTCGACTTCAAGTTCTTCGCCAGGCTTTGCAACGTCAGGGGAGACGATCGCAAGCGCAATTGATTTGTTAAGACGGTAACCAAAACCGCCTGATGTTACTTCACCGACAGCTTTGTCGCCTTTGAAGAGAGGAGACATGGCAGGAGCGTCAAAATCACTTCCTTCAACAAACAAGACTGCAAAAGCTTTTTTCGCGCCAGCTGCTTTTTCAGCTTCAAGAGCAGCTTTTCCTGGGAAGTCTGGCTTGTCCATTTTAACAAAACGACCAAGATCAGATTCAAACAATGTGTAATCTGTTGACATATCACCTTTCCAGCTGCGGTAAGCTTTTTCAATACGAAGAGAGTTGAGTGCAAACATACCAAATGGCTTGGCACCAGCTTCAAGAATAGCCTCATAAGCCACTTTTGCATCAGCCATTGGAATGTGGACTTCCCAACCGAGTTCACCTGCAAAAGAAACGCGGGCTAGGTGTGCTTTTTTTCCAGCAACTTTTGCCGCTTGATGTGTCAACCAACCAGAAGACAAGTCTGCATCGGTTACTTTCGATAAAACATCACGGCTAGTTGGACCCGTTACAAGGAAGATTGTAACATCATTGGTCAAATCTTTCAGTGTTAGAGTATCAGGCAATGATTTTTTCAGGAATTCAAAATCATGCCATTGGGCAACAGCCGCCGTCATAAGCGTGAATTCATCCGTATCATGACGGGTGATTGAAATTTCTGTCACAACACGTCCGCGGCTATCAGACATATAGCCAAGGTTCATACGGCCAACTTTTGGCAACCCACCTGTGATTTGTGAACGAAGCCAATCAGCCGCACCTTCACCAGAAAGCTGATAGCGGGAGAAGCCAACCATATCGATCATGCCACAGGCATCGCGTACGGTTTCGCATTCTTCCTTAACGCGTTGTTCCCATGGGCCTTCACGATTCCATGTCAGCGTTGCTTCTTCCGATGTATCATCGCCATCTTTTGCAAACCAGTTGGCGCGTTCCCAACCGTTGTAAACACCGAATTGAGCGCCCATTTCTTTTAATTTATCATGGTTCGGCGACAATTTTTTGTCACGTGCTGCCGGCCATTCATGGTGCGGGAAGTGCATGACATATTCGTTACCATAAACTTCAAGACCTTTTTTGAGGCAATAATCAAAATCCGTATAGTCTGTGAAACGGCGAGGGTCGACAGCCCACATATCCCATTCGGTTTCGCCATGCATAATCCACTCTGAAAGTGTTTTACCGGCACCACCTGATTGCACAATACCAAATGTAAAGGTATGAGCTTCAAAAGCATTTTTAACACCTGGCATAGGACCAATAAGCGGAAGGCCATCCGGTGCATAAGGAATTGGGCCATTAATAACACGTTCCACACCTTGTGTGCCTAAAATCGGTACACGTGCCATAGCGTCTTCAATGTAATATTCCAAACGATCAAGATCATCAGGATAGAGCTGGAATGAGAAATCCTCTGGCATTGGGTCTTGAGGTGTTACCCAATGGGCTTTACAGTTCATCTCATATGGGCCGAGATTAAGGCCATGCTTATCTTGACGCAGATAGTAAGATGTATCTACATCACGTGTCATCGGCATTTTGCGGCCTTGTTCTTTTGTCCAGGCCTCCAGTTCAGGAATTTCACCTGTTAGGAAATACTGGTGGCTCATTACCACCATTGGGACAGTGCGCCCGCCAAACGGTTTAAACCACTCGCCAACGCGCTGAGCATAATAACCGGCAGCATTAACAACATATTCTGCGTGAATATCGCCTTTTTCCGTTTTGATGATCCATTCATCATTCTGGCGGTCAACGCCTGTTACCGGGCAGAATCGAATGATCTGTTGGCCCATATCACGCGCGCCCTTGGCAAAGGCTTGTGTCAATTGTGCCGGGTCGATGTCACCATCTAACGGATCCCAAAGACCACCAGCTAATTCATGTGTTTCCATGAACGGATTGAATTTTTGCAATTCTTCCGGTGTGCACATTTCCATTTCCAGGCCTTGTGCGCGGGCTTGTGAGGCAACATGTTCAAATTCACGCATCCGGTCTTTTGTGTGGGCAAGACGAATTGCACCGGTCACGTTATAATTCATTGGGTAGTCAACTTCATCTGCCAGACTACGATATTGTTCCAATGAATAGCGTTGCATGTTCATCACAGCCCAAGAGGTACTGAAATTAGGGCAGTTACCGGCCGCATGCCATGTTGAACCGGCTGTCAATTCATTCTTTTCAAGAAGAACACAATCTGTCCAGCCTGCTTTTGCTAAATGATAAAGGGTTGAAACACCAACGGCACCGCCGCCGATGATAACTACTCGCGCTTGTGATGGGAAATCAGCCATCTAACTCTCCTTAACGACTAATAAATTGGGGGTGAAATAACCCATAGTGCCACCGCTTTTTCCTCATGCGGATTGGCCCACCTGAAATTTTGATTTGTAAACTGGAAACTATCTCCGGTTTTCAGGTCAAAGGATTTTGATCCAATGACAATATTTAATGCCCCCTCTATAATGTAACCGCCTTCTTGTATTGGGCGGGCTTTTATTAATTTACTTTTTGCGAAAGGCTCAAATTCAGAGCGTATCATCTCAAAATCCCCCGATAAGTGAGGGGATAAAAACTTTTCAATCAAGCCATCTTGTCTAGAGCCAAGCGTTGCGCGTCTTTCATAGCGCACAATCAAATCGCGCTCTTCTTCTTCGGCCAATTCATTGCGAAAGAAAAAGCTGATTGGAATATCAAACATTTTTGAAATTTCTCGCAAATCGGAGATAGAAGGTTGCGTTTGTTGGCGTTCAACCTGACTAAGCCATCCTATTGACCGGCCAAGTTGATCTGCCATATCTGCCAGCTTCACATCGCGGGATTTTCTCAATGCGCGAATATCAGCACCCACGGATGATATTTCATCAATGTTAGAGTCCTTTGAAGTATCTCTATTTAAATTTGACATTTTTTACTTTCAAAATGAAATTTTTCATATATATTTCATTTTCAATGAATTTATGCAAGAGTTTTTTCATATTGATGTTTGTATTATTTAACACAGTTTAATTCCTGCGGGAGGGGGCGTGTTGGGTGGTACAGCAGATTGTGCTAAATTGGTCTTATGCCGATGTCGGCATGCCCAGAATCGGAAGGTTTGAAATGCGTTATAGCCTGTTCCATATTGAAAGAGACAAGCCTTTAACATTGCAGGCGCAAATACGCGAAATGCTTGTTGCGGCAATGGTTTCTGACCAATTGCCGCCCAACACACCGGTGCCATCAACCCGTGCCATGGCTAAAAGACTTAAGGTTTCGCGCAATACTGTTATGCTTGCTTACCACGCATTAGCTGCAGACGGATATTTGATTGCGCGTGAAAGGTCGGGTTTTTATGTGTCTGATGAAGCGCGGGCGGCAGTCGTTTCACAAACGGCAAAAAGGCAGGAACCGGTTGAAGAATGTGAAAAGGTTGACTGGCAAAGTAAATTAAGACTTCACCCTTCAATGCAGGTTAATATTACAAAGCCTGAAAATTGGCATGATTATCCTTATCCCTTTATTTATGGGCAGGTTGATCCGCAGCTTTTTCCAATTAGTGCATGGCGCGATTGTATGCGCCAGTCTATGAGTATGAAATGGCTTGACGCATGGACAGATGATCGTTTCAGTGCGGATGACCCCATGTTGATTGAGCAAATTCAGCAGCGCATTTTAACAAGACGCGGCGTTTTGGCAAAGACCGATGAGATTCTGGTGACAATGGGGGCGCAAAACGCACTCTTTTTATTGGCACATCTTTTAGTGCGAGAAAACACGCCTGTTGCCGTTGAAGATCCGGGCTATTCTGATTGGCGTAATATGATTGCGTTGAAAACACAGGCCGTAAATTATGCTTCTATAGATAATGAAGGCATCGTACTTGATGATTTAAAAGATAGTAAGCTCGTTTTCACGACACCAAGTCATCAATTTCCTACAAATGTAACGATGAGTATGCGGCGGCGCTTGGGCTTGTTGGAATGGGCCAACCGCGAAGATGCCATTATTATTGAGGATGATTATGAATATGAGACAAATTATAATGGCGAGCCAACGCCTGCGCTAAAGTCTCTCGATCATGCGGGCAGGGTTTTATATGTAGGCAGTCTCTCGAAATCGTTGATGCCAGGCTTGCGTATGGGCTTTTTAGTAGCTCCAAAAGAAATTGTTGATGAATTAAGGGCATTAAGGCGTCTAATTTTACGCCATCCTCCGGGAAATAACCAGCGCGTTGTGGCGCTTTTCCTTGCTTTGGGCGGTCATGATGCCCTTATTAATCGCTTACATAGGGCTTATTTGAAAAGATGGCAGGAAATGGGGAATGCTTTGGAGGAGTTTTTTCCGGGTTGGGCAGAGGCATCAAGCTTTGGGGGAACAACGTTCTGGTGTCGTGGCCCAGTAGATTTTGATGCTCGGAAACTGGCTGAGAAAGCACTGAAACGCGGCGTTTTGATAGAGCCTGGAGAGGTTTTTTATAACAGGTCAGAAGCACATAAACATTATTTTCGTCTCAGTTTTTCATCAATAGCGGAAGATAAAATTCGACCAGGTATTGAGCTGCTTTCACAGGAGGCTGATAAAATTTTAGGCTAGCAATTTAAAGAGGTTAAAAAAAAGGCTTGTTTATATTGTGTGCATTAAAAAGCTGATTTGAAACTACTGAATTTCAATTTGGTCCCATTACTGCATTTCACTTGGTACTACCGCCTGTTACTGATTCATTGTGTCCTATGTTTGGTTATTTGATGGTGAAATATAGTTTGTTTTAATTGGTAAAGATTTCGTGATGCGAATTTCTTTGCTTCTGAAGAAAGTAAAACAGGCTAGCTATTTAAATAACGTAGGGAGAAATACCAATAAAGGTAAGAGGGAAAATATGGCTTTTAAAAAAATTGCAACTGCTTTAACAACTGGCGTATCTGCCGCAATCATGCTTGGCGCTTCATTTGCAAGCGCAGCTGAAGAGATTACAGTTGCTTATTTCCTGGAATGGCCAACACCAAACCAGTACGCTCAAAATAAAAAACTTTATGATGAAGCAATGGGTGTAAAAGTAAACTGGGTCGCTTTCGATACAGGAACTGCAATGTCGGCTGCTATGGCATCTGGCGACATTCAGCTTGCATTTTCGCAAGGTGTAACACCATTTTTGGTTGCTGCATCGCAAGGTCAGGATTTACAGGTTATTGACGTAGCGGTAAGCTATTCTGATAACGACAATTGTGTTGTGCGTTCTAGCCTTGAAATTGATAAAACCAATGCAAAAGAACTTGAAGGTAAAGAAGTTGGTGTGCCACTTGGTACTGCCGCGCATACCGGTTTTTTAAAGCAAATGGAACACTTTGGTGTTGATACAGCAACAATGAAAGTTGTTGATATGTCTCCACCAGATGCAGCAGCTGCTTTTGCTAATGGCAACCTTGATATGGTTTGCGGTTGGGGTGGTGCTTTACGCCGCATGAAAGAACACGGCGCGCCTATTCTAAGTGGCCCTGAAAAAGAAAAAGTAGTTGGCAAAGTATTTGATGTTACTTCTGTAAATGGCGCTTGGGGCAAGGAAAATGCTGAACTTGTTGCCAAGTTCTTGAAAGTAACAGCTGATATGAATGCCAAATATAAAGATGGCGGCAAAGAAGAAATGTTGCCAATCATTGCAAAAGAAGCTGGGATGGATGTAGATAAGGCGACAGCAATTATTGATATTTTTGCTTTCCCAAGCATCGAAGAACAGATTAGTTCTGATTGGATGGTTGATTTCATGCCTAAGTTTTTGAAAGAATCAGCTGATAAACTGGCTGAAGGTGGTGAAGTAGAAGCTCTGGAAACTTATGAAGGTGCAGTTAACGCTGATTACCTGAAAGCAGCCGCAGCTCTTTAAGTAAATAAAATCCCTGGAAAGTCGCTCTTTAAGGGACGGCTTTCTAATCGTATTAACTAGAGTTAGGAATAGGAGTTTCGATGTCCGGTCTAGAAATAGACAATGTGTCTATGCGTTTTGAATTGCCGGATGGAGGGCATGTTCAGGCGCTTAAAAATGTCTCACTTGATCTTAAAAGTGGTGAACTACTCTCAGTTCTGGGGCCTTCTGGCTGTGGCAAAACAACGCTTCTAAATATCGTTGCAGGGTTTTTGGCGCCTACAGAGGGTAATATCATTCTAAATGATAAAAAAGTTTACGGTCCAGGACCGGAAAGAGGGATGGTTTTTCAGCAAGGTGCTCTGTTTGAATGGATGAGCGTCCGTAAAAACGTTTCTTTTGGCCCTGACATGAAGGGAATGCCCAAGAAAGAGAGTGATGAGATTGTTGATCATCTACTTGATACCGTTGGTTTGCAAGATTTCAAAGAGAAGGCCGTTTATGAACTTTCTGGCGGTATGCAACAACGCGTTGCTTTAGCCCGGTGTTTGGCTAATGATCCTGATGTTATTTTAATGGATGAGCCTTTGGGCGCTCTTGATGCTCTAACGCGTGAAAAAATGCAGGGTCTTGTTCTAAAGCTTTGGAAAGAGACGGGCAAAACGATTATTCTAATTACCCACTCTGTTGAAGAGGCTCTTCTTTTGGGTGAGCGTCTTGTTGTTATGGCGCCGCGTCCGGGACGTATTCACAAAGAATACAATCTGCCATTTGCTGACCTTGGTGTTAATGCAGATCTTAGAGAAGTAAAAAAGCACCCTGATTTTTCATCAAAGAGAGAAGAGATCCTAACAATGATTTGGGATATGGAAGAAGAAATTATGGGTAGGCAGGAGTAGGCGTCATGATAATTCTGTTAATATATGTTCTGCTCTTTATAGGTGCAATGATTGCCTATAAATTTGTGAGTAGCTTCTTTAGACCGTCAAGCGATTTTACCAGTTTAAAAACGGTAACATTTGGGGATGAAAGCGCTGTTAGAGCGAATAGGGCTGCGTCAATTATTTCTATAATTGCAATATTTTTTATCTGGAGTGCGTTTACCGGTTCTTCATTAATCCCTTCTTTTTTACATGCGCCAGGCCCATTTGTAGGGAAAGCTAATTTTACCTATGAAGCAACTTTACCATCCGGTGACAAAGATCAAGGAACCGTTGAAGCTATCGTTCATCCACTTTCCGAAAAGCCTGAAACCCCTTCATTAGGGGCCAATGCAGAAGATGGTTTTGCTAATGATAACATTGTTACGGTTGGCGCATGGCGCTCTAAATTGATCTCTTCTAAAACTTTGATCGATTCGGGTGTTGAAGCAAAAATTACAAGTGTTGGTGGTAAATCGATTAGTCCTGGTGAAACTGTTAATGTTGGTGATATTGATGTTCGTATGACAAGCAAAGGAAGCCTTTCTGTGGAGCCTGAAAAGGGTTGGCAGATGGAAGCTATTTGGTTGCCTGCGCCGGAAGCTGTTGTAGGGCGTTTAATCGAAATTTCATTACATGGATATCAAAATGTGACCTTGTTTGAAAACCTTGGATGGTCTCTTTATCGTGTTATTTTAGGTTTCATCGCTGGTTGTATTGTTGGTATTCCACTTGGCTATGCTATGGGCTTGAATGATTGGTTCCGTGGTTGGTTTGACCCAATTGTTGAATTTATGCGTCCTGTACCTCCTTTGGCTCTTATTCCACTTATTATTATTTGGTTTGGTATTTGGGAGACAGGTAAGATTTCACTTCTTTTCCTTGCGGCATTATGGATTATGACAATTGCTGCGCGGGCTGGTGTATCTGGCGTTAAAATTTCTAAAGTACATGCAGCATATTCCCTTGGTGCGTCTAAAAGACAAATAATGAGTAAGGTAATTGTACCGAATTCTTTGCCTGAAATATTTACCGGTGCGCGAGTTGCCATGGGTGTTTGTTGGGGAACTGTTGTTGCTGCTGAATTGGTGGCTGCTGAAAAAGGTGCTGGTAAAATGATTATCGCTGCCTCAAAGTTCCAAAACACTGATATCGTTATTATGGGCATTATCTTAATTGGTATTATTGGCTATGGTATTGATATCTTAATGCGTATAGCTGAAAACTGGCTCGTTCCCTGGAAAGGCAAAGGCTAATTTTCTTAGTAATTAAAACATTTAAAACGGGCATTTCTTTTGAGATTTGCCCGTTTTTTATGGGCTATTTTTATTTAGATGTGAATTCTTGATCGTTTTTAAAATTATACCAAATTTACCTTGATACTTTTCTGATTTTTTTACAAACTATTAAGGGTACGTTTATCAGCGTATTCATTAATGGGAGAGAAACATGAATTTATTAAAAACAGCAATGCTGGCTATTGGTTTGGCATCACTTATGACATCTGGCGCTTTGGCTGCTTGCGATCCAGGTGAGATTGTTATCAAATTCAGCCATGTCACAAATACGGACAAACACCCGAAAGGAATTGCCGCCTCGCTTTTTGAAAAGCGCGTTAATGAGGAAATGAACGGTAAAGCCTGCATGGAGGTTTTTCCAAATTCAAGCCTTTACGATGATAACAAGGTATTAGAGGCAATGTTGAATGGTGATGTTCATTTTGCCGCACCTTCATTATCTAAATTTGAAAAATTTACCAAAAAATTCCGCATTTTCGATTTACCTTTTGTGTTTGAAGATGTTGCTGCTGTGGATCGTTTTCAAAATTCTGAATCAGGGCAGTCTTTAAAAGACAGTATGGTAAAACGGGGATTAAAGGGGCTTGCTTTCTGGCATAATGGTATGAAACAGATGTCTGCTTCAAAACCACTTATTTCACCAGAAGATGCGAAAGGATTAAAATTCCGCGTTCAAGCATCTGATGTGCTTGTCGCTCAGTTTGAACAATTGGGGGCAAGTCCGCAAAAAATGTCTTTCAAGGAAGTTTATGGTGGTCTGCAAACGAAGGTCATTGATGGTCAGGAAAATACTTGGTCAAATATTTACGGCAAAAAGTTCTTTGAAGTACAAGACGGAATTACTGAAACCAATCACGGTATTCTGGATTATCTTGTCGTAACATCAGATGAATGGTGGAATAGTTTGGATGCAGATATACGCAATCAACTTGGTGCAATCTTAAAGGAAGTAACCGAAAAGCGCAATGCAGAATCTGAAGCCGTTAACCAGGAAAATAAAGCAAAAATCATTGATGCTGGTAGCGAAGTGCGTAGTCTAACAGATGAGCAGCGTCAGGCATGGGTGAATGCATTAAAACCTGTGTGGGAAAAGTTTGAAGGGGATATTGGTGCCGATTTAATTGAATCTGCAACAGCTTCAAACGGCAATTAATTAAAAGATAAATACCTGCATTGAGGGTGTGCAGGTATTCATTTTTTTTAGCAGTATAAAAGGATAAATATTTTGGGAGAGGGCATGCACAAGCATAATCCAAAGGCGGGTTTCTGTAATGAATTGGAAGAAACGTTAATCGCACTTCTTCTTGGACTTATGACACTTGTTACATTCGCTAATGTTGTTGCGCGTTATGTTTTTAATGCCAATATTTTATGGGCATTGGAGGTTTCGGTTTTTTTATTTGCATGGATGGTTTTGCTTGGCGTTTCTTATGGTGTGAAAAAGAACTTTCATATTGGTGTTGATATTTTGGTCAGCAGTGTTCCGACTGCTTTTCGCAAGTTTTTGACATTGTTGGCCCTTGCAGCCTGTCTTGCTTTCAGTCTTTTAATGCTGAAAGGCGCCATTGATTACTGGCTTCCTTTCATTGGCAAGCGCGCTTTTCTTGAGACGGATGATGTGCCAATGCCGTTTTTTTTGCAGTTTTTTTCAGACTGGCTAAATGACGGGGAGGTGTATGAAAAAATGCCGCGCTTCATTCCCTATTTTGTTTTGCCACTATCAATGGCTTTGCTTTTATGGCGCTTTATAGAAGCTGGATGGCGAATTTTAAGAGGTGGGCAAGAGCTTCTTATTGCTGGTCATGAGGCCGAGGACTTACTGGAAGATGCCGATGCTTCCAAATCAGATGAGGTTTAAATATGGCTATTTTATTTCTTTTTCTGATGGTAATCACTTTCATGATGATTGGTGTGCCGATTGCGATTTCACTCGGTTTCTCAAGTATTATTTTCTTACTTATTTATTCGGAAGGTTCTTTGGCCTCTATGGCGCAAACTCTATTTTCCGCTTTTGATGGTCATTACACATTACTTGCCATACCATTTTTTATTTTGGCCTCCAGTTTTATGTCCACCGGTGGTGTGGCAAGACGTATTATTCGCTTTGCTATTGCCCTTGTTGGTCATTTCCAAGGGGGGCTTGCCATAGCATCTGTTTTTGCCTGCATGATGTTTGCAGCTCTCTCAGGATCATCCCCAGCGACCGTTGTCGCGATTGGCACAATCGTTATCGCCGGCATGCGACAAGTTGGTTATACAAAAGAGTTTGCAGCTGGCGTTATTTGTAACGCAGGAACTTTGGGCATTCTCATCCCTCCATCTATTGTAATGGTTGTTTATGCTGCTGCGACAGATGTGTCTGTTGGGCGCATGTTTTTGGCTGGCATAATACCTGGCATTATTGCTGGTTTAATGTTGATGATGGGCATTTATATAGCGGCAAAATGGAAGGGGTTGCCTGCTCAGCCTTGGAAAGGTTGGAGTGAAGTCTTTGCCTCCGCGAGTGAGGCTTTTTGGGGGCTTTTCTTAATCGTCATTATTTTAGGCGGCATTTATGGTGGTATTTTTACCCCAACAGAAGCTGCTGCCGTTGCTGCTATTTATGCATTTATCATCGCTAATTTTGTCTATCGTGATATGGGGCCGTTAAAGGGTAGGGGGGGAGAAGGAAGTGATAATCTTTCACTTTTGAAAAAACCACACAGTTTGGTAACGGTGTTTTTTCATGAAGATACCAAAAACACGCTTTTTGAAGCTGGTAAATTAACTGTCATGTTGATGTTTATTATTGCCAATGCGCTTATTCTAAAACATGTTTTAACAGAAGAACGTATTCCGCAAGTGATTACAGAAGCTATGTTGGCTGCTGGTTTTGGGCCAATTTTATTTCTAGTCGTTGTGAATATTATTTTGCTTATTGGTGGCCAGTTTATGGAACCATCGGGTTTATTGGTTATTGTCGCGCCTCTTGTCTTTCCAATAGCCATTGAACTGGGCATTGATCCTATTCACCTTGGTATTATCATGGTTGTTAATATGGAAATTGGTATGATTACGCCGCCCGTTGGCCTGAATCTTTTTGTAACGGCTGGCGTGGCGAGGATGTCGGTTTTCAATGTGGTTAAGGCGGCGCTGCCATGGGTTGGGATTATGTTTATTTTCCTAATTCTTGTGACATATATACCATTTTTATCAACATGGCTGCCAACAACCATTATGGGGCCTGAAATTATTACAAACTGAGTAAAAATAAAAAGGCCCTAAAAATAAGGGCCTTTAAATAAAAATGAAAATAAGTTTGTTTTCGTGTCTTAGCGCATGATGCATTGAGTTGAATTCATCTGTCATGCGCTAAACCTTTGTTCTTGCGCGAGTTTTTATCCCATAAATGAATACATTAATGGGAAACACGCTCTAGCAAGAAAACAACACAGGCACAGTCATGTGTTTCATAAGGTGCGGTGTTGTGGCCCCAACTATAAAGTCATAGATTTTTGAATGACCATAAGCGCCATTTACAATAAGATCTGCTCCACTGTCGGCCGCTTCATTTAAAATTTCATCACCAATGGCAAGTTTTAATTTTTTGCGGCTTTTAACCTGTGCCTTAATACCGTTTCTATCGTAACAAACGGCCATTTCACGGGCTGTATGGGCAAAGTATGAATTGTCGTCATCCTTATTATCGACGCAAAAAATAGTTGCTGTTGTTCCTTTTTGGGCAAAAGGAACGGCATCATGGGCAGCTCTTGTTGCCTCTCTAGTAGGGCTCCACCCAATAAGCATGTTATCGCCAATGTTTTCAAACGCACCATTTTGTGGAATAACAAGAACGGGGCGCCCACAGTCTTCAATGATTTCGCGTTGGATGGATGTTTGTTCAGCGCGATTATGATCGAGATTAGGTTGAGGCAAAATAACAAGATCAGAGCATCGAGCATGTTCAAGAATTTTTTCTGCGATATTTGCAGAAATAGCTTTGGTATTACGCCATTCACTCACAAAATCTTCTTTAGAGGTTACATTATTGAAAACCTTTTCGATAGCTTTGTCGATGGTTGCCTGCTCGTTATCAAAATTAGCTTTGATCGCAGTTGTTAAATGAACTGCAACTTCTGGATAAATGTCCATTAACCGCATGGCATGGATACCTATAAGGTGAGCATCAAATTTTCGAGCAATAATAGATGCAGCCTTTGTTAAGCGTTCGGCATTTTCCAAGTTATCAAGGCATAATAGTATCGTTTTATAACTCATCATATCCTCATTAATTAAACTAACAGCGAAGTGATAATGATAAAGTAGCGAGCCTATTTTGATGCACTTTGATCTTAATCAAGTAAATTTAATTATTGCCTTGTGGTATATTATTTTTACCAATAAGGTAGTAATTGAGGATAAGTTCAAAAAAATATCTTGTGATTTTCATAAAAACTGGCACATTTGTCCTCGTTTAGCTTGTTTTTTATGCAAAATGATTAATTATCAATCACAAGTTTAATATTGAGATTGGTTGCAAAATCATCTCAATAGGCTAAACGAATATAAGGTATCGATAATTGTTTTATTGGTATGAATGATTTTAGGGAGAGAGATTAATGAATCGTCGTTCATTTTTAAGAAAGGCAGGCCTAGCAGCCGGCACTACATCTGTAGCAGCAACATTGGCAGCCCCTGCTATTTCTCAAGGCACTATTGAAATGTCTATTGTTTCAACATGGCCGCGTGATTTTCCAGGTCTTGGTACAAGTGCACAGCGTTTAGCTGCTCGTATTGGCGAATTGACGGAGGGTCAAATTAACGTTCAATATTTTGCAGCTGGTGAACGCGTTGGGGCGTTTGATAGTTTTGATGAAGTGGCATCCGGTAATTCGCAAGCGTACATAGCGGCAGATTATTATTGGAAGGGGAAACACCCTGGCTGGGCGCCTTTCACGGCAGTGCCATTTGGTTTAACGTATACTGAAATGGATGCATGGATTAAATATGGTGGCGGTCAACAACTCTGGGATAAGCTTGCAGGTGAGTTTGGTTTGAAAAACTTTGCATGCGGTAATACTGGCGTTCAAATGGGCGGGTGGTTCAATAAGGAAATTGAATCAGCTGATGATCTTAAGGGCTTGAAAATGCGTATGCCAGGCCTTGGCGGGGATGTGCTGGCCAAACTTGGCGCTTCACCTGTTTCACTTCCTGGTGGGCAGATTTATGAAAACCTTGTTTCTGGCGCGATTGACGCAACAGAATGGGTTGGACCTTATAATGACTTCTTCATGAAGTTTTATGAAGCTGCTAAATATTATTACTGGCCAGGTATGCATGAACCAGGAACACAGTTAGCACTTGGCATGAATGAGAAATTCTGGTCATCCTTGTCTAAAACGAATAAAGCAATTATTGAAGCTGCGTGTAATGAGGAAAATGCGCGTCAAATGGCTGAAACGAACGCCAATAATGGTAAGTTTCTCAATAAATTAATGAGTGAACACGGTGTTGAACTACGTGAATTTAACGATGATGTTTATGATTCATTTGGTGAAGCTGCGCTTGAAGTAACAGAAGAAGCGCGTGATCACAGTGCCTTATCAAAAGAAATCATCGATAGCTTTATAGCCGCGCGCCGCGATATCGGTTCATGGACAGCCATTTCAGATGCTGCCTATGTTGCAAAACGCAATCGTGTGATTGACCTTTAAGGTTTTTCATAGTTTCACGAGGGGCGAGATTCACCCTTGAATCTCGTCCCTTATACCAATTCTGGTCAAGATTTTGGAATGGCTTACTAGGATTTGGCTATAGTAAAAGTAAGTCAACCACTATAAGTATGGACATGCCTGATTTTTGAAGGTTATGGACTGAATGGCGCGAAAAATTACCATATACATTTAAATGCCCAAATAGTCTGTATTTATGTGATAGCTTTTCATGGCGCCAGTTAAGATTTGGGGGTTTTATGTTTTCTTCCGTGATGGTTAGAAATTTTGGCTGGCTTATGTTTAGCCTCATGATTGCTTATTTATTAAATGTTATTTTAACTTTCTGGTTTGGTTTTCCAGGCATTGGTCAATTAATAGGTTGGGCGAGTAATGGGAGCGGTTCACAAAACCTTTCCTTGATTCAATTATCACTATACGGTTTGGCCGTTATAGCTGCTCTGGTTTATTCTGCTAAAAATCGAAATATAGACCTGACGAAAGATGCCGAGACCCTTTCCAATCTTAATGCAACGCTTATTCGGATGGCCTTTTGGGTTGTGCTTCTTGTTGGTGTTGTTGATGTCACTTTATCTTTTTTAAGAGTTGAAGGTCTTTTGGAAACATTTGGAGGCAAACAATTAGCCAGCGATTTGGGGCGTGCCAAATATCGCGGTATTTATGTTCACACACCCGTCATAATTATTGGTATTCTTTTAGGTCTGGTAACAAGAACGCTTGGCTTTGCCTGGCTTGCTTTGATGGTTGTTGCCGCAGAGTTAATTATTGTTTTCTCACGTTTTATTTTTTCATATGAGCAGGCCTTTATGGCGGATTTAGTACGCTTTTGGTATGGTGCTTTGTTTCTTTTTTCATCAGCCTATACCTTGCTTGATGATGGTCATGTTCGTGTTGACCTTGTTTATGCGGGAATGCGTAAAAAAGGTCAGGGGCGTGTTAATTCCTTTGGCGCGATTATTCTTGGGATTCCTTTATGCTGGACAATCTTGTGGGTTGGCATGTGGTCAAAAAGCAGCGTGATCATTAGCCCGGTTCTGGTTTTTGAAATAACGCAGTCTGGTTTTGGCATGTATGTGAAATATTTTATGGCAGGTTTTTTAGGAATCTTTGCTGTTACAATGATGATTCAATTTATTAGTCAGCTTTTTTCGTCTTTTTATCAGATACAAAATGGTGTCGATGAAAAAATGGATGATCCTCTTCAGGTTGAAGCTTTCTAATTTATTATATAACGCGTTTAAGGTTACATAAGATGGAACTTTTATTTTTAGCAGTCCTGCTACTTACAATGGCAATTGCATTAGGGGCGGGGTATCCTGTGGCCTTTGCTCTTCCTGGTTCTGCAATATTAACAATTGGTGCAGCAGCAGGAGCAGGCTATTTTTTTGCAGGGGATATGGATGCTTTTTTCGCTCATGGCGGCCCTGTGCAATGGCTAAGTGCTGGAGTAACCAATTTACGAGGCGTTTATTGGGAGCCGGAACGCGACACATTAATTGCAATTCCGCTTTTCATCTTCATGGGTATTATGCTGCAACGATCGCAAATAGCAGAAGATTTGCTTGTAACAATGGCGCAGCTCTTTGGTCCTGTTCCTGGTGGACTTGGCATTTCAGTCGTTATTGTGGGCGCACTTTTAGCTGCCACAACGGGTATTGTGGGCGCAACAGTCGTCGCCATGGGGCTTATCTCTTTGCCAGCTATGTTAAAGCATAATTATTCAAAACCTTTGGCAACAGGTACAATCGCCGCTTCTGGCACATTAGGGCAAATTATCCCGCCCTCCATTGTGCTTATTATTCTTGCCGACCAATTGGCAAGCGCGGTTGATCAGGCAGATACAGCACGTAAAGAGCTTTATAAAGTTGCTACGGGTGAACTTAATATGCCATCTGAATTTGGTGTTGTTTCAACATCTGCCGGCGATATGTTTTTAGGCGCCTTGGTGCCTGGCTTTGTTTTGGTGGGGCTTTACATTGTCTTTATTCTAGGTTTTGCTTTATGGAAACCGAGACTTGCTCCGTCTGTGCCTTTTGAAGGTAAGCTAGACCTTGCTTTTACAGGCCGTGTAGCTCTTATCCTGGTTCCGCCATTAACGCTTATTTTTCTGGTTTTAGGTTCAATTATTGGCGGCATTGCAACTGTTAATCAGGCTGGTGCAATTGGTGCTGCTGGTGCGCTGGTTATGGCTGGTTATCGACTTTATCCCAATAGAAGGACGACTTTTTTTCCAGCACTGTTAGCCATTATATCTCTTGTTGGTCTAACCGTTATTTTATCGAATTATCAGGTAAATGTGAGAAATATACAAACACCGGAAGATCAGTTTGCCGTGACAACGGCTATTATTTTGGTGGCTATGCTGATTATTGCTATTTTATGGAGTGGCTGGCGAACGTTGAAAATTGATAATACAATGCAAGGTGTTATCATGGAAACGGCAAAAACAACATCTTTGGTTTTCATAATCCTTTTAGGGGCTGCCATGTTAACCGCAGCATTTCGTGCCTTTGGCGGAGAGGAGCTGGTTAAACATTTTCTTGAAGGGTTACCTGGCGGTTTTTGGACAAAATTTGTTATCGTCATGATGGTTATTTTTGTCCTTGGATTCTTCCTTGATTTTATTGAAATTGCGGTTGTTGTTGTGCCTATTGTGACACCTATTTTATTAGCTGATCCTTCTGCAAATGTTACAGCCGTTTGGCTTGGTGTAATGATTGGTTTAAATATACAAACTTCTTTCTTAACGCCGCCTTTTGGTTTTGCTCTATTTTATTTGCGTGGTGTGGCGCCTGCTATAGTTAAAACGCTTGATATGTATAAAGGTGTTTGCGTCTTTATTGGCTTGCAGCTACTTGCATTGGTGATTGTTGGGCTTAACCCTTCATTGGTAAATTATTTGCCAAATCGAGCAGCGCTAACATCGGAGACCGCGCCTCCGCCACTTAATCCTAAGCTGCAATATTGTATGGAAAATTTTGTCTATGACACATTCCAAAATGAAGATGAAACCATTCGTGCATCGATTGAAAGGGCGCAAGGCCTTGATTTGAGCTATCTTCCATCAAAAATGGGTGAAGAGCTTGAAGAGGCTTTTGGTCTCGCTTTAGAAAGCGTGACATTAATGGAAAACATAAAAAAAGCTGAAAAAGCAGCTTTTGATGCTGGAGATGATTTTAGGCCACTTCATTCATTAGTGCGCGGTCTTGAGCGTGACATTCGGGCTTTGGAAAGTGAACGGAAAGAGCAGCAACAAAAATTTGATCGAGCAAGAGGTGATGAAACAGTAAAAGAGCTTGCCACTATTCGTATGCAACGGTTGGATAAAAAAATTGAAGCGTTAAAGCGTAAAATTCCTTCTGAATGGGAGGCATCTGAAAGTGAATACAGTGCCTTTACGAAAGCGGAAAGAAATGCACGCATCGAATATCGCCGTACCGTTGATAATGCGAATAAACCGCTTGATGAGGCAATTTTAGTGATTTCAGCCGGTGAAGATTATATTTCATTGGCAAGTGAATTAAATCAATTGAAAGAAGACCTTACTAAACTTGATAATAATGAAGCGCAAGACCGTATTAAGAAAAGTGAAGCTGTTTTAAAGGGTGTTGAGGGAACGCGAGATATTCGCAGGCTCCTATCAAAAGCAAGGCGTGCGATAAAAGGGCGTCGTGCGGATAGGCAAAAAGGTGATGAACTTGTTGTTGAAGCCATAAAAACCTATGAAGAGGGGCTTTCATGGCGCGCAAAAGCAAGCAAGGAGCTTTTAAAACCGCTTGAAGAGTATCGCGCATCAATTGCAGCAACGATTGGCCTGCGCTCACAAAAGAGGTTGCCACGTGAACAAGCGCTTTATGTTGCCGCTTGTAGTTCAGATCATCGCGATATAGGGCTTAATTTTTAGGATAAAGGTTAGCGACACACTCATAAACTGTAGAAGTTCAGATGTGATCTGACAGTTAGCCGTTTTGTTGGCGATGATCTGTCAGGTCAAATTTGGTTCACAAACTTTTCCATCCAGCTTTGTTTTCCTTTGATCATAGTTTCGAAGGGTGTTCTTCCGCAACAGATTTTACCCTGATGGGTTCGTTGCGTATTGTAATGATGCATCCATTCATCAAGATCGGCCTGTAGCTGTTCAATGGTTTCGTACAGTTTCTTTCTAAAAGCCACCTGATAAAACTCTTGTAAGATTGTCTTGTGGAACCGCTCGCAAATGCCATTCGTCTGCGGGTGCTTCACCTTTGTTTTTGTGTGGTCAATATCATTGATGGCGAGGAAGAGTTGATAGTCGTGTTTGTCAGCTCTGCCACAGTATTCCGTCCCGCGATCTGTCATGATGCGGAGTGGACTTACCCTGTTTTAATGGAGAGACTTTTTGATAAGTTTTATTTATCAGGAGGTTTTGATGAAACAACGAGAATTTACGGAAGAATTTAAACGCGAAGCACTGCGCATTTTGGAGACAAGCGATCTTACGATCAAAC